>JAEZAF010000071.1 GCA_023430545.1 Chloroflexota bacterium
TGGGCCAGCAGACGTTCATAGGCCAGATCATGCACCGGCGGATAAATATCTGTCGCCACACCGATATTGATGCCGTGCGGCTGCGCCAGCGCATTCAGGGACGCATCCCCCAGTGTGACCGCGTCCCCTGCCGGAGCCAGTGTCAGCGACTCGATTGTCACCGATGCCCCTGCGCCTAACTGCACATCCACCCCCAGCGGCTGACCGATCTCATACTGTGCCGTGTCAAAGCGCCGCTCGGTGACGTCACCGCTCGCGGATGTCACCTGCAGCAGATCCGGCGTCAGTTCAGCCGAAAACTGGCTGTGCGCTTCAGCATCAAGCACAAGCGGCACCCGTCCGATCAGCAGGATGACCGAGCCAGTCTGTGCGGAAATCTGTCCCTCAAGCCGGACAGTGGGCGCGGCGTCGATCACCGCACCCCACAGCGGATAGCGCACCGGCGCACCCAGCGGATTGGTCAGCGTCAGCGGATGCTCCGGCTTCACCGCCCACAGCACCGCGTCATCTGCGTGTGTCAGCGCCCCCACTCCCTGACTGGCGGGCAGACCAACGAGCAGACCGGCTGGCAGGGAAAGAATCCCCACCAGCCCGAACACGATCAGATACCATCCAACCGTGAGTCTGTGTTGTTTCACTTCAACTCAATTTCCTGCCGCACGACACCAGCACGCGGATGCCGCACTGTGACCTTCACCGTCTGGCCTTCTTCGGCATCGATCACCCACTCGCACTTGACGCGGTCGGTCGTGGAGCCGTTCACCCCCCACACTGTCAGCGCACTGCTGGTATAGGCGCGGCCTTCCAACTGGCCGACTTCCTCACGCGACTTGCCGACCTTCAGCACCGCCCCTTCCGGCAGTTCGATCTCGCAGATCACGCCGCGTGTCACCTTCTTTTCCAGCGCCTTCTTGGTGACATACGTCGGCAGCCAGCCGGTATTCTGTACCACTACGCGCAGATGATACGCCACCCGTCCATCCTCGTCGCCCAGTTCGCTGACTTCCACGCTGTGCAGTTCCAGTCTCGGGGACGCCAGCCCCTGCCAGATCAGCCAGTCCGAAAACGGCGCGATCTCTTTTTCCAGCAGATGCGGCGGCGGATTGCGCCATGAATACTGGAAGTCCCAGCCCCCCAGTTCGATCTCGCCCAACTGCGGATGATCGAATGGATACCAGTCGATGAAGCCTTTGCCTTCCAGTACTTCATCGCTCCACTTCATCAGCTTGAAGTCATCCTCGACCGGATGCTCCTCGTACCAGTGGATGAACTTGTATTCCTCGATGCCGGCCTGCCGCTGCGGACTCCAGATCTCGACCGTGAAGCCAAACACCCCCATGTGATCGTACATCCAGTCATCGAATACACCGGTGATCACTTCCTTCGGGTGATATTTGAAATCATGGAACACCGAGATGTGCGGGTAGCCGGTCAGGTCGGTCCCCTTCTGGCCGATGCGCTTGTAAATGGTCAGGTCTTCGACCGGGAACTGATCGTCGGGCTTGTCATCATATGGCCGCAGAATCGCCCCGCTGAACGTGTGGAACGTCACCCCGCCGGTGATGTTGGGGTGATGCGCGATGAAATGCACAATGGCGCGTACCTCCGGCTCGGAGGTTGGGTACGGGCCGGAGCCGCGCTGTAAGCCTTCCTGCCGCCAGTTGGACGGGAAGTTGCGGTTCAGGTCGAGGTTTTCCTTGCGTCCACGCAGATTGATCGTCACGCCGTCGTAATCGATCAGGATGCCTTCCGGAAGCACGCGGTAATACGTCCCGCCCACCTCGGTCGGATCACGCCGCACCAGCAGACGCGGGTCATCAGGATGCGCCACCCACGGGCCGTTGTCATCGCGGATGCGCATCATCAGCATGCGGCCATCGCCGTCCACGTCCTGCTGTTCCAGTCCGCCGAGCGGTTCTTCGTCATACGGATACGGGCGCGTGCTGGACCGGATGATGCGCGGCTGATCCGCCAGCGCCCATTCCGCGCCATCGGGATTCACACGCGGGCAGATGTAAAAGGCGCGGGTATCCAGCACCCGTGTGACTTCCTCGTCCTGACCATACTGGGTTGTCAGCCGGTTCAGCAGATACAGGCATGCGCTGGACGGTGATACCTCGGTCGCGTGGATATTGCCATCGGCCCACAGCGCCGGTTTTTCGCTGTCCGGGCCGGTCTCGGTATTGGTGACAATCGCCACCCAGATCTCGCGGCCTTCGTAGCTCTGTCCGATGCTTTCGATGCGGACAAGCTGCGGGTACTCTTCGGCGTAGGCGTGCAGCAGTTGGGTGATCTCGTCGTAGCGGTAATAACGGTCAAAGGTAATTTCGGGCATAGGGCGCATCCTGAAATGAAGGTTGTTTTCCGGTAAGTGATAGTCGGAAATTGTGCCACCAGAATTCAGGTTGTGCCAAAAACAGCGTTTACCCCACGCCGTCACACTGCATGTGCCAGCACACTGTGTGGTGTTACCCTCCCCTGCGAAACTTGTTTCATATACTCCGTTGATGGAGAACCATAAAACAGCGTAGCCTGTTCCCTCCCCGAAATCGGGGAAGGCCAGGGAGGGGTTTCATACCTGCCCTTGAAAAGAGGTTAAGGGGAGGGGTTATCGCTCCGCTGTCTTTTCCGGCGGGATGTCCGCTGTCGATTCCGGTTTCACTCGTGTCGCGGTAGGTGTCGGCGTCCCGTAGAGCGTCGCCATCATGGTCTTTGTTGCCTTGTTCGCGAATCTCGTCGCCCAGACCTGTGTCTGGGTGGCAAAATACTCGATCTGTGGGCGATCCTGTTCCACTCCAAAGGCAATCGGATCTGTGACATAGGTTTCGGCGAATGCAAGCAGATAACCATCTCTGGCATCAAGAATAAGGCTCAAGGCTTCGGGCTGTGCTGGCTCCGGTCCAGTCAAAAAGCCGATGCGGTAACGGCGCACAAAATCACCTTTTGCGGAATAGATGAAGACGAAAGGTGGCGAACCCATTAGTTCATCGAAGTACTTTATGTCTTTCCAGTCTCCTGCGTCGACGAGGTGCCAGATCTCTTCGGATGCTTCACCCTGAAGTCCAGAGTCGATGATCAGATTACGTGCTCTGTCTAGCAGTGTATCGGTGGGCAGTGGGGATTGAATGCCCCGAATATCGCGGGGTAGGTTGTCAAATAACCGCATCGATACGTATGGTGCCGATGTAGCAAACGAAGTACTGGCTGCTGTGGCTGGCGGTGTCCCGGTTTCAGCAAGTGAGGTCTTCACAGGTTCAGGTGTCGTCTCATAGACAAACGGCCCGCCGAGGCGCTGCGGCTCAACTGACGCCGTCGCCAGCGACCAGATGACAAACAGGCCAAAGAGAACCGGCATCGCAACGAAAAACCAGTGCATGCGACGGAGAACGCTCATGATCACACTCCTTGCGGTTTTTCTCTCAGTGTACTGCTATTATTGCCGAACCAGAATAGTGTGAGACGTGGGCAGCCCTTCCACCGTGACAGGCTCAAACTCCGACTGGATATAGCTCCAGAGCATAGGGTAAATCACCTCGAGATGCTTATCCGCTCTGCCGTCCACGACATTATTCCCCAGAAGTATCCACTCAACGTCCTCAAAGGCTCGAACCGCTTCCTGCTGAACTTCATCTGTCGCTTTAAAGAGCAGATAGTTATCCCAGAAAGGTGATGGCCGGTCCAGAATGGCATAAATACCCGCCTCATAAGGGATCGCTGCCATCCTGCCCGGGTTTTCCTCAGCAAATTTCTGAACCGCACTGATATAGGCCGCCTGATGCCTGCTGACCCAGAAGGTATCTCCATCTATCTCGAACTGAACGTAATCGGATGGCTGCCTCAGCCACATCCCCAGAGGAGTGGCAGTAACAGCGGGAAGGGTTACAACAATCAGGAATACAGCGACCAAAACGGTCGTTAGCTGACGTTTCCATTCATTCTCAAGCAGAAGCGGCACCCCAATCAGCGCAAGCAGCATCGGATGAACACTTTGTGCGATGTGAGGGATATCAGCTCTGGAATACGCATGGTGAAGGAAGAAAAGCCCAATGCAGATACCCGCAGCAGTTAAGGCGGTTCGGGAAACGTTTTTCACCGGCAGAATGAATAGAAGGATCAGCATCCCGATCACAAAAGGCGGCAGAAGGGTAAACAGCACACTCGATGAAAATGTAGACGGTTCGTTGAGTGGGAAATTCAGCGTCCATAACCACGGGACCGGCAGTGGCAGGTTTGTTTCCCCCTGTCTGAACCAGAACAGGATATTTTCCACAAAGGTTTCAGGGAAACCGGGGATCAGGATGATCATCAGGAGCATCGGCAGATAGCCAGTGACAATCCCGGCTGTTAATGCCAGAAAGCGCTTCAGCGGGTCAGCGCGATCAACCTTGAAATACACAAAAGCACTCAGGGTAACGAAGCCCACCGCACCGTATAAACCCAGATTACGTCCAAAAAATGCAGTCAACCCAACGCAGACACCTGAAATAAAATAGTTTCGCCGTGTCGGAGCCTGAACCAGAAGCACACCAAAGTATGCAAGCGCCATCGCAAGGCTTGCCTCGACAAATTTATGCCGGGGGAACATCCATGCGAGTAACAGCACCGCCACAGGGATTAAAAGCCAGCGCTTTCGATACACCCGATGAACAGCCAATAACCCGAAGGATAATCCAATTGCGTTAAAGATCATCGCGGAAAAGCGAACCGCCATCAGACTGTCTCCGATAAGAACGGACCATGCAGCCCCCCAGTAGTACCGTCCGGGATCGTAGCCCCTGAAGGTCAGGAGTGGGACATCACCATACTGGCTGATAGCCTTCACGCCGTACCATAAATGTCCCTCATCAGGGATATTCAGCACGATATTACCCTGAATGAAAAAAAGGATGAGATTTAAACCAAACGCGAGAGCGATTGGCAGGAAATAATTGATGCTGCTAAGTGTGTTACCTGAATGAGGGTGGGCAGTTTGGCGCAACTTATCTCATTTCTGTTTGCTGAAACAAAAAACGGAACCCTGTCTGATCGACTGACGACCCATCGTATTGTAAGTTGCCGCAAAACCCAACAGCGACTTAAAATCGAAATCACAGGAATTTACAGGAGATCAAGCCATGCCTCACCTGCTCGCTTTCCTCGTCTTACTGATCGGGATTGTCTTTGCAGCACTGAACCGCCGCACCAGCCGCCGTAGCATCCTCATCGCGTTGGGAGTCACACTGACAGCCAATCTGCTGCTGATTATTCTGCCGTTCTTTGCCTATGGACTCCATCAGCAGAATCTGGCGCAGGTCACCGGCGGCAGCTTTGATCCGAAAGGTTATCTCATCTTCAGTGACGCATTTGCAGGCGGCTGGCTTCATTTCATCGCACTGGTCCTCCTGCCGCTGACTCCAGTGCTGCTTGTCGCGATGGGTATTCGCCTGATCGGTGATCTGCGGCAGAACTGGCGTCAGTTACAGGCCACCACCCGCACCTTTGCAGTATCCAGCGTGCTGTTGAGTAGCGCACTCATGGCCTTTCTCGCCACCCCACTCGGCAGAGCCATCGTGGTCTGGCACTTCGACTAGCGACTGCACCAGTCCAGTTCAAACCGGCATCGCCTTGAAACTCAGGCGGACTTCGCCGCGCACCGTCTCGCCCGGTTCCAGCACAAAGACGCCGCTGCCTTCGATCCCCTGTTCATAGAGATTGAAACCGTCGTTGGCATTCGTCATCGGCTCGACCGCCACAAACGGCTGATCGTCCAGCGTATACAGTACGATATGCCGGAAGATCGCATCCGCCTTTACACTCAGCTCGACACCCGCATCAGCGTACCGCATCCGGAAGACTTCGGAGTGTCCGGCCTCATCACTGCGTCCGGTCAGCAGATGATTGAACTGGCCGTCGCCCACCAGCCGCGCCTGACGAAAATCGACTTCCGGCGCAATTGGCTGCGGTGCGCCGGTCGCCATCGCATCGGTCAGCGGGAATTCCTGCGCACAGTCGATAGTCAGCACCGGAGCCTCCGCCCACTGCTGCGGCTGAATCGGTGACCGCACGAAATACGGATGATGCCCGAATCCCGCCGGAAAACGCCGTTCGTCCTCATTCGTCAGCGCCAGCCGCCACACAAATTCGTGATTTTCCAGCGCATATTCCGCCACCGCCGAGAATGCAAACGGGAAATTGACATCCGCCGCCTGCCGCGAGTCAAAGTACAGGCCGAGCATCGTGGCGGACGCCCGTGTGATTTCCCACGGACGGTTACGCACATCTCCATGCCGCGCCGTGCCGTCATCCTGCGCCGTTCTCAGTTGACAGCGTTCACCCTCGAAGACCAGTATGCCATCCCGGATGCGGTTACACCACGGCATCATGATAAAGCTGCTGCATTTGCTCGAATTGCCATAATCTGTCGGGGCAGTCGGACGCAGTACATCCAGCCAGTCCTTCCCGGACCATGCGCGGTGCTTCACCCGTCCGAATGCGATCGATCCACCCGTCTCCGGCAGAATCCCCACCTGCCAGACATCGTTTTGCAGCGTAAAGCAGTGCACCATCCAAGTCTGCCTTTTCACCTGATTTGTCAGAATTCCGAGTCAATCATTGCCCTACATTCTTACTATAATTCTGAATCCTGCTGCCTCAAAATCACATTTTAATCGATTACCGCGAAAAGGAGCTTTCACTGATGAAGTACGGATTCGTCATGCCTGCCGGAGACGCCGCCGACGCCGCTCGCCTTGCCCCGATTGCCGAACAGCATGGCTGGGACGGCTTCTTCGTCTGGGAGCCGGTCTGGGGAGTCGATACCTGGGTGACACTCACCGCCGCTGCCATGCGCACCGAACGCATCCGCCTCGGCACCATGCTGACGCCGATCTCGCGCCGCCGTCCGTGGAAGCTCGCCAGCGAGACCGGCACGCTCGACCGTCTCTCCAATGGCCGTGTGATCCTCGCCGTCGGGCTTGGCGCAATCGACTCCGGTTTTATCGAATTCGGCGAACAGACCGACCGCCGTATCCGCGCCGAACTGCTGGATGAAGGTCTTGCCATCCTCACGGGACTGTGGAAAGGGCAGCCCTTCAGCTTCAGCGGTAAGCACTACAATGTCAAAGAGACGACGTTCATGCCGCCTCCGCCCAACGTCCAGCAGCCGATTCCGATCTGGATTGTCGGCGCGTGGAACCGTAAAAAGTCGATGGATCGCGCCGTACAGTATCAGGGGATTCTGCCGCAGGTACTCGGCGAAAACGGCCACGCGACGCTGACTCCGCAGCACGTCCGTGAGGTGCGCGAGTATCTGATTGAGGTCAACGGCCCGGAGCGCGGCGCACAGCAGGACATCATCGTCGAAGGTGAGACTCCGGGCGATAATCCCGACAAGGCGCGGGAGATCATCCAACCCTGGGCGGATGCTGGCGCGACCTGGTGGATCGAATCACACTGGCAGATCCCACCCGACACCGACACCCAGGCCTATCTGCAAACCCGCCTCGAACAGGGTCCGCCGCCAGTGCGGTGATGCGGATGAACGTTTAAATACGGAGAAAAACGGGCGACCACGGCGATACATCGCAGGTCGCACCTACATCGGTATGGCGCTTAAGAATGTAGTAGGGGCGGACCTGCGTGTCCGCCCGCAGCAGAATCTCTTTGTACAGCGGTTAACTGCTCAGCGCGTGAAGCATCTGACGGAACGCGGACTTGTAATCGCTGGCGAAATCAAAGCGTGGGCTGCGTCGGATGGCATCGGGCGGCGCGGCCTGCACGTCCACATGCGCGATGACCACGGGCCGCTTCTGGGTGCGGAAGAACTGCCACGTCGCCGCCACCTGCGCGTCCTTCACCGCCGCCGGGGACAGCACCAGCACCATCCGGTGACACTGCTTGAGCGCCGGATGCACGCCCCCCGCCCATTTGACCTCATCGCCTTCGATCTCATGCAGCCACGCCGTCACACCGACGTTGTTCAGGTCATCCGCCAGACTCTGCGCGAATTCGCGGTCACTCTCCGTGAAACTGACATACACCGTATCGCGTTCGAGCTGCGGCAGCTTGCGCTTGTTGGAGTCGCCCACCACCACCGGAGACGGACGTTCGCTGCGCTGGTGGGCGTCGGTCTTGCCCATGCGGAAGACTGTCCCGCCGCAGATCGGGCATTCGCCGCGTGTGGCGGCCATGCCTTTGCGCGTCCACACCGCCTGCGGGTTCTCCACTGTCACCGTCTCGCGGCACCGGACGCAGTACGCTTCAATATCGAGTTCTTCCTCGAACTCGTGCATGTCATCAGGCTCTTGATAGGCGTTATTCATCAGGCGCTCGCTTGCTTTCTCACTCAGGGACAGAACATATTTACTATCCCCATTATAGCGGACCGCGCCGTATTTGAGGTGAGGGAACCTTATAAGTCATACGTTTGCCATACGACTGCTGTGTGATCGCTATTACAATCAACATTAAGGTTATAAGATTGCATGCATCGGTTTACGAGATCAAAAGACCATGCGCAGCAGAAACCTGAAAACTATTCTTTGCTTATCACTAATGCTGCTTTTTTACGCGAGCTTTTCAGCTTCACAGGCACAGGACACAAATCCTGAAGCGGGTATTTGGGCTGTCGAGTGGAACTCACAGGGGACATTACTGGCAGCAGCTCATTCTGACGGGAAGATTTACCTTTACGACCAGACAGGCCGCCTTATCCAACATTTAGCCGGACATGCTGAAAATGCTTCAGCACTTGCGTGGAGTCCGGATGATACGCTTTTAGCAACCGGTGGATGGGATGCAGCGATCAGAATATGGGATGTTGAAAGCGGGACACTTGTCAATGAGATCGAGACCTTCCCCGAAGGGATTTTTGAGTTGGCATGGCAGCCGACGGGTGAACAGTTAGTTGCTGCTGGATTTGATACTTTGCAAGCGTGGGATACACGAAGCTGGCAGCCTGTTGCAGAACCTTTGGCGGTGAGCGTTCTGGATATCAGTTGGAGTCCCACCGGATCTTCTTTTGCGATCGCGGCCACACCAAGATATATCAGTGTGATAAGCATTCAAGATGGGAAGTTTACCGGAAGAAGTTTCGCAGGGCATGATTTCGTCCCTGCGTCAGTGTCATGGAGCAAAGACGGAAAGCAACTCATCAGCGCAGGTGGAAAAGACGGAAGTGTTCGGCTGTGGGATGTTGAAACAGGCGAACAAGTTGCTGTTCTCCTGCAAACTGACGACGTTATCACAGATGCAGTCTTTGTTGATGCCAATGGCGAACAGTTTGTCGCCATCACTGAAGAAGGAAACGTGTATTTCGTCGATACAGCCACACAGGAAATCGTGAAAACGCTGAAACACGAGGCGAAATTACTCTCCGTTGCGTGGAATGAACAGGAACAAATACTAGCGCTTGCTGGCGTGCCACAGGATCAGAACATAACTGATTCAGAATCTGCTGAATCGACCGGATTTCTCGAACTGATATCACTCAGTGAGGAATCGTAATGCGTCGCCGACCATTAGGAAAAGCCCACAGGGATATGAGCGAAACCATATGAAGACGCAATTCAAAATAGCGTTGATAGTTATGTTTGTTGCTTTTGGCGTGATAAGTGCTTCGCTATCAGCGCAGGATTTTTCGACGATGAACATCGTGCGCTCAATTGCCTTTAATCCAGACGGACAGCGCGTCGCGATCGCCACCCAGTTTGGAGAAGTAAGAGTCATTGATGCTGATACACGAGAGGTTCTCCAGACACTTTCCCGATCATTGGTGACTGAAGACGCCAAACTGATCTACACAATGGCCTGGAATCCGCGAGGAACGCTGTTGGCAGCGGCAGGCGTTGACAGACAAATCATCGTTTGGGATGCCTCGAAAGATTATTCTGTTCAATATCTCAGGCCGATCAGTGGAGGTATTGAATCGCTAGCCTGGAGTAGCAAAGGTACTTATTTGGCAACTGCCAGCCAGTCAATGCCAACAATCACGATCTGGGATGTTACCGCAGGTCAGATGATCTTTTCACCCAGTGTCGGTGATGCTTCAGAAGTCGTTTGGCATCCTGACAGCAATCGGTTTGCGGTCAGCCGGTTACAGGAAATTCAAATCTGGGATTTGATGACACAGCAAAAAGTTGAAACTATTCCGATACATTATTGGGCTACCGCATTAGACTGGAGTCCTGATGGAACCAGAATGGTTAATGCAGATTTCTTGGGGTCGATTGAACCGCCCAATTCCGCACTCAATATCTGGGATGTCAACGCGGGTCAGCTTTTAATGACACTGACCGAACATGAAGGCGTAATCACGTCTGCGCAGTGGAGTCCGGATGGAACGCGGTTGGTCACCAGCAGTCATGACAAAACGGTCAAAGTCTGGGATGCTGCTTCTGGTGAGGTTTTAGCGACCTATCAGTCTGATGAAAGTGTTTTCGACGCCGCTTTTAGCCCGTATGGTGCACGCATTGTATTTGCAAAAGCACTGCTGCCTGAAACAGAGCAGCGCGATGTTCGTACAAAGGTTGATGCGCTCGAGGTGGTGGTTCCTGCGCCTTCACTGGAGCAGTTGAATGCCATTCAGAAACAATGCCTGCCATCGGAAAGATCGTTTACGATGGTCCGTCATATCGATGAGCTGCCTCAATGGATCACACAGCTCGAAAATACGTCTGATATTGAGCCAGGGTGCGCCTCTGATCTGCTGGCAGTCGCACACGCACTTACGGATAAGTAACTTCCAACGCTAATGACATGTTGCCACCGCCTGTTTGGTACATTATCTGAAAAAGGATATTTTGCCGCACAAAAAAGTCCTCCTCTGTCTGTGCAACTTGTTGCGCCGGGGAGGATTTAGGTGGGGGTCTTTTTGGGCACTCCTCCGTTATAAAACTCTAACCGCACAACGCGAACATCTGTGCTACACTATAAAGTCACATGCACCTTAAAAATCTGCGGACATACATGTAAAAATCCCCTTCTACTGCTAGAAGAGGATTTAGGTAGGGATCTGTAGCAGCAGCACATAAAATTAGTGCTGCTGCCGCTGCTGCTGCTGCAAGCCCTTACCTGCAAGCCCTTACCTGCAAGCCCTTACGCCTCCACCGCCTTGATCTCCGTCACGTCCCGCGCTGTTGTGGACCGGAACACGTACACATACAGCGGAAGCCGGACGAATGAGATCACCGACGCCAGCACCAGCGCCGCCACCACGCCGAAGCGATCCGCGAACAGGCCCAGAAACGTGCTGAACACGGCGAACACCAGACTCCCGGCAAACGCCGTGATCGATCCCATCGTCGCCCGCTGCCGGTCGCTGAACTCGCGCTGCATCAGCCCGCTCATCGCCACCTGCTGGACACCGAAGAAGATCGACGTCGTCCCCATCACCAGCGGAGACAGCACCCCGGCAAACACCAGCGCCACCAGATTGACCGTCTCGCTGTAGATCACGCTGCCCGCCAAAGGCAGAAACTCGCCATAGCGCCGGATGATCCGCCCGCTGAACCGGAAGCTGATTGCCGCCGTCAGATGCGACACCACCCGTGCGAATCCGACCGCCCACAGCGGCCACAGCATCTCAAGGAAGGTCACGCGGAAGACGAACGCCGCCTCTCCGACCGCAAACCGCAGGATGCTGGCCGCGCTCAATGCCCGCAGGCGCGGACTCCGCACGATCTGCGCTGTCGCTTCCCGCAGATGCCGATAGATGTTCCCGTCCACATGCTCGCGGACTCGCGGCTCCACCAGCATCAGCATCACGCCAATCAGCAGAAGCTGCGGGAATACCGAAAGCCACATCGCCATCGGAAACGAGAAGAACGCCGCCACGCCGCCCAGCACCGCACAGATCGCCGCTGCAAGCTGCTGCATATTCCCCATCTGGCCCATGTATTCCTGAAGATGCTCAAGCTGACCGGCCTCCGCCAGCGTGTCATAGAGCAGGGCATCGTTATTCCCGCTGAACAGCGCCCGCGTCAGCCCTTCAAAGACCGCGCCGAGCACCAGCATCCAGTACGCGCCCTCGATCACATGGCCACCAAGCGCGTAGATCACCACACTGGCCGCCGATGCCACCGCACCACCGACCGCCGTCCACCTGCGCCCGACTCGATCCGACCACACACCGGTCGGTACTTCCAGCAGGGCACTGGACAGCATAATCACCGAGATGATGCTCATGCCCGCCGCATATGAGCCGGTCACATGCGCGAAATACAGAATCTGTATCGGCAGATACAGACGAAAATCATGAAGAAAGCCTGCCCATAACAGCAGACGTACATTCCGCAAAAGCCCCATTGCCGTCTAATCCCGAGTGTGTGAGCCAGAAGCGTGAATTCTAATAGGTTATCTGCGGTTTATAAAGGGTCACATGAGGTCATAGCCGGGACTTAACCAGATTTCATGCAAAAGTCCGGACTCTCTCAGATTTCTAAGGGTTGGCACTCATAAATCTTTGGTAAAGTGTACTAGATAGAATTGTCCTAAAGTTGAATTACCAAGTAGCACTATATGCGTATTATTGCTCTTATACTTTCGGTCATCCTGCTGACAGCCTGCACCGTCCGCCTTACCCCTGCTGCTACCGACGAACAGTCTCCATCACCCGTCAGCTACCGCATTGCCCCCCGCCGGCCGGACCCGCGCCAGAAGGTGTCTGCCGTCACTGCGACCGATACCGAAGTCCACTACTCGAAAGATCATCTCACGCTGGTCCTCAGGAAGCCGCATCAGTGGGAAACGCTGGCAACCGATTACGGGATCGTGATCAGTGAGCATTTCGCCTCGGTCGAGACTGCTGGTGTGCTGGAAGGGCTGCTGGCCTATGCCTCAGTCATCCCGCTTCCTGAAGAGATCACGTCGCCGGATGGCCTCGTGCAGTCTATGCTGAATGACAGCCTCAGCCGTGCCTCCGACGATCAGGGGCTGACCTATACCGATGTGACTTCATTCAAATGGGATGGCTACGACGCGGCGTACTATCTGGCCTCTGATGATGAGGGCAATGCCATGTTCGTCGTCGGTGTCGCGGTGCCGGAGCAGGGCGTGATGGTCACCTGCACGGTGAGCGCCCCTTATGACCAGCACACCCGCATCCCGGAGATCCTGCCCACACTGTTAGATGCTGTCCGCGTGAATACCGTGCAGCTCAGCTACCAGCCCTTCGTGGATCTCGTGAAGGAGATGAAGTTTCCGCCTCCCCCCACCGTCACGAGCGCGTTCTAGTTTGAATTATGCGCAGGGGCCGGACTTGCTCGATGGGCAGCCAGAATGCCACCTCTACACACCGAGGCATTGGTAGGGGATGGCCTGTGTGCCATCCCGCTGTCGCAATGCCGTTATCCACCCGCCAGATTTCGGTCCCTCACTCGCCCTCACCACACAGCACATCGCGCAGGCTGTGTTCATCGACATTCCCACCGCTGATGACCACGGCGGTCGGCTGATCGCTCTGCGGGACAATCCCCGCTAACAGGGCGGCCAGCGTCGCGACTCCACCGGCTTCGCCTACCCATCCCTGACGGAACACCAGCCAGCGCATCGCGTCCGCAATCTGCGCCTCATTGACCAGGACAATCTGATCGACATCGCGCCGCACGTGGTCAAACGTCAGCGAACCCGCTTCGATGTCCCCGGCCAGTGCGTCCGCCAGCGTGTCCTGTTGGGAAAGCTGCTGATTATAGAAGAAGTTATACATGGCGGGTGCGCCTTCCACACACACGCCGATGACCTCGGCCTGCGGATGATGCGCTTTCACGGCGCATGCCACGCCGGAGATCAGCCCACCGCCGCCAATGCCGACCACCACCCGCTGTACCTCTGGAAGCTGCGTCGTAATCTCCAGCCCGACGGTCCCCGCCCCGGCCATCACATGCAGATCGTTGTACGGCGAGACATACGTCAGACCTTCCTCACGGGCGCGGCGGATCGCTTCGCGTTCGGCGTCGTCATAGGTCGGGCCGACCAGGATCGCTTCTGCCCCGTAGCGCCTCACCCCGTCGATCTTGCGCTGAGGCGTTTTGGGAGGCATCAGGATCTGAGCGCGGGTATTGGTCAGATGCGCGGCGTAGGCGATTCCCTGGGCGTGATTGCCGGACGAGGCCGTGATCACTCCGCGCTGACGCGCCGCTTCGCTCAGAGACAGCATGGCGTTCAGTGCGCCGCGTATCTTGAACGAGTGGGTGAGATTGCCGTTTTCCAGCTTTAGCCACACCTGATCTCCGACGCGCTCGCTATCACTCGCCTGTTCCAGCCGTGTCGGGACAATATAGGGCGCGATGCGCTGCTGTGCCTGTTGGATGTTCTCAATCGTGATCACTTGTGCGTGTCCTCTGTATTGGCTTCAGCATCGGCTTCAGCAGTCAGAAGCTGTTGGAGCAGGGTATTTTCCGCCTCATCTGTCTGGACAGTCCCATCAAGACGTGCATTGCGCAGGGCTTCGAGGATGATGCGATAGCGTGGCCCCGGCGGAAGCTTCAGCGCCTTGAGGGTTTCTCCGGTCGTCGTCGGGCGGACGTACCGCCACTCCATCAGATAGCGCTCGATCCGTTCCCGTGCCGGACCGGTGTCCAGTGTCGTCCATGCGGCCATCAGCGCCACCTCGGATACCGACGCCAGCCTCCGGTCGATCTGGCTTGGGATTGTCTCCGGCGCAGTCAGCGGGCCGGATTCCTGCACCAGTTCCGCCGCGCTGATCAATACCTGCGGCTTGCCGATCAGCAGACGCTGGGCCAGCGCGTGGATGTCATCCACAGAGAGATGGCAGAACCACACCGCCCAGTACACGGATGTTTTCTCGACGCCAGACACCACATCGCGCAGTTTCGGGTTCTCAGACCACGCCTGCCACGTCTGCGGGATACGGGCGAAGTCCTGCGCGTTCTCCGATGTGAAACGCAGCGCCGGATGGATCGCTTCCAGTGCGTCTCGTGACTGCAAGGCTTCAAAAGCCCGTTCGGGTTCCTGCTCATGCATCAGCAGGGTAAGTTCGTTGCGCAGGCGTTCGCCGGTGATGCGCCGCAGCATCCCATGTGCAATCGTGATCAGTTCGTCGGTGCGCGGTTCAATCGTGAAGTTCAGGCGGTGCGCAAACCGCACAGCCCGTAAAATGCGTGTCGGGTCATCGACAAAGCTCAGGCTGTGCAGCACGCGGATCGTCCCGCTTTCCAGATCGCTCAGGCCGCGATAATAATCGAGGATGCGGCCAAAGCTGGCTGGTGGGCTGAGGTGGATCGCCAGCGTGTTGATCGTGAAATCACGCCGACCGAGATCAAGCTTGATCGAACCGCTGTACACGGTCGGCAGCGCGGTCGGATGTTCATAAAACTCATTGCGTGCCGTCGCGAAGTCGATATGATCCGGCAGCGTCTCCGGCTCCACACCGAGCTTTTTCGCCGTCTGTGCATTCGGCTTCCATTTGGCCGTGCCGAAAACGACATGCGTTGTCACATCGCCGCCGAGTGCCTCGGCCACCGACTGTGCAAAGGCTGGTGCATCACGCTCCACCACAAAATCGATGTCATCGTTGCGCCGTTCCAGCAGCAGATCGCGCACCACGCCGCCCACCATATACAGATCGAGCGCGGTCTCATCCTGATGCGCCTGACGGGCGACCGCATCGATCAGCTTTGCGGCGGCGGTCCCCAGCACGCGGTCGATCTGCGCCAGTGTGACCTGTGGGGCAGGCTGCTGCTCCGGCACCGGATGCAGCCGCGCCCAGTGTTTGATCAGGTCGGTGCGCGTCACAATCCCGACGAGGCGCGGGTCCTCATGGCTGGCGACAATCGGGATCTGTCCCCAGCCGCTCTGGACAATCATCTGTTCCAGCGCCACCACCGAGTCATCCGGTGTCAGCGTGTAATTCCCCTGGCTCATGATCTCGCGTACCGGCGCGTTATCGAGTTCGTGTTCCAGTGCGCGGTCCGCGTCCCGCAGCGTCAGCAGGCCGATCACCTTGCCTTGATCCAGTACCGGATAGCCTTCATGTCCCACACGCCGCAGACGGCTGATCAGCGACCCGATGCGATCCGTCGCCTGAACGGTCTGCACACCATACGACATCAGCGAGGCAATCGTGATCGTCGGCTTGATGTAGTTCGGCAGCACATCCCACAGTTTCGCCGTGACTTCCTCGACCGTCACATCTTCCAGCGAGGCCGCCGCGGCGCGGGTGTGTCCGCCCCCATCGAATTCG
Source organism: Chloroflexota bacterium (assembly GCA_023430545.1). GTDB lineage: Bacteria > Chloroflexota > Anaerolineae > Aggregatilineales > Phototrophicaceae > JAEZAF01. The sequence continues at coordinate 16,178 of JAEZAF010000071.1, forward strand.
CCCATCACCGCGCCCACGTCGATTGCGTCATCGCTGGATCGCGCCGTGATCTGGATATAGTGCGGCATGTAGACCACCACAAACAGCGCCCCCGGATCGAGCGTTTCCCGCAGCTTGGCCGCCACTGCCGCGATCTCCGATTGTCGATGTTCCAGTTCAGCCGCCGCGACCACCACCGTATAACCGTGAATCGTCCGGCTCTCGACATTGTGCAGCAGTTGATCGTGCAGTGCCTGCTGCTGCGGTGTCAGCGGCGGGATGAGATGCTGCCGGACGGTATCCAGCACCGCCTGTTTTTCCAGCAGCCATGCCGCAGCGCGGATGTCACGGGCGGTGGTCGTCCCATACGTCAGCGATCCCGTGTCTTCATAGATGCCCAGTGCCAGCAGCGTCGCTTCCAGCGAGGTCAGCGGAAGATCCAGCGCCTGAAGGCGTTCGGTCAGCAGGGTGGCGTTGGCCCCCACTTCGTCAATCGTGATGCGTTCGCCGGTCTCGTCCTGGGGTGTATCTGGCTGGCGGCGGTGATGATCCAGAATGCGGACGGGTACATCCCGCGACAGCCCCTTGTGATCGGGCAGGCGCTGCGTATCAACCAGCAGCACGTCGTCAATATCCCAGTCGCGCAGGTCACTTTTCTCAACCAGCGGCAGACCGCCCCCGTACAGCGCCAGAAATTCGCGCACATTGCGGTTCAGAGTCGGCGGCTGGACCGGTGTCGCATCCGGGTCCAGCTTATGCGCGCCCACCAGCGATGCGATCGCGTCAAAATCCGCATTCAGATGACTCATGATAATCCGCATAATCGAAACCGTGTTCCTCTGATAATCAGGTTGCACCGGACGGGTCAGCCTCTGCAATTCACATGGTGTAGGGACACGGCACTGCCGTGTCCGCCCAATGCTTTCCGCGTCATATGCATGGGCGGGACTCTTCCCGCCCATCCAGGTTAACTGCCGTCCGGCGTGCTGGCATCTTGGGTGCCGAGCGCATCACCCTCATTCGCCTGTATAACCACCGGAAAGCCCCCCGGCGTCAGACTGACCGGCAGATCCGCGTCCGCCAGATAGCTCACCGGCACGGTGTACAGGGCGATCACATTGTCCTCGCCGTAGCGCTGCACCCAGCCGTCACGCTCCACCGGCTGCGTCCAGCTTACCAGTGCCGCCTGAATCTGCTGATTGCCAAAGGCGTTTCGGATCTCGTTCATCGTCAGCAGCGTCTCCTGAATCTCGAGATTGGCCGCTTCCATCTGCGCCATGACCTGCGCCGCGCCGGGGACGTATCCGACACCCATCCGCAGCGCGATGCCATCCGGGAAGCCCAGATTCGCAAGACGCGTGCGCAGCGTACCGGATGCATCAGCCTCAGCAGGCAGTGCTTCCGCGCCAGTAATGCCGAGTGCTTCCACCACCTGCGCTGGATCAATACTGCGGCGGATTACGTCGATCACGGCTTCGTTTTCAAACAGTGGATTTTCCGGCGCGATGACCAGTGCCACCGTCGGCAGATAATCCGACACCGTCCAGCCGTCCGCCAGACCATACTGCACAGCGATGTCGTATTCCGGCAGCACCTCAGCGGCTTCGGTCATCTGTGTGACACTCCCCGCGCTCTGGATCAGTTCCAGATCCGGCACGGCGTTCAGCGTATTCGGCAGCAGTACATACTGGAGCGTCTCGCTTCGCCCCGCCAGCGCGGTTGCCGTCGCTTCCGGCGTGGCATGGATCATCACATCGACCGGCATCGGCGTCGCCTCCGGCTCGCATGCCGAGAGCAGTACACCCATCAGCAGGACGATCACAAGCCTTGATGCCAGTGCCGTTTGGCATAGGGTCAGATTCACACGGAAGTCCTTTGTCTCGATCAGCAGAGTCTGCGTGCTTTGAGCGCTCAACCGGGCAGCCACGGCCCAATGACCAGCCGCTGTGCCATGCTGGCCGAGACGGACGCATTGAAAAACGCCAGAATGCCAAACGCAATCGCCGCCGAGCGATCATCACGGCCACGCAGCAGCGTGAAAAGCCCCGGCATGATCCCCACCAGCCACAGCATGTACAGAATATACAGCGTCAGCCGGGGCGGGCGCAGCCCCGTCAGCAGCATGATGATGCCTACGAGCAGCACCATCCCTGCCAGAATAGCATAGGTCGCCACTGCCCCCCAGAAGTTGCCGGAGATGGATTCTCCACGTGCTGCCATCGCCACTGCCCAGATGCCAAGCGCCATCGAGAACAGCGTATGCGCGTTAAATAAAATTTCGTGGACGACATTTAAGTCCATTGAGTCCTCGCTGTACCGTAAAACAGACTAACCAGTGCCGCAGCGATACCAATCGACCGATCGCCGCGCATGACGTTCATTATAGGTTTCAGCGGCGTTTTCGCTAAGGTGCATCTGGACAATGCCTGCACACGCTCGACACACAAAAAACCGGGGCGGCTCGTGTATCTGAGCGCCCCGGTAAATCCCTGCTTCTGATTTGGGAGAGGGTGTAGCGTAGGTTAGTCGCCTGCCGGGCTGGTCGCCAGACCTGCGGGCAGATCGTGACCCAGATCTTCCGGCAGCGGCTTGACATCCGGCCACACGCTTGCACCGTGTTCGTAAGCGTCGATGCCCATCAGTTCGGCCTTTGCCGAGATACGCAGGATGCCCAGTGCCTTGAGTGCAGAGAACAGGATTACAGAGGTAACACCCATCCACAGGACGACCGACACGACGCCCATGATCTGGATACCGAGCTGTGCGAAGCCACCACCGAACAGCAGACCAGCCGCGCCCAGTTCCGGCTGTCCGAAGATACCGACCGCCAGTGTGCCGAAGATACCGCAGGTGCCGTGTACAGCGAATGCCCCCGCCGGATCGTCGATCTTCAGTCTTTCGAACAGATCATTGCTCAGGATCACCAGCACACCCGCAATCGCGCCGATCATCAGTGAGGAAACCGGTGTCACGAAGGCACATCCCGCTGTGATACCGACCAGACCAGCCAGCGAACCATTCAGCGCGGCGGGCAGGTTCCATTTGCCAGTGCGAGCGAAGACGAACAGGATGGCGGAGAAGGCACCGGCGCAGGCTGCCAGTGTCGTGGTCGCAGCCACCAGACCGACGAAGCCGTTATTGCCCATGCCCAGCGCAGAACCCGGATTGAAGCCGTACCAGCCCAGCCACAGGATCATCGTACCGAGTGCGGCAAACGCCAGGTTGTGCGGCTGCGGCGGGTTGCCCCATACACGTCCGATGCGCGGCCCAAGCAGGATTGCGCCCGCCAGTGCAGCCATACCACCGGCAAGGTGAACCGCCGTGCTGCCTGCGAAGTCAAGGAAGCCCTGCTGTGCCAGCCAGCCGCCGCCCCACACCCAGTGGATCACGATCGGGTAACTGAAACCAGCGATAAAGAAGGAGTAAATGATCTTGCCGACGAAGTTTGTGCGTTCGGCCATCGCACCGGTTGCAATCGTCCCGGCGGTGGCGGCAAATGCGAACTGGAAGAAGAACATGACGAAAATCGAGATGCCTTCTCCGCCATAAACCGCTGCGCCGTCAGCGAAACTCATGGCATCACTCAGGAAGAAGTTGGTCGTCCCAAACAGGCCGCTGCCGTTATCGACCCCGAACGCCAGCGCGAAACCGGTGGCAAAGAATGCCAGACCGCCAAAGGCCGCGTCCATGAAATTCTCCATCATGGAGTTGACAACACCCGACTGGCGGATCATGCCTGCTTCAAGGAAGGCGAACCCCGCCTGCATGAAGAAGACGAACATCGAGGCGATGAATACAAATGTCGAGTCAACAGCCACCTGAAGACTGGCGATATCCTCAGCGGTCACACCGACCACTTCATCCTGCCCGAAGCTGACGCTGGTGCCGAAGACGGCCAGCATAGCGGTCGCAACACCCATTATGACCAGACGACGCCAGAACCGGTTCATAATCATTTTTTGTGTTAGCTTTTTCATTTTGCTCTCGCCTCCAGGCTGGTTCACATGATGTACATATGCCTTGCTATGCTCCGCAGTTTAACTGGCGCTCATCTTCATCAAAACCAGCACATGTGATAAATCTTGGGTTTCATATTTTGGCAGAATGTACCAACGAACAGGCAAAATCGGCTTCGCAGGACGATTTCAGTCCAGAGGGTCCGGCTTTTTTATCGATTCGTTTCATCTGGTTGTACAGATCGTACAAGGAGCTCATCATCTGTTTTGCAATACCAACAGCACATTGATGAATTTGTTAGCCATTGTCGCCAAATTGCATTTTGAGAATCACTAAAAGGTCATGTCCCCAAATCGCCACCACAGACGCACCTGTGTTTGACGTGCCGCGCAGAACTTGCCACAATTCACCAGAAACACAAGGAGAAAAGATTGAATGTCTCAGCCCATTACTTCTAAGCCCATGCTGGATGTTCGCCGTCATGATGCCGTGACCGTCATCGCCTTTAATTCGCCCGAAGTCCGCAACGCCGTCGATTACGACACCATGAACGCCCTGCGCGAAGCCGTCGAAGCCTGTTCCACCGATGGCACGCGCTGCATCATCATCACCGGTAATGCCGCGCCGGATGGCTCCAACCCCTCGTTCTGCTCCGGCCTCAACCTGAAAACCGCCGCCGCCAGTGGGATGAACGCCGACGACACCTTTCGCGGCCTGCGCGAGAGCTTTCAGCCTGCCGTGACCGCCATCCGCAGTGCGCCCATGCCCGTCATTGCGGCGGTCGATGGGTACGCAGGCGGCTTCGGCTGTGATATCGCGCTCAATTGTGATCTGCGCCTCGTCACCGAACGCGCCCGCTTTGGCGAACTGTTCATCCGCATCGGCCTGATGCCGGATGGCGGCGGCACCTATCTGCTTCCGAGGCTGATCGGTCTGGGCCGTGCGCTGGAGCTGATGTTCACCGGTCGCGATGTCCCATCAGACGAAGCCGTGCAGATCGGCCTCGCGAATCGCATCATCCCGCATGAGGCGTTTATGGACGAAGTGCTGACCTTTGCCGCCACCCTCGCCAGCCAGTCACCGCTGGCGCTTCAGCGTGGCAAGGCTGCGATGTGGGCCTCACTCGACAGCACCTATGACGAAGCCCTGCTGCGCGAAGCCGAGGGCCAGCGCGATCTGCTGGCTTCCGAAGATGGCCGGGAGGGTTTCACCGCGTTTCTGCAGAAGCGTCCGCCGGTGTGGAAAGGGCGGTAAGACACAGACGAACACCCGCAGATCGAAAAGTCCCTCCCTCTGAGGGAGCAACGCGACCGGAATGGGGGAGGGATTTAGGGTGGGGGTCTATCGCTTCACACCGCACCCCCGGCACAACAAGTTGTGCTTTCCGAGGGAAGGGGGAATCAGACTGCCATCGCGGCCAGTCCCCTCCCCGTCAACGGGGAGGGTTAGGGTGGGGTCAACCCTGACGGCGCGTCCGTCATCTGCCGCGAGGCAAAGCGACCGGAATGGGGGAGGGATTTAGGGTGGGGGTCACCGCCCCAGATTCAGCGCCAGCAGATGCCGCAGGATAGCCTCTTCATCGTCTGAAATCGACTCGTCCCACCCATACGCCGCGACCACCGCCGCGTCGAGTTCGCGGTGCAGGGCGTCCAGACGGGGCGCGAAATCGCCTGCGTCGGATTTGATCTTCATCTTCTCTTTGCCCCGGAAGACGTTGAGCGCGTTGTACAGATTGGTGAGGGTGCGATCCTTCAGCGCCTTCGCGCTGATGCCCGGCTCATTCAGCCATGCATCGCGCTCGGTATGGAGCTGCTTTGCCGCCGCACTGATGCGCTGGTAGGCGGGGCTGGATGTATCCTCTGCCCCCGGTGCCCACGGAAACGGGAAGGTTTCGAACGTCGTGGTGGGTGTGTAGCGCGGGCGATCTTCCAGCGATGTCCCCATACGCAGTGACCAGACCTCATGCAGCCGCGAATGCAGCACGCCGAAGAAGTAGTCATCCTCACGGGCGATTGCATAAAGCTGATGATCTGGAATCGTCGAGCTATCAAGCCAAACAAAGAGACGATGACGTGCCAATGCTGGCGTAACGATAAACCTTTTTAAGTTTTGAACAGCGTTACGCATATCAGGGGCAGGTCTGCGATGTAACCACCAAATCATGCGCTCTCTTGGATTGTTCACTTTATCCCGAAATGGTTTAACTACAGATTCAATATGTTTAAATGGCTCTATATACGCTTCAGCCTCTTCTTTTGAAACATCGTAACCAAAATCAATAACCCACATGTTTCGAGAACGGCGTGTAATATCCATCCCATTCAGGTAAGGACGCACAACATCCGAGTTAGGGCGCTTGTTAGGATTGTTATCTGCGGCTAGTAGCCGTTTTGCGGTGGCTTCATCAATATCAAAGGGACCGCCCTTCTCATCTGTGCGGAAACAGAGTTTGCGGTTTTCATCTAAATTTTTAGCAACAGTAGTATCAACTAGAGCCGTCAGATCTGAATTAATCGACTGTGTAAGCTGACCGTCTAATGAATAAACTTTTTCTGAACCGTTATCAAAACCTACCATTGAAACTCTAACGGCTGCACCCTCAAGCGTCCATTCGCGGTCACTCCATGCCATGAAGATGTCACCCGTATTTTTGATACGCTGTAACACGGTACGATTAGCCCCGCCCCTAATCGAATTTGTCGCAAGCAGTCCGGCGCGTTTGGTCTTTCCGGCTTCAATCTGCGCCCGTGACTTTTCAAACCAGTACGTCACCAAATCGGCAGCACCCGGAACGCGCCCACTGTACAGCCTGAACAGGTTATTGACATACTGATTACCAAGCTCACCGCGAATCATATTTCCACCCAAAAACGGCGGATTGCCGACGATCACCTCCGCGCTCGGCCATTCCGGTTCAACCGGTTTGCCGTCGGCGTCATATTGCAGCACGGCGTCCATCTGGCGGATATTGTCCCCAAGCGCTTCCAGAATCGGTACACTGAAGGCCAGATAGCCGTTATTCTTGCGCCACTGGATATAGCCGATCCAGACGACGATGCTCGCCAGCGCGTGGGCGATGGGGTTGATCTCGATGCCGTACAACTGGCGCGGGTGGACTTCCGGCATCACCAGCGGCAGACCGGCGAAGACGGGATCATTAATCACGGCCTTTTCGAAATCCAGCAGCAGGTTGAGCGCGACATACAGAAAATTCCCACTGCCGCAGGCCGGGTCCAGCACGGTGATACTGCGCACCTGTTCCAGCATCTTCGTCCGCAGCGCTTCGAGGTCTTTGCCCCGGTTGGTGCGGACTTTCTCTGTCACGGTCGGGTCATCGAAGGCCGGACGCAGTTTCTCCGCTTCGGCTTTGATGGCGGCCCATTCGCGGTGCAGCGGTTCCATCAGCACCGGCTCGACAATCAGCAGGATGTCGGCGCGGCTGGTGTAATGCGCCCCCAACTGCGCCCGTTTGGATGGGTCAAGGCTGCGCTCGAACAGCGTGCCGAAAATGGCGGGTTCGACCGATGACCAATCCAGCCGGGAAGCCGATTCGAGGGCGAGCAGGGCTTCAAGGCTAAGGTCTTCGACCTGCACATCCTCAAACAGTGCGCCGTTGAAGTACGGCACTTCCAGCATCAGCACGTTGCCGCCTTCGGCCATCGCGCTGAAGAGTTCGCCCACATAGCGTTTGAACTGGATCGGGTTTTTGCTGGTGCGCTGCACGATCTCGCTGAAGAGGCCGCGTCCACCGTTCGGCTCGGTCGGCA
>JAEZAF010000169.1 GCA_023430545.1 Chloroflexota bacterium
AGTGGTGATGAGATGTATCAGCAGGCACATGCCCGTCGATTGTCAGAGGCGATGGCACTGACCGCACAGGCCGTGCTGCTGCTGGCAGAAGCGCAGTTCGAACTGGATCAGGGTGTATCGACGCTGAAGCCCGACGCCGTGCTGGTGTTTGTCAACCGTCACCTGAAGGCGGGGTATGATCCGCTGGAAGATGGGGATTATCTGGGACGGTTGCAACGGTTGATGGTCTGAAACGTCGGAAGATTCCACGGCGGGAGGGCACACAGGCCCTCCCCTACACGATATTGGGACGGGATTCTTCCCGCCTGGGTTCACAGACAAGGTATGACTGTGGTATGGACCATTCTCCGGCGCTTCCTCAATTTCCAAATACAAGAAGCATTACGTAAGATCATCGCTGAGGTGGATTTCTAATTGATACTGAGTATCAATAAGGAGATGTCTGATGTACGACGTGGTGATTGTAGGTGGCAGCAGTGCGGGATTGAGTGCGGCGCTGGCATTGGGACGGGCGCGGCGTCGGGTAGTGGTGCTCGACAGTGGCAAGCCGTGCAACCGGTTCTCGCATGCATCGCATGGATTTCTGACACGCGACGGCGTCGCGCCGAGTGAACTGGTTCAGATCGCACGGGATCAGCTTAAGCCGTATGAAACGGTCGAAGTGCGGGACGGCATGGTGACGCAGATTACGCGGGAAGGTTCCGGCTTTCGTGTCGAGACGGAAGCAGGCGATACATTGACCTCACGGCGGGTACTGCTGGCGACCGGTCTGAAGGATGAACTGCCGTCGATTCCGGGACTCGAACCGCTGTGGGGAAAAAGTGTCTTTCACTGTCCGTACTGTGATGGCTGGGAAGTGCGCGATCAGCCGCTGGTAGTGCATGGCGGCGGCGAGATGGGCTTTCATCGCGTGAAGATGCTGCGTCAGTGGACGGATCAACTGACGTGGTGCACGGACGGCGAAGCGATTGCGGAAGACCGGCGCGATCTGCTGACGCGGCATGGAGTCAGCGTGATCGAAACGCGGCTGGTGGCGGTCGAAGCGACAGGCGAACAAATCGAGCGCATCGTCTTTGAAGATGGCAGCACACTCCCCCTGAAGGCGATGTTTGTCGCGCCGAAGAACACGCACCCGATGCCCTTTGCCGAGCAGTTAGGATGCAAGGTCAACGAGCGTGGGATGATTGAAATCGATCTGCTGGGGAAGACAAGCGTACCGGGCGTGTATGCAGCGGGGGATCTCTCGACGCCGTTTCGCAGTGTTGCGGTGGCCGTCTCGCAGGGATACTGTGCCGGTGCAGGTATCAATGCGGATCTGACGGAGGAGGATTTTGTGTAGCGGCAGGAGCATGGTGGTGAGTGTCCATATACACCAAGTTAAGGCGTTTTGGACCGAAAAGCCCCCATCCCCGGCCCTTCCCCCACTCGCTGCCGACGGAAAGAGCATCCGTCGTTCGCTCCGAGGGAAGGGAGCAGGACAGTGACACCACCTGTTAAACATGGGCTATGACAGCAGACCTGTCGCTGTACAGAGGCACAAGGCGGGATGGCACACAGGCCATTCCCTACGCGATGTAATACACGGTGCATTGATGCGGGATGTGTGCAAAATATGTACGAAGTTGCGCGAAAGCGAAAACCGTTTAAAATTTTTTAAACAGCTTTCGCGCAGATTCATTTTTCTTTAGACCTGCGCGCTTAAATCCAACGGAGACCTTTATCATGGCCGATCCACGTTATGTCAAACTGGCGCAGGTGCTGACGCATTACTCACTGGCGGTAAAACCGGGCGAAAAAGTGATGATTAACGCCCCATCTATCGCGATGCCGCTGATCAAAGAGGTGTATCGCGAGGTGCTTCAGCTTGGCGCGTACCCGACGCCGCGTATCCGCGCACGCGAACTTGACCTGCTGTTCTATCAGCATGCCAGCGACGACCAGCTTACGCACATTTCCGAGATGCAGAAATTTGAAGTCGAGTATTTTGACGCCGAGCTGTACATCATGGCGGAAGAGAATACGCGGGCGCTGGCAAGTGTTGACCCGAAGCGGATGGCGGTGTCGAGTGCGGCACGGTCCGGACTGAACAAGCGGCATGACCAGCGCAGCGCGTCTGGTGAGATGCGATGGAGCCTGACGCTGTATCCTACCAACGCCTATGCACAGGATGCGGGGATGTCGCTGGAAGCGTATGAGGACTTCGTGTTTCAGGCGGCGATGCTGAACGAAGCCGATCCGGTGGCGGCATGGCGGCGCGTTCATGATGAACAGCAGCGGATTGTCGATTATCTGATGCAGCATGATGAGATCCATGTGCAGGCGGAAGGAACCGATATCCGCTATCGGGTGGGCGGACGCAAATGGCTGAACGCTGACGGGCGGGTCAACTTCCCGGATGGCGAGGTGTTCAGTGCACCCATCGAGGACTCGGTCAATGGCACGGTCACCTTCAGCTATCCGGCGATTTATAACGGGACAGAAGTCGAAGGCATCCGGCTGACCTTCCGCGATGGTGTGGTGATCGAGGCGCAGGCGGAAAAAGGCGAGGCGTTTCTGCATGCCATGCTGGACACCGATGAAGGATCGCGGCGGCTGGGCGAAGTGGCTTTCGGGACGAACTACGCGATCACCCATTTTTCGCGGGAAATCCTGTTTGATGAGAAAATCGGTGGGACGATGCATATGGCGCTCGGCCAGTCCTACAGTGAATGCGGCGGGAAGAACGAATCCGGCCTGCACTGGGATATGATCAGCGATCTGGGCAAGGCGCAGGTCTATGCCGATGGTGAGCTGTTTTACGAAAACGGCAAATTTGTGATTTAATCGTGATATGTGTGATGTGCAGCAATAGAAACTATCTGAAAATTGATTATAGGCGCGGACAGGGCGCCATTGCGAGCAATGCGGCCCTGTCCCTACGTGACACGTATTTTGTAGGGACAATGCCTAAACATGCTTGCATGTCGTTGTCCGGCGTTTCCATAAAATTCAGTTTTCTGAATTTTCAGATACGCTCTGGCGCCGTGCTGCCGTAGGAAATCAATCGAAAATCAAAGGAACGACCGCCGATGACCTCTCGGACGACACCCCGAACGACGATGCGCCTGCTGATCATCCATCATCAGCTTGACTTTGCGGTGACGGTCAAGCGTTCGCTGGAACAGATCGGCGGCTATGAGGTCGCGCCATTCACCTCGGCGGATACGGCGCTGGAGTATCTTCAGCAGCGCCCGCATCATATCGCGCTGGTGGATTTCGCGCTTCGCAATGCTGCCGGACTCAGTGTGATCGAGCGGCTGCGGGCTATCCAGCCCGATATCGCGGTGATTGTCACCCCAAAGAATGCGGAGACACTCGCGGCGGTGGGCGATTATACGCTTCAGGATGTGATCGACACGCCGATTCCGATCCGCCAGTTACTACCGATTTTAGAAGGGGCGATGAAATCCGCCGGTGAGATGCTGCTGCCCGATACGGCGCAGGCCCCGGCAGTCGATGTCCGCCCGATTGAGCGTCTGTCACAGCCGACGCAGCCGCCGACGCAGCCGCCTGCTCAACCGCCCGCTCAACCGCCACTCCCCAGATCGGAACCCTCCACCCAGAAGCCCAACTTCTCAACACTGGATGCGGTCCTGCAGGAAACGGGTGTGCCGGGGAACTCGCAGGAAATACTGGAAGTCGATCTGAGCGATGCCGGATTGAGCCGGTCCGAAGATCTGCTGAGTGATTCTGCAGTGAGCGCGTTTGATCAACTGGCGGCGGAAGAACCACCGATGCCGGGTGTGCGTGAAGGTGGCACGGTGCGTGATCTGCGTGATCGGCTGATCGACAGCGGCAACCGGATCGTGATCGATCTGCTGGCGGAGGATGACACCCTGAATGAGCCGACCCCGCTGCTGGATGAAGACTCCAGCGAGGAGCCGGTGCTGGCACGTAAAATTCTGGAAGGGACGCTCGACGCCCAGCAGCCGATGAAACCGCTGGTCGAGGAAGTCGCGCCGGAATCGCAGCTTCTCAGGCCGGTGCAGCTCTCATCATATGAAACGCCGACCTCTGCGTCTGATGTCAGTGATTTCGGCACCGCGACCGCATCCGCGCCACTGGACGCCGTCTGGGAAGGCTTCGGCAGTGACGGCAGCATGAGCAGCACAGAGCGGATCGCGCAGTTAGCGCTGGATCTGACGCAGGCGTCACTGGAGTCAAGTGCAGAGGCCACGCTTCTGACGCGCAGCGGTGTAATGGTTGGGCATTCCGGTCGGCTTCCGGCAGATGATCTGGAAGAGCTGCGGCTGAAGCTGGAAGCAGAAACAGTGTCCGCCCCACCCGGTGAGGAACAGGCGCAGTCACGGATCAAGTTTGTACATCTGTCCGGATCAGGCAAGGACTATATGCTGTTCACACGGCGCATGGATGAGGCCGATGGACTGGCGCTGACGATGGTCTTCGAAGGCAATATGCCGCTGAGCGTGATCCGCCGCCAGAGTGACCGGCTGGTCTCGGCACTGGCTTCGCTGCCAGAGGATGCTGAGGAAAGCAATACGCAGCCACGAACAAGTGCGAACACCAGCCAGCGCGATGTCCCGGCATATGACGTGCCGCTGGA
>JAEZAF010000220.1 GCA_023430545.1 Chloroflexota bacterium
CCAGCCGGTGACCATGTGAGATCAACCATGTTATCCGGATGCGCTCTTAACGTCGCAATCGAGACCAGAGCATCTGATGTGAAGCGCAAAATCTCAACGTCCCCGCTGCGATCCCCAACCGCAATCAGATCCCGTGCAGGATGCCAGTCCACAGCCGTAATCCAACTGCGCATTTCATATTCCACGCGTTCGTATGGTGCTGGCATGTCTGGTGATGCTTCACCCCTTTCAGATGTTTCTGCATCCAGAGGCAGGGCTGTGAGGCTGTGTGAAAACTGGTCGTCAAAGATGTAGAGCTCACCGGTATTAAAGACGACAAATTCCCCTTCAGGATCAGCCACCATCGTCATGACTTCTGAAAACGGGCTGCGGGTTGCGATGATTTCCCATGTGTTTGTCGCATACTGAACAATTTCACCTCGGCTGGTATTCCCAACCACCGTCAGATACTGGCTGTCTGCACTCCAGCTCATAACGTCAGCTTCAATGCTGCTCATACCGATTGACGGTTCAGCCTTGTGTAAAAGTTCTTTCGTTTGTGCATCGTAAACTGCAAGATGCCAGCGAACGATACAACTGTCAGATCCGCATTCATAACTGTGATTGTTCATCACTGCGATCATGCGATTATCAGGGCTGTAGTCGATGGAGAACACAGCCTCAGAACCCGCATCAATCACTTCATCACGAATGAATTTACCGGCCTCATACTGCCAGAACTGAAGCTGTCCCTTATCCAGACCGACGGCCAGCGTGGTCCCATCCGGATTCCAGGCAATGGCCCGAATGATCTCATCGCCTTCGCGGGTGGCGATCAGGGTGCCATCAGGTTGATACACATGAACGGCTTCCCGTGTGGCAACCGTGATACTCCCATCGACTGGCTGCCATGCGACACCTACAGGATAGGCGTTGTCTGCACGTGGGATTTCAATATAGGGCAGCGTCTCCGCTGTTTGTGTGAAAGGCGATGCGCTCAGGACGCTGGTGAGCAGAATCAAGGGGATTAAAAGCAGAACACGCAGCATATCAGCCTCATTGTCAGCACAATAGATAGACGATGCATTAATTATGGCATGAGGCTGATGGATTACTGCTGCTCGCAGTGCAGGCGCAGGTTATTCGTCAGGTGAGGGATTGTCCTCTACCGGCGGATTGGCATTCGCGGCCTTCAGCGAGTCACTCAACTGCTGATTGTGCTCGCCGTAGGTCTGCATCCCGGCAAGCCACTGATCGCGGAAGTAGGGCAGCACGCGCTTCAGATCGAAGTGGGTCCCGCGCTCGAAATACTGCTCGGTCACACCGTACCAGTGTGTCAGCCCGAAGGCCGCGCCCGCTTTTTCGATGAACTTCACCAGCGCTTCCTCGCTCGGCACGCGCACGGCAAAGGTTTGCACCATGTAACCCTGCTCCGAACGGTAAATCGGATTGATCGCGACCAGTTCCGCCGGGGCTTCTTCCGCATACTGGCGCATCAGATCGTAATCGACATCAGGCCGGATGATCCAGCCACAGGCAAAATACAGCCACTCATTCTCGGCCATCGTTATTCCTCATCATCATCGCTGCTGCTTCCACGCGACTCCAGCAGACGTTCAGGGTACAGCGCCGCCTCAACCTGCTTTCTGGCGCGTGCGACGTTAAAGTGATCGGGGACCAGCCGCAGGGTATCGAGGATCAACTGCAAACAGAGGTGCGTGCGCTCGATCGGGCTGGCCTTTGAAAAGACCTGATCCATGCGTTCCAGCAGGCGCGGCGGCTTCAGCGGCAGGCGTTCGCTCTCATCGCTGATCCAGCGGAAGTCCGGTTCCCACTGCCGGTTGATGGCAAACAGCACCCGCAGCATCCGTTCCAGTTCGTCATGCAGCCTGCCGGAAAGCGCCATCACGCCGCCGGACCGTGCCGCTGCCCGTTCTCCGAGGACTGCCGTGCGCACAATCGACAGGGGATACCATGTCGGGGCTGCCCATGCGGCGGCAGCATCTGCAATCAGGGCCGCCCGGAGCGCTTCGGGATACGACCGCAGACGACGCTGCCACTGACGGATGCTCTCGGCAGCATTCAGCGGCAGGGCATGGACAATCTGCCACAGCCATACCAGTGAGTCATGGTCGATCACCTCACCGGCCAGCACTGCCCGGATCTGTTCATCACGAGCGGCGCGAGTCTGCCATATGGTTTCGAGCAGCACGCCTTCAAACCAGCCGCTGAATGCCACCGATCCGTCAGCTATTGCGCCACCCGATTCTACATCGACACCTGCTTCAGCCAGCAGGGTCTCGCAGGTGTCCGCGTCTGGCGGATCATCTGTCCAGAAATACAGTTCAATGCCGGAGTAATGATCGGCCACGCCTCGCGCTGATGAGCCGACCAGCACGGCATCGGCCTCATCCGGTGCAATGGGGATGCCATCCAGCAGAAAGCGGGCGATCTCCAGCCGTTCCTGACTTTCAGGTGTTGCACGAATAGGAAGCACCACTTCAGTTTGTCAGGCGGGGCGCACGCCGATATACACGCCGCGACCGGTCAGCGCGCTGTCATCGTAATGCACCTCATACCCGGCGGCGGAGACAGCCTCCAGGTACTGTTCTTTGGTGAACAGCCCCATCTCGTGATCTTCGGTAAACTGGATGATTTCCTTCGGTGTGCCGACCAGATGGTGCAGACGCATAACCGACAGATCACCTTCACGGGTCACATGGCCGATACGGGCGATCTTCAGATCTGGTTCATCGATAAACACGCTGCTGAGATGACCATCACGGAACTGTTCCGGACGCAGCCAGCCTTCGACCAGCATCATGCCGCCCGGTCTGGTATGACGGAAGAAGGCGGCGAGTGTCTGGCGCAGCGCCTGTTCCGTGCGGACGTAACCGATCGAGCTGAACAGGCAGGTGACGACATCGAACTGCTGGCGCAGGTTGAAGTCACGCATATCGCCGTGATAGAACTGCATGGTGGGCAGGCGCTGGCGGGCAATCCCGAGCAGGCCGAGTTCGAGGTCCAGCCCGGTGACGGTGTAATGCTCAGCGAGGAATTCGGCATGGCGTCCGCTGCCGCAGGCAACGTCCAGCAGAGTCGGTTTCTGGTCGTCTGACGCGGCGGTCTGCTGATAGCGCTGCACCAGTTCGTGGATCTGCTGTGACTCAGCACGATAATCCTTGAAGCTGTAAATCGCATCGTAAAACGCCGCAGACTTTTCGTAAGTCATCGCCGAAACCTCGCTGTGATGTGTTTGGAGCGGTTAGAAGCGCCCCTAGTGTATCACACGCCGCGTACCGGCGTCAGCACTTATGAGGCGACTGCCGCAGTTCGCTTCTGCCGCAGATAGGTTTCAATCTGCGCGATTTCCTGTTTGTAGATGCGCCGCATCACCGGCGGATTGATCAGGCGCTCCATGAGACCGGCAAAACCCGGTGCCAGCCGCGCATCGGTCGCAATCGTCAGGCGGGTTTTGCGGCCATCTTCAATTGGCTCGACGGTGAAGGTCGTCCGCGTGCCGACGTTGGTGTCTTCTTCGACCAGTATGCGACCGGGCTGCGGTTCGGTGACGGTCATGTAATAGCTGCGCTTGACACCCATCACTTCCATGTTGGTACGGAAGACGGTCCCTGCCCCACCGCCACCCTGCTCGACCGTCAGATCCTTGAAGTACGGCTTCGGGAGAATAGCGGGATGTCCGATGTGGTAATCCGACAGCACAGCGTAGACCTGCTCTGCCGGGGCGTCGATGGTTTGTGTGACGGCGACGTGAATGTACTGGGCCATGATGGTTTCCCCTGTGATAACGCTTGTGATAGGACCATCATAGTGTAAATTTTCACAAGAGAGATCAGCCAAATGGCGGAGATTTCAGGAACTGCTTTCGTCTGTTCTGCCGCGCACTTTCAGTGCCAGTTGATAGGCCCGGTAGATCAGCGGATTGTAGATCTGATCCCATGTCCCGACCGAGCGCACGATCTGGCCGCCCCAGCCGCGCTTGAAACCGTATACTCCCCACAGGCCATCGCTGCGGGTCTGAAAATCCGCTTCGAGTTCGGCTTCGTCCGCATCCGGGATGCCCCACAGGTCATACCACTGGCAGCCGCGTGCCTTCGCCCAGCGGATCGCCAGCCACTGTGCGCCGTAGCTTGCCATCAGATTGCGTTTGACATCCGATGATGCGCCATACAGGTAGACGGCGTTAGGTCCGGCGGCAAAGACCATCACTCCCGCCAGCACATCGCCTTCATGCTCCGCAAGAATCAGGGCGCGGTGCTGCGGTGCGAACTGCTCGAACACGCGCTGATAGTAGGCAGGTTCGTGGACGCCGAATGCGTTGCGACTGCCGGTGACCTGCATCATCTGCGTGAATTTCGCGACATCAGCGGCGGTCTGCGCTTCGCTGTAGACGATGCCGTTGCGCTCCACACTCTGCCGGATCTTGCGCCGCGTCCCCTGATTCATCCGTGCCAGCACCGCGTCTTCTGTGCCAGTGATGTCCAGCGCAATCGTGCGCGGCGGCTGGACGGTCTGCGGACTGGGGACAAATCCCCACTGCGACCAGTCCAGCGCAGTCGTGTTCAGGTACAGTCCGGGTTCAATCTTCAGCAGGGCAGTGCGATACTGTTTCGTCAGCCGCTGTTGAAGATGCGTCCAGAGTGCGGCATACAGTACTGGCGACTCATCCTGTGCATACGGTCCCATCGGGATGTAGGCCAGTGTCCCCAGTCTGGCTGGAAGCTGCCTCAGCAGTACCTGCGCCCCAGCCACGATCTCGCCGCCATCCTGAAGCGCCAGTCGGTCACACTGCCAGCCGTAGCGGGATTTGAAATCGCCCCATGCTGAAAGCTGGAGTGGATGTGCACGCGGCTGACGCTCGACGAAGCGATCCCATGCCTCAGCCGCAGGGGTAATAAGTTGAAGTGTCATTGTAATAACTCAGGCTGCCGGGATCTGGCGGCGCTGGCGTATCCGCTGGAACAGGCCCAGCGCCAGCAGGATCGCGATCAGCGGCACGATGATGACTCCGCCCTGATTGATGACCGCTGCCAGTGTCGTATTCAGCGACCCTAATACACCATTTTCCAGCAGCAGTTGAATCATCGTCCCGACCAGACCAGCGAGGCCGAGCGCGATCAATCCAGCGGAGACCGGACGCGCCAGCAGTCCGGTGAGAGTGAGCGCAGCAAAGACCGCACTGACGAACAGCCGCCATCCACCCCCGCTGAGGATTTCGGCTGGAAGGG
>JAEZAF010000043.1 GCA_023430545.1 Chloroflexota bacterium
AGATCCAGCCACTGCGGGGTCATCAGCGCACGCGGCAGCACCCAACTGTAGATCGACGCCAGCCAGCGCAGCGCATACGGCGGCACGGGCAGGACTAACCGGCTTGTCCCGTTGACGCGCATGACCGTCGCCAGCAGATCGCGCAGGGTGATGTACTCCGCCCCGCCGATTTCGATCACCTGATCGACCGTATCAATCTGATCGAGCGTGCGCACCAGCGCCGTCACCAGATCGTCGATATAGATCGGGTGCAGCACGACTTCACCCTGTCCCGGCATCAGGAAGAAAAGCGGATTGGTGTGCATCATCATGGCGATGTGATTGACGAACGCATCCTGCGCACCGAAGACCAGCCCGGAACGGACAATCGTATAGGCGAGACCGCTGGCCCTCAGCGCTTCTTCTACCTGACCTTTGATACGCATCAGGTTGAAGGCCGATGACGGTGAGGCTCCAAGATGGCTCAGCGTGATGACCCGGCCCACACGGGCGGCACGGGCGGCGGTCGTCAGGTTGCGCGTGCCCACCACTTCGACACGCTCCAGATTACGGCGGCGGCCCCACCACTGCGCATTTTCCAGATGAAAGACGACATGCACGCCGCTGACAGCGCGAAACAGGTCTTCATCGTTCAGGACAGAACCAATCACCACTTCCGGCGGGTTTTCCCACGGCAGCGGACGTTTCGCCTTCTGTTCTGTAAGCAGAATGCGGACGGGTTGGCCTTCATCAAGCAGGCGCTGTACGAGGTGCCGGCCAATAAAACCGGTTGCCCCTGTCACAAGAATCATAGGTTGGGAAGTATCAGTCTGATAACGTGGTATTACATACCAGCAACCAGCACAGCGGATAGGCGGCCTATTATATCACAGCCCGGTCCCGCCGCGGAGAGTGCCGCCCGCTTCCCTCCTTTTCGCTTACAATGTGTTACACGACGTAGGATTATCCTGTTTTTTCTCGCGTGACATGTGGCTGACTGATAGGTCAATATACCTCAATGCAGGGTATTGTAGGGACGCGCGCCGGCGCGCGTGCGCGGGAATCCAATTTCCAGCCAGTCTCTAATGACTATACGCAACTGCCTATCCTCTGCACCTCGCGTTATGTCGTCACACATCCCACATTCCAGTGTTACCACATGTGGGCCTGCAACGTATAATAGACACGTCAGACCATGTCAGATCTATCAATTGATTTAGTGTCTTTATCCAGTTCATTACAGAACCGCACAGCAATCAGAGGCGGGCCTTCAGCTAACGAGGAGTAAGCCCCTTGGAACGGAAGCGGGTTGTGGTCACCGGTATGGGTATTATCTGTCCGACCGGGAATACTGTCGAGGAAGCATGGCGGAACACGGCAAACGGTGTCAGCGGCATCGGGCCGATCACCCGTTTTGATCCCAGTCATCTTGATGTGCGCTTTGGCGGCGAGGTAAAGAATTTTGACCCGGACATCGTTCTTGGACGCCGCGAATCCCGCCGGACCGACCGCATGACCCAGTTAGCGCTGGTAGCAGCACAGGAAGCCTTCGAGGACAGCGGCCTGCAAATCACGCCGGAGAACCGCTACGATGTCGGCGTCGTCATTGGCACCGGCATTGGCGGGATATCGACCATTTTCTCCAGCATGGTGCAGTTTATTGAGCGTGGCAACAAGGCTGTCAGCCCACTGCTGGTGCCCATGATGCTGCCCGATGCGGCCTCAGCGCGGATCTCCATGATCTACGGGCTGCGCGGCCCGAACTTCGCCCTCTCCACGGCCTGCGCGACGGGCAATAACTGCATCGGGGAAGCCGTCGAGATGATTCGGCGCGGTCAGGTGGTGGCGGCGATGGCCGGCAGCACCGAAGCGGCACTCGAAGGCCTGACGATGACCGGCTTCAACAACATGCAGGCAATTTCGCGCCGCAACGATGAGCCGGAGAAGGCCTCGCGTCCCTTCGACATCGAACGCGACGGATTTGTCGTGGCCGAAGGTGCAGCCGTCCTGATGCTGGAAGAACTCGAACACGCACGTGAACGCGGGGCGAAGATCTACGCCGAAATCCTCGGCTACGGGCACACCTCGGACGCGCACCATATCACCGCGCCGCTGGACACCGGCGAAGGCGCAGCGATGGCGATGCTGCGTGCCCTGCGTGATGCGCAGATCACACCTGAAGCTCTCGATTACATCAACGCCCACGGCACCAGCACAGAGCTGAACGACCGCAGCGAAACGACCGCCATGAAACAGGCATTGGGCGAACGCGCCTATGAGATCCCGATCAGCTCCACCAAGTCGATGACCGGCCATCTGATGGGCAGTGCGGGTTCAGTGGAAGCGGTACTCACCATCAAAGCCATCAACGAAGGCTTCATCCCGCCCACGATCAATCTTGACCATCAGGACCCGACCTGCGACCTGAACTACACGCCGCACGTCGGTATCCCGCACACGATTGATATCGCCATGAGCAATTCTTTCGGTTTCGGCGGCCACAATGCCGTCCTTATCTTCGGTAAATACGATCCGCACAGGCAAAATGGTCATCAATAACGGAAATATGCAGCGCTATGCCCACATTGTAGGCTGGGGCATGGCGGTGCCTGAAAATATCCTGACGAATGATGATCTGGCTGCGATCACCGAAACGTCGGACGAATGGATTCGCGAGCGCACAGGCATCCATCAACGCTATATCGCCAACGACCGCGAAACCACAGCGTCGCTGGGCTTCAAGGCGGCGCAGCGCGCACTGGATACCGCCGACATCCTGCCGGATGTACTGGATCTGATTATTGTCGCCACGTCCACGCCGGATAACATCTTCCCCAGCACAGCCAGCCTGATTCAGAATATGCTCGGCGCAGGTTATGCCGGGGCATTTGACCTCAGTGCGGCGTGTTCCGGTTTCGTCTACGCGGTCGATATGGCAGCGCAGGCTATCCGCTCCGGCAGTATTGATACCGCGCTGGTGATCGGGGCCGAGACCATGAGCCGCGTCCTCGACTGGCAGGATCGCTCCACCTGCATTCTGTTCGGCGATGGCGCGGGTGCGGTCGTCCTTCGGGCGAGGGATGTGCCCGGCGGCGTGATGTCCTCCGTTCTGCGCTCCGATGGCTCCGGTCAGGACCTGCTCGGCATCCCGTCCATCGGCAGCCTTGATCGGGCGCTGGCTGGCATCACCCCCGAAGGCCACCGCCTGCACAAGATGCACATGGCCGGGGGAGAAGTCTTCAAATTTGCGACCCGTGTGATCGGCGAGAGCATCCGCGAAGCCGTGCAGCTCGCCAGCATCGACCTCTCACAGCTCAAGCTGATCGTCCCGCATCAGGCCAACGAGCGCATCATACAGGCAGCAGCACGCACACTGAATATGGAGCGGGATCGCTTTGTCACCAATATCGACCGCTACGGCAACACCTCCGCCGCCTCGATCCCGATGGCA
Source organism: Chloroflexota bacterium (assembly GCA_023430545.1). GTDB lineage: Bacteria > Chloroflexota > Anaerolineae > Aggregatilineales > Phototrophicaceae > JAEZAF01. The sequence continues at coordinate 3,431 of JAEZAF010000043.1, forward strand.
CTGGTAGAAGCGGTCGAGCAGAATCGGCTTCAGCCCGGTGATTACCTGGCGTTTATCGGTTTCGGCGGCGGCCTGACGTGGGCGGCGATGGTCGTGCAGTGGAGCGATAACAAGCCGCAGAACCGCTTCGGTCCGCAGCGCCGTCAGGCGACCTACGCCCGCAGCGCCGTCCGCACCTGGCTGGTCCAGTTCATGCGCCGCTATGCCGATCTGTTCAACCGCATCCGCCCGGACTACGGACGCCTCCGCCGCCTCCGCCGCCGCATCGAGGAACACAGCGACGAACTGGAATAGGCTCAGATTAACGTTTGAAGGCGCATTGACACATTCCAGACCGTATTTAAACGTTATAAAAACCGCGGACAACGCGGGCGTTGTCCCTACATCCAGTGTGCTATGTAGGGACAGGCCCTGTCCGCTCGGTAAGCAATTTTCAGATAATCTCTACTCCGCCTGATACAGATCACCAGCGAGATACTTGAGGCCCGAATCAGTCGCGACAGTCACCACCTGATGCCCCTCGCCTAACTCAATGGCAAGCTGTACCGCCGCCGCGACATTCAGCCCGCTCGATGTCCCCGCGAAAACTCCTTCTTCACACGCCAGCCGCCGCGCCATCTGTCGGGCTTCAGCCTCTTCAATCGGACGCGCCTCGTCATAGAGATCGTGTTGGAGAAGCGGCGGGATAAACCCCACACCCATCCCTTCTACGCGGTGTGTCCCGGCTGGCTGGCCGGAGATCACAGCGGAAGATGCCGGTTCAAGCGCGATAATCCGTGCTGATGGCACTTCGTATCGCAGCACCTGCCCAACACCCATCAGCATACCCGCTGTACCGACTGAACCGCAGAAGGCGTCTACCCGTCCATCCAACTGTGCCACAATCTCACGCCCGATACCGGCATAACCAATTCGTGCGTCAGGATTATGGAACTGGCGGGTCTGATAAACACTGCCTTCTCCACCCTGCGCAGCGATCTCGTTCGCTTTTTCCATCATGCGCGGGATCAGATCCGGCGTGATCCTGCCATTCTCACTGCGGACGATCACCAGTTCTGCCCCAAAGGCCTGCATGGTGCGCAGCTTTTCAGCCGAGAAAGCATCAGAAGAGACAATTTTCAGGTGATAGCCTTTTACAGCACAGATCAGCGCCAGTGACGAACCCGTGCTGCCGCCCGTGTATTCCACGACCGTCATCCCAGGCCGCAGATCACCCCGTTTTTCGGCTTCTTCGATCATCGCCAGCGCCATGCGGTCCTTATACGAACCGGTCGGATTGTAATACTCCAGTTTGACAAACACACTGGCCGCGCCAGCGGGAACCACACGGGTGAGCTGCACAAGCGGCGTATTGCCAATGGCATTTAATACAGATTGAACAGGTTGAGGGGGCATTGCGGTGGACATACTCGGCTCCAATGGATGTTCAAACGGCGATGGATGAGAGGCGGTGACCTCTGCTGTTTCGTGTCACCGCATCCGAGTATAATCCCGCATTGGCAGGGCCGCGAGATCAGGAGATCACCGTGTGCGCCTCATATCGCCCGCAGCGGTCAGACAGAAGTGCCAATCCGATCCTGCCTATAAACACGAAATGCAGGGGCGAGTCTGCGCCCGCCTATTGATCCCATAACGAAAAGCGGTCCTCAATATCCCGCGCAACCCGTATCGCCCCCAGCGTGACACCCGCCGTCGATTGTCCGGGGAAGATCGAATCCCCCACCAGCCGCACATTCGCAATGCCAGTACGCGGTGATCGCATACGAAACAGTGACGTCTGCGGGAAGCCGCCCACCTGCCCCAGATGCCGATCAGTGTAAAACTGATACGTCACAGGTGAACCGGGCAGCACCAGCGTCAGCTTCTCCGTAAAACCAGGCAGAATGCGCTCAACCGAGGCCAGTATCCGGGTCTGATATGCCTCTTTGTGCGCGTAATAAGCCTCCTCGTCAGACGTCAGCAGATCCCACCACGGCTGGACGGCGGTATGCGTCGTGACAGTGACAGCTCGCTGTCCGGCGGGTGCACGGCTGGCATCCCATGCCGGTGACAGCGACATGAACACACTCCGCGTTTCACCTAACGGCCCTTCGAGATCAGCCAGCACCTGATGATGATCCGGGAAGCCGTCCGGGACAGCATCCGCCTGCACGCCCAGATGCAGCACAAACGCACCCCATCCATAGCGGCGGCAGCGCACCTCGGACCTCAGCACTTCCGGGCTGTCCGCACCCAGCAGACGGTCGAGATCCCACGGCGTGAGATTCGCCACCACCACGTCCGCCGGATAGAACGTCTCCTGCTTGCCGCGCCTTCCGGTCTTCGCCATCACACCGACCACTCGAGGCTGTCCCTGCGCATCACGCTCAACGCAGATCTGTGTCACGCGCTGGCGATAAATGACATGTCCGCCCAGAGAGTTCAGTCGGTCAACCAGCGTTTCGGCCAGCCCACCGATACCGCCTTCGACGTGATATACCCCCTGCCGCGCCAGATCAAGCGCCGTCGCACCATAGATCGCATTCACATTCTCGCTGCTGGTCTGTGCCGAGATCAGAAGCTGGCCGTCCAGAAAGCGTTTGAAGGCGCAGTTGTGGTGCAGCCCGTGACGCTTCATCCAGTCGAATACCGTCGCAAACGCAAACGGCACCAGCCGCAGATCACGCGGGAAGTTCAGCAGCCCTACCTTCACAAGCTGGCGGACTTCCGCAGCACTGCGCGGCGGCCACGGCAACCCCTGTGCCGACATCTTCCACGCGATGTCTGCAATCTGGCTCTGTTCGTTCCAGAAGGCGCGGCTTTCGGGAAAATGCCGCAGCACATCAGCGTTATCCTGAGAGAGCGCCACCGACATCAATGGACCACCATCACGCTCCGGCAGATGCACCACCCACGCCGGATCATGACGCACCACCGGCCATGTCACGCCCAGCAGATCCGCCGCTACTGCATGTGGTCCACCCGGCTGAAAGCCGCCCGCCACCGTCGCACCGGACTCGAACCGGAAGCCCTGATGCGTAAACGTGCTGGCCGATCCGCCCGGATACGTCTGCGCTTCCAGCACCGTCACCGCATAACCGTGTTTCGCCAGCAGCGCCGCCGTGGTCAGACCACCAATCCCCGCGCCGATCACCAGTATCTGTCTTCGGCGCGGCGCGGCTTCACTCATCGCGTCCCCCAGCGCGTGCGCAGGTGACGGTACAGAAACAGAATCCGCAGCGGGATGCCATCAAACAGCAGCCGTGTGATCAGACCTCGCACACCCGGTCGATGTGCCAGTGTCACGCGGTCCGTCAGCATCACCCCATTGGGGACTTCCTGAAAGATATGCTCATGACGCCAGTAAGCCAGCGGACCTTGCAGCATCCGGTCGGCAAAGGAGGTCGGCGTCGGCCCCGGCTCATGCCGCACATGCCAGCGAAACGGCATCACCAGCACCCACAAGGTGAATTCGACTTCGCCATCCGTCAGAGAGCTGAGCGTATTGCGATGCGTGCGCATGAAAATCGGCGGTGGTGTCAGCCGTTGGAAGGCCTTCGGATGGCTGTGAAACGCCGTCATACGTTCGACCGTCGTCGGGATCACACTGGTTTTCTGGAAAATATGGGCATTCGGCGGCGGTTCCAGCAGAGACGGCGGCGCTGGCGGCAGTGTAGGTGACTTGAATGTCATGAGGACCTTTGTAATCTTTCATCATCTTCGAAACAATCCATCTGACCGCGTATTATGCACCTGTTCGGCAACAGCCATTTTACAGCCCCGTGAGTCTCTGATGAGTCTCATATCACTCCGAAACAGTAGGGCGCTATAATGATCTTTCACAAATGACGACGGAGACCATTTTTTCAGGCACGATTCCGCTGTAGGGGCGACCCGGCGTGGTCGCCCGTTTTCTCCGTGCTGAATTATAAAATGACATCATTGCGCCCATCTCACATCAACGCATATACCTGTAGGGGCAGCATTGAATGCCGCCCATATGCACCAAGTTAAGGATTTACAAGGCGGAAAAGCACCCCTTATCCCCGACCCTATCCCGGTGCAACAAGTTGCACTACCCAGTGCGCGTCCGACGGGAAGTGCATCCGTCGTCCACTTCGAGGGAAAGGGTGAAAAACAGCTCACGGTGGTAGTCATTTCCCTTCCCTCGGAGCGCAGCGAGTGGGGGAAGGGCTAGGGATGGGGGGCAGCCGCGGCCTGATTTACACCTGCTTCAACATGTAAAATGGCTTAACTTGGTACGCATGGGGCAGCATTGAATGCCGCCCGTCACAAACCCAACCCCACCTACAAAAACAAAAACGCAGAAGGTTCATCCCCCTGCGTCGTAAACATCGATGTATTTCCGGTGTATCTCTGGCCGGATTTAGCCCGAACCGAGCAGCGAACTGATCCCCTGACCGGCGGCAATCGCGGCCAGCAGCAGACCGCCAAAATAGACCACCGTCACCACCAGCATGATATAGCCCAGCAGGATGAAGAAACCGTCACGCTGAAGCATACCGACCGCGAGGAACAGAATCGCCAAAGCCGGCAGCGTGTTGGAAAACGGAATCAGCCCGAACGGGAACAGCAGCAGCACCGCACCAAAGATCAGCGCCAGCCCGTTCACACGGTTGATGACAGCGCCTTCGGTCAGCCATGTCAGGCGCGGGCGTACAATGCGATCAAGGCGTCCAAACACATTCGAACCCTTGACCAGCGCTTCACGCAGGTTCGCAGCATCCATCTGACGCTGCATCAGGCGCGCCGGAAGCCACGGCAGACGATTCAGCGTGACCCCCACTCCAATCAGGATGATCACAAGGCCGAATACGGTGCTGACGCCGGGAACCGACACCGGCAGCAGAAACGGGATGGTCAATATCATGCAGAAGAACAGCAGGCCCTGCTCTCCGACGGCCTCCATCAACTGACGTACGGTGACTTTTTCGCTGTTGAGGGATTGTGCGGTACGCGCAAGCGTTGCGCTCAGGGTTGCTTCCGCATTCTGAAATTCGACTGCCATTCAAGCTCCTTATCGATCAATGCAGTGATGACTGATTCAAGTTTGCTGGCGGATTGCGGTTGAGTCAATGAAGACCGCCTCAATTTGCCAGTAGATAGTACAACCGGACCATCCATTTTCCTTGAAAATTCGTCATATCCATTGCACTCAGAGTTAAATCACACATCGAACGACTGCCGCATCGTCGGCACATCGACCGTCAGACCGTACTGATCCTGAAGCGATTTTTGCAGCGCCAGTGACGCCGCTTCTTCACCATGCACCAGAAACGTGCGCTGCGGCTTCCGTTTGAATTCCCCGGCCCATTCCAGCAGTTCGTCACGATCGGCATGGCCGCTGAATCCGTTCAGCACAAACGTCTCCGCCCGATTCTGATAGCTGTCCCCGAAGATGCGTACCGTCTTTTCGCCTTCCACCAGCCGACGCCCAAGCGTATCCGGGGCCTGCCAGCCGGTAATCAGCACGGTATTATTCGCGTCTTCGATGCGGTGCTTGAGGTGATGCAGCACCCGTCCGAATTCCGCCATGCCGCTGGCGCTGATGATGATGCACGGCTCACGATGGAAATTGAGCTGCTTGCTCTCTTCCAGTGACCGGATATAGGTCAGGTCACGGAACCCGAACGGATCGCGATTCCCAGGCTGCATCATGAAATCGCGCATCTCGTCATCGTAGCATTCGGGATGCAGCGCGAAGATATTGGTGACATTCACCCCCAGCGGCGTATCGACGAAAATCGGCATCGACGGCAGATCCCCGCGATCCATCAGCCGGTGCAGCGTATAGACAAGCTGCTGTGTCCGCCCCACAGCAAACGCGGGCATCACAATCGAGCCACCGCGTTTATAGGTCCGCGCCACCACATCCTGAAGTTTATCCTCTGATGCGCCGTAGGTCTCATGCAGACGGTCGCCATAAGTGCTCTCCATCAGCAGCACATCCGCCGATTCGATCACCTCCGGGTCGCGGATAATCGGAATCCCCTTGCGTCCCAGATCCCCGCTGAAGACCAGCCGCACATCACGCCCCTGTTCGCGGTCCTCAATATCGAGGCACACAATGGCGCTGCCCAGCATGTGACCTGCGTCATAGAATGTCAGCGAGATACCGGGGGCAATCCGCCGCGTGCGGTGATAATCCTGCGTCGTGAAGTATTTCAGGGCATGATACGCATCCTGCTGCGTGTAAATCGGGTCAACCGGCACTTCACCCTGCTTGCGCCGTTTCTTGTTGATGAACTCGACATCTTTTTCCTGAATGTAGCCGCTGTCAGCCAGCATGGAGGAACACAGATCACGCGTGGCCGAAGTAGTGATGATGTCCCCTTCGAAGCCGCGCCGCACCAGATTAGGCAGGCTGCCGGAATGATCGATATGTGCGTGAGACAGGATCACCAGATCGATGCTTTTCGGGTCAAACGCGAAGTTGACATTCGCTTCGAAGGACTCCATCCGTTTGCCCTGCACCATCCCGCAGTCCAGCAGAATGCGCATGTCATTGACTTCCAGCAGATGTTTCGACCCGGTCACCGTCCGCACCGCACCATGAAATGTCAACCGCATAGCTGTCTTCCTTCCCCTGCAAAGCAGATCCGTCACTGGGCACGCATTCATATCCGCGAGTATAGTCCGCCGACTTAAAGGCGGCAATGTCCCTCACCTGAACACCTCTGCCAAACACAGACAGATGTAGGGACACGGCAGTGCCGTGTCCGCTGTAAACACCTGAATTGCGAATTAAACCTACCTCTAAAAAGGGGGACGAGGTCCCTCAATTTGCGATCACCTCCGTCTCCGATTAAGATAGACAGGTGGCCCGATGCCACTCTGACACACTCGGCAGAAATCCCGATCAGCCTGCCCCACCTTCGACGGCATCCCGGATACATATCCGGGACGAAATGGTTTTAATCATGACAAAAGCACAGAAAGCCGCTCTGCGCCACGCCTATTCCCTGATTCAATCCCGATACGAGAACGACACCTCCACCACCAGCCCAACCCACCCGCTTCAGGGCTGGCTGCTTCCAGACAGCGACCCGACACTCGATTACCTCAACGAAGCCGTATGTGCCGCACTGGTCGTGCGCGGGCACATGGAATGCCGCATCTTTCAGGCGGAGAAGATATGGCGCTACCGCATCACGCCGGAAGGCTGCGCCGCCATCGGACGACCCTATCCCGGCATTCAGTCTCCGCTGATTTTGAAGCAGGAGCGCACCAGGCCGCAGCCGGACGCGCATCTCACACCGGCCCCGCGCCAGCACCGCAGCGATCCGCACCGCTTCCGCCGTTCCTCCGACTGGCGGCGCTGCTGACCCACATCGGACAATGTTCTTTATCGCGCTTCCTTAGGGCGGGATTGAATCCCGCCCGCCACCTCAATTCCCAATCCCACCTCTAAACCGACTCCTCAACCTTTCCAAACCACATTCGAACCAACAACAAAGAACATCCGTGCTATACTGTAACGTCCGGCACCTTAACATCACGCTTCGCCAGACATGCTGCCTTGCTGCTGCCAACAACAACCAGCAGCGAATTGCTGCGCCTTTTGCCGCACATTGCTGCGCAGTTGCCGCATATTGCTGCTGCAATTCTGCCATCGCCGCGCATTCTGAGGGGAAAATAGCGAGGTTGCGACTAGCAGCACAAAAAATTTGTGCTGCTGCTGCTGCTGCTACAAGCAGTAAAGTGACGTGTCTCACTTTTGCTTCTTGACTTAGAGCGCGCTCTAAGTCGTAGGATTTTTGAAGCGATGCCCTCGCGCATATGTCGCAGCAAAACGGGCGTCCACTTTCTTTGATCCTTTTGAGCTTTCAAGGAGCCACACGGATGAAAAACCGCACACTGGGACGATCTGGCATTGAGGTCTCGCCGCTGGGAATGGGATGCTGGGCAATTGGCGGCGTCTGGAAGTTTCTGGACGGTCAGGGCGGATGGGGCGAAGTCGATGATCAGGAGTCGATCCGCGCTGTCCACCGCGCACTGGATGGCGGCATCAACTTCTTTGATACTGCCGCCAATTACGGCACCGGCCACAGCGAACATATTTTAGGCAGGGCGCTGTCCGGCAAACGGGATAAGGCCGTGATCGCAACCAAATTCGGTTTCAGCGTCAATGAGGCCGACAAGCAGGTCCGCTACCACCCTCACCCGGACGATGTGGTGAAGCACGTCCGCGCGGAGTGCGAAGCCAGCCTTAAGCGCCTCGGCACCGACTATATTGACCTGTATCAACTGCACGTCTGGGATTATCCGCTGGAGCCAGTCCCCGCCCTGCTTGCCGAACTGGAAGCACTGGTGCAGGAAGGCAAAATCCGCACCTATGGCTGGAGCACGGACTCGGTCGAAGGTGCACGCGCATTCGCCCAGGGTGAGCACTGTGTCGCCATCCAGCACGATCTGAACTTCGTCAACGACGCCCCGGCGATGCTGGCCCTGTGCGAGGAACTCAATCTCGCCAGTGTCAACCGCACGCCGCTCGGGCGCAGCGCCCTGACGGGTAAATACACCAGAGAGACGGTCTTCGATCAGAATGATGTGCGGCGCGCTGCATGGCATCACTTCGGGTCGATGGTCGAACAGCTTGACGCTGTCCGCGACATCCTGACCAGTGATGGACGCACCGTCGCTCAGGGGGCGTTGGCCTGGATCTGGGCACGCAGTGAACAGACCGTGCCGATCCCCGGCATCCGTACCGAGGCACAGGCCGCCGAGAACGCCGCCGCGATCCAGTTCGGCCCCTTAACCGCCGCGCAGATGCAGCAGATCGAGATGCTGATCAGCCGCCCGATCTCCGCCACATCATAACGCACTGGGAATATTCACTTCGTAGGGGATGGCCTGTGTGCCATCCCGCCGTTAGAAGGTTTAATCGTTTGGTGTTGTAGGGGATGGCCTGTGTGCCATCCCGCACGAAGGGTGGGATCAAACCCTCACGTCAGAACTTCAGCCATTCGGCAATCGCGTCATGCACCGCCGGACGGAAAGCCATAATCGCTTCCGGATCACGCCCGTGATACACGCGGTTGGTCAGCAGAGCGACCACCACTTCACGCTGCGGGTCAATCCACAGGGATGTGCCTGTGAAACCAGTGTGACCGATGCTGTTCGGGCTGAAATGCTTGCCTGATGACGACACACCCGTCGTCCGCAGCGACCAGCCCAGGCCGCGCCGTTCGACACCCGTAACCGCGTGTTCAGCGGTCGCATCCGACGCAAGCTGTACCGGAAGCCAGCGCCGTCCGGCCAGCGCATCCAGCCATGACTGGCCGAAGCAGGCGACATCGTCAGCGGTCGCAAACAGACCAGCGTGACCAGCCACGCCTCCACAGGCGCAGGCGTTCTCGTCATGGACTTCACCCTGACACCGTCGCTGACGCCACCGCTGATCGTACTCCGTCGGCACGCACTCACCTGGGTTACGCGGGTTAAAGCCAGTGCGGTTCAGCTCACCGGGGACGGCTAATCGGTTCTCGATCACCTCGGCCACCGATGGCTGTTCATCGAGACGGGCGACCGCCTCACCGAGCAGAATCAGGCCGAGATCGCTGTAACGCACAGTGCGTCCGGGGGCATCCGCAAACGGATAATCCGTGATCAGTTCAAGCGCCCGTGTCTTGCGGGCAGTGTAGGACATCGCATCCGGCTGATTCGGGGGCGGAGGGGTCGGCCCGATTTCCTGAAACAGATTACGCCACGGGGCGAGTCCGCTGGTGTGCGTCAGCAGATGGCGAAACGTGATCTCAGCCGGGTCCACCGGGCTGAACGTCAGCAGTTCGGGCAGAGGGGGAAGCATCTGAAGCGTATGCGGGTCCTGTGTCTCACCAATCGGGCGCGGCCCACCCTTCCCAAACTCTGGGATGACGTCTACAACCGGAGTATCCAGCGTGACCTTGCTGTCAGCCACCTGCATCAGGAAGGCCGTCGTGGTATACAGCTTGGTGAGCGAAGCCAGATCGAACAGGCTGTCCGGCTGTGTGGGGTGCTGACGGGTTTCGGGATCGAGGAAGCCATACGCCCGATTGATCAGCGGCTCGCCCCGCCGGTAGACAGCCAGCGCGATCGCAGGGGCCGTCGCTGCCAGCCCATCACGGATCACCGCTTCGACCTGTTCAAATCCTTCGAGAACATTTGCCATGATATCGCCCTTCTCTGAAGTTACCACCGTCTCGCCAGTATAACGCAGTCGTCAGGGTGTCGTTACACGCACGCGGTCAATCACCAGCCGGTCAGCCATAGCCTCACCATCCGCATCAAGAATCGGCAGGCGTTCACCCGTCTGGAAGTTATAAATGCCCATCGTGATGATATAACGTCCCGGCTCCGTCGGTCCAGCGACCACGAAGTTGTCCTGAATGAAGTACAGGTCGCGCGTCCATTGCAAAGCGGGGACACCGAGCAGATCACGCTGGGCATGAACTGTGCCATCCAGCCGTGACATGTGGACAAACACGTTCAGGGGCAGGTCCTGACGCTCGATCAGGGGGTGCAGGTATAACTGGATGTTTACCCCATCGCGCTCGCTGGCGATCTCAGTACGGGGCAGGTCCACGCCCACCAGTTCGACGATATTTCCAAAATTGACCGGATACGGAATCACCTCTGCCCAGTTCCGCACCGCACCACGCGGGAACACGGTCTCGTTATAATGATAAACCGGCTTAGCCTGTATCTGTACAAGCCGTGAGGTCAGCGCCACCTGTGGGTTGATCTGATAAACCTCAAACGCCGTCTCTCCGTCTTCGCGCTGTATCGGCTCCAGCGGAACCGTGCCGAGAGCATCTGTCAGCCAATCGGCATGAGGCGGTGTGATCGGTGACAGCGGTGAAATCAGCAGTAACGCCGGCTGATCACTGAGCGCAATCGTCGTCCGCCCATCAAAGAACGAGATGTTCACCTCGTCATGGGCAGGCGGTTGAAGGTACTCAAAGATCAGTGGGTCAAGCTCCGTATTATCCGTAGAAACCAGCAGGCGTGATGCCTCACCCTGACGGACATACGCAGAAAGCGCATCCAGGTCATCACGGTAAATGGCGTGAACTTCGTCGTTTTTCAGCCATGTGTCGAAGTAAGCAGGCCAGTCCGTAACTGCCGTTAGCACCACGACGGCCAACGCCAGTGCCGTGAAAATCCGCTGGTCGCGAAGCACATCCAGACCGAGTGCGATCATCAGCATCACGGCAGGCAGCGCCAGAATCGACCGCAGAAATGACGGAGCCGACACCGTCAGCAGGCTTGGGATCAGCCCGACCGTCGCGAAGGTGAGAAACATCACCAGTATGGGCTGACGCCGCACCCGCCATAGCGCCAGTCCAAAACCGACATACACCAGCAGTCCGACCGGTGTGGCAAACAGCGGACGTCCCGCGACGTTATAGCGCCATTCCGGGTCTCCGGTGAAGTACGGCATTCCGGCCAGATTCCAGAAGTTATCGATCAGCTCATTCAGGTTACCATTCAGCGCTGAGGTCAGCGGTCTGCTGATCGTGCTGACACGGTTCGCCCCCTGCGGATCGTTCACCCGTATCCAGATCATCGGTAGTGCAATCAGCACCGCCAGTCCACCGACCAGAACGAGTTCACGCCAGTGATGCCGCAGCGTCTGACGCTGAAATAACGCCAGTACGACGATCAGCGCAGCGTAGGCAGCGAACAGCGCGAAGGCCGAGGTATAGGTATAGATCGAAAGTCCAAGCGCCGCCCCGGTTGCGAAGGCGATCAGCCAGCAACCAGCAGTCCAGCGACCTGCACGCCAGCGCTCTCGGTTATGGGCCACAGGTGTGATGAGCCACCATATCCCGCCCACAACCAGCAGTGCGAAGACAGGCAGTGCCACGGCACGCAAACCCACACGGCTGACGAAGATCCCCCAGAACGAGACTGCCGTCAGCGCAGCGGCCAACGCCCCCACCCGACGGTTGATGACCTGCCCGATCACCCGATAGGTCAGCGCTACAGTGAGCAGACCACAGACGAAGGTCGGGAACTTGATCATCATCACCGACGCACCGAACATGGCGTACGCCGCACCCAGAAGCCAGATGTAAAGCCCTTCATGCCCCTGATTACTGGGATAGAACAGACGGAAGTCCCCCCTTTCGATCAGGGCGCGCCCTTCCTGTGCCTTGAAGATCTCATCGTGCTGTAAACCCGGCGGTGCATCTGCAAACAGGTACAGACGGGCAAAAGCGGCCACCAGCAGAATCAAAATGCCGAGCCACATCCAGTTTACGGAAGAAGAACCCGGCATTTTCATTGGTGATATTCGAAGCCTTGAAGCGAATTACGGCGCGGCGCTGAAGGCCTGCGGGAGCAGGAAGAACAGCGGACGGCGCAGGTCCCCCGGCAGCATCATACTGTAGGCGACAATCTCCTGCCGGTTGTTCACTGTCAGATCATTGGCGAAATTCAGGTTCCACAGGATGGCGACACCGATGTCACTGCGTTCGCGCTGAGCGATTTCCAGGGCGCGGATCGTGTAATTGGCCTGATCATGCGGTGTGACGTAATTCATAAACAGATTGTTTTCCGCAGGGTCCGGCAGGCCGACCGAAAGGTCACGCCATGTCGCCCAGCCGAACTCGGTGAACCACATCTGTACATCATTATGACCGTTGGCGTTCATGATGTCGCGCATGTCTTCAATATTGTGCAGGTAGAAGAAATGCGGATCTTCGTCCCAGCCGCGATCACCTCCCGGCTGGCAGCAGCGTGCATCCGGTGGATTACCCCAGCCATACGGATGAATGCCGATCACGACATCCTTATACTGGCCCAGACCCGCCGCGTACATCTGACGCAGATAATCACGGTCATCAATCGAGGCGTCACCAATGGTAGAAGTCGGCGCGAGGCCTGCTGTCACGATGATGATGTCAGAGCGATAGGCGCGGATCGCATCATAGGCTGGTCGGAAAAGCTGCATATACCCCGCCCCGCTGAACGGAAGCGCGGTCGTGTTCCATTCGCGGCGCAGGTTCGGCTCGTTCCAGATCTCGATGGCATCGACAACTTCACCGATCTTGGTCTGGCTGAACATCAGGTTGAGGAAGTTCGCCAGTTCCTGTGGATTATCCGGCGGGGCGGACTCACCCGCAACTGAGCGCAGATACGGCGGGGCCTTCGCGACGCTGATCATGATATTGAACCCGCGCTGCTCGGCGGTCTGCAAATTCAGTTCAAAGGTACGGAAGCGTTCTTCATCGGCGTTAGCCGTATTGGGCTGTAAGAAATCCCACGCCGCCTGCACCTTGATCCAGCGGACGCCCATCTCAGTGGCACGGCTGAGCGCAAAGTCCCAGTCTTCGCGGCTGAGGTTGATGTCGATCTGAATCCCGACCCGCTCACGATCGAGTGCCGGTAAAGGTGTCGGCGAAATCGCTGGCACTTCCGGTGTGGCTGTGATCGGGACTACGGTCGTCGGCAGGACAATCGTCGCAGGCAGTGTGGACGGTGGCACCGTCACCGAAATCGAGGTCGATGCGGCAGTGACGGGCGGTGCTGGGGTTGTCTCAACGACGGGTAGCTGCTGACCATCCCCAGTTGGCGTCGCCGTGAAGCGCGGCGGCACCGTTGGTGACGGTATGAAGGTACGGGTTGAGCGTGGTGTATTGGAAGGTTCCAGTGTATAGGATGAACCGACGACTGCACCAATCACCACTGGCGTCCGCGATGGCTCTCCACTGGCCGCCACCTGAGTCACGGACGGGACCGGCTCCAGTGTCGGCACCGCAGTGGATGCGTTAAGGCTCGGCTCAGGGGTGGGGGTGATGAACACCGGAATCGGCGTGGGAGGTACACAGCCGACCAGGAGCAGTCCCACAAGAAAGATCAGAATCAAGGTTGGTTGTTTCAGGATTTGTCGCGTCATAGGACTGCATACTACCATAACGATCAGGCGACTTGCTACGGGGATTCCGACATTTTGGGTAAAACGGCCTAACGATTTCCCCTGTTTTGCGCTATAATTAGAACATAAGTTCCTGACAGGCGTGTAGTGATCCTCGCTTGTGTATCGCGAAAAAGTCACCTACACTCTTGACACCAGCATTATTTACACCGATTTATTCAGAACACGGTCTACACAATACGTCCCATTTTAAGACTGCATTCGAACGGAAATCGTTCCATAAGACGACACCGACAGGGATAGCAGCGGGATGATGCAGTGCGTAAAGTCCTGACGACAGTAAGAAAGCGAGCCATGGCAAACGAAAACGGCTATAACGTACAGAAAATCAATATTGAACAGGAGATGCGCGACGCGTTTCTCGATTACGCCATGAGCGTGATTGTGTCACGTGCGCTGCCTGATGCCCGTGACGGCCTGAAGCCCGTTCACCGGCGCATCCTGTATGCGATGTATGATATGGGCCTGCGTGCCGATACGCCATTCAAGAAGAGTGCACGCGTCGTCGGTGAAGTACTTGGTAAATATCATCCGCATGGTGACGGTGCCGTGTACGAAGCGATGGTTCGTATGGCGCAGGATTTCGCCCTGCGCTATCTGCTCGTCAGCGGACAGGGCAATTACGGCAGCATCGATGGCGACGGCCCAGCGGCCATGCGTTACACCGAGGCCCGTATGGGCGATATCGGCGAAGAGATGATGGTCGATATCGGCAAGGATACGGTCGATTTCGTCGAGAACTTCGACGGCAGCCTCACCGAGCCGGCGGTTCTGCCGAGCAGCATTCCCAACCTGCTGGTCAATGGCGCAACCGGTATCGCAGTCGGTATGTCCACCAATATCCCGCCGCACAACCTCGGTGAAGTCTGCGATGCACTGGTGTATATGCTCGATCAGTGGGAAACACTGGACGATGTCACGGTCACCGATCTGATGCGCTTCATCAAAGGGCCGGACTTCCCCACAGGCGGTCTGGTGTACCGTCACAAGGACGGCAGCAATGACGGTGAAGAGGACACCCTGCTGACCGCCTATGCGACCGGGCGTGGCAAGGTCACCATGCGTGCCAAGTGTCACATTGAGGACATCGGACGCGGCAAATCACAGATTGTCGTCAGCGAACTACCCTACCAGATCAACAAAACCACCCTCATCGAGCGTATCGCCTCACTGGTGCGTGATGGCCGTATGGAAGGTCTGGCGGACCTGCGTGACGAATCTGATCGTCAGGGTCTGCGCCTTGTGATCGAGTTACAGCGCGGCGTCGAAGCCGGCGAGGTATTGGGACGCCTGTTCAAGCTCACCCCACTTCAGGATACATTCAGCATCATCATGCTGGCACTGGTCAACAACGAACCGCGTGTCCTGAACCTGAAGCAGGCGTTGAAAGTGTATCTCGACCACCGTCTGGAGATCGTCCGCCGCCGCAGCGAATACGATCTGGGTCGGGCAAGAGAACGTGCACACATCCTCGAAGGGCTGCTGAAAGCACTCAACAAGCTGAACAAGGTGATCGAAACCATCCGTAAATCACCGGATGCTGAGACTGCGCGCACGAATCTGATGGAACTGCTGAAGATCACGGAGATTCAGGCGCAGGCCATTCTCGATATGCAGCTTCGCCGTCTGGCCGCCCTGGAAAGCCAGAAGATTCAGGAAGAGTACGACGAAAAGCTGAACCTGATCGCCTATCTGGAGAGCCTGCTGCAAAGCCCTGCCCAGATGCGTCTGGTCATCGCTGAAGAGATGCGCACGATTAAATCCGCCTACGGTGACAAGCGCCGCACGGTGATCGTCGACAGCACCGCTTCCAGCTACAATGCGGCGGACCTGATGATGCCGGAAGAACGCACATGGGTGTTGTTCTCCAACACCGGCAAGATCTCGCGCCTGAACGGAGACACGGGGCCAAAGGTCAACGCCTATACCAAAGAGCCACCGCGCTATGCTATCGAAGCGACTACGGCGCAGATTATCTACCTGTTCACAGCCGATGGCCGCTGTGCGACGATCCCGGTCCAGCAGCTTCCCGAAGCACAGCAGGAAGCCTCCGAAGGCGTACCGTTTCACGACCTGTGCGGCCTGAATTCCAGCGATGAAGTCGTGGCGGTGCTCAGCCTGCCCGGAAATCTGGAAGATGGCTATCTGTTCATGGCGACCGAAAATGGCGATGTCAAGCGCATCCGCACCAGCGACCTGCCCGGTATGACCGCCAATGTCTTTGTGATTATGAACGTCGGAGACGACAACCGGCTGATCGAGGTGATGCCGACCGACGGCGAACGCGAGATTCTGCTGACGACCAATCAGGCGCAGTCGATCCGCTTTAAGGAAGATGAAGTGCGTCCTACTGGCTTACCAGCAGGCGGTATGCGCGGCATCAAACTGGTCGGGCAGCGCAACCGGGTGGTGAGTGCCAACATCGTCCAGCCGGATGGCTACGTCTTCACCATTACCGATGACGGCGTTGCCAAACTCTCGAAGATGGAAGATTATCCAGTACAGGGACGCGCTGGCGGTGGTGTGATCGCCATGAGACTGCCCAAAACCAGCCGCGAACTGGTGGCATCAGCCGTGGGGGGTCTGGACGACAAACTGATCATCCTGACCAAGCGCGACAAGCCCAAGCTGGTGAAGTTCAAGGATGCGAAACTGATCAAGCGCGGTGCAGCAGGCGGTGATTTCCTCATGTCGCTCATCACGAATGACCACGTGACCGATTTCGGCGTGTTTGTCCCACTTTTCCAGCTAACCGAACGGGTGCCTGAGGAAGCATAACTGAAGGCTTATATCAAAACAGCGCCTCTCGTCATGAAAGGCGCTGTTTTTGATTCTACTTCGAGGCGGCCTGTTCCTGCTCCAGCCTCTGCATTACCTGCCGGAAGACATCATAGGGCTGCGCACCGGAGACCAGATAGCGGTTTGCAAAAATCACCGATGGCACGGCCTGTATCCCATAGCGTGCGGCCTGTGCGATATCCGCATCGACAGCGGCTTCATACTCCGGCACGGCCAGCACGCGCTCCAGATCCGGCGTGGGAAGCCCGATAGAAGCCAGAATCTCGCGCAGCACCTCCGGCTGAGAGATGTCTTTTGCATGCAGCCAGTAAGCATCCTGCGTCACATTGTGATACTCGTGGCCTTTGCCGTTGGCCTGTGCATACTTCTCAAGGATCAGCGCCGGACGGCTGTTGATCCCAAACGGGCCGGAGTTAATTTCAACACCTTCTTCAGCTTTGGCACGGTTCTTGAAGTAGACGGTGCCCTCTTTGATGCGCTCCATATATTCCGGCGAAATCGGCGGCGACCCTGCCGGTCGCAGTTCATAGGCATGCCATTGGAACTCCGCGCCATATTCCTGCTCAAGTTTCTTGAGGCTGAATGAGACGAGGAAACAGAACGGGCAGACAAAGTCTGACCAGACATCAATACGAACGGGTTCTAACATTGCCATTACATCACGATCCTGGGGTTACAGTAACATTACTTGCGGGTAAATTGTCAGCCGGTTTCAGTTCGACGCCAGTAGTCATTCCTTCGTAGACATTGATTGGCTGCGAGACTCTGGTGCCGTTGATCAGTGCTTCCACACGATAGCTTCCGGCAGGCACGTCGAAGAAGACAAAGTTTTCCTGCCAGTTCGGGTCCGGGTTGACTTCCGAACCACTGCCTTTGAAAACATACGAGGTCGTCGTCTTCTGGACGATTCCCGCGCGAACGAGCTGCACATCGACATCGTCCAGATATTCCCCACGCACGCCGGTCACGCGGCCGGCAATCGTCCCATGTCCGACATACGGCGCAATCCACAATGACGGGTTATAGGTGTTGGCAAACCTATTGTCAAACAACCGCACTTCAAAGTGCACATGCGGGCCGGTCGAATGGCCCGTGCTGCCCATCAGCGCGATCGGATCGCCTGCTTCCACCCGCTGGCCCTTCTTCACCAGCGGACTCAGCAGATGCGCATACAGCGTGTAGACCGGCTGGCGCTGAAAGCCGATGTCATGCTCGATGACAACGGTCACCCCATAGGCCGGAGAGTTCTCGAAGACCGTCTGTGTGGGGTCATTCGGGTCAGTGGCGAAAACCACCATCCCGGCACCCGCCGCACGCACTGTAGAGCCTTCAGGGTTGGGCAGGTCAATACCGGTGTGAATCAATAGCGGGGCATCCTTCGGCCCATTGGTCCCGTAGGCGTAATAGGTTGATGCATTGTTGGCAAGGTCTGCCGCCAGCGGACGCTGGAACCAGTAGTGGTCTCGTCCCATCGGATCGCGGCTTAAAGGCACGCTCAAAGATGGCAGTCCGGTCGCACGGATCGGCACGGTCGGCACCTGAATCGCCGCGATTTCGGTCACGCCTGCGGGGATCGTGGGTGTCGGCGGCGGCGGAGTCGGTGTCACGCCCTGAATAAAGACCACCGAACTACCGGAATTGCCCTCGACTGGTGAAAAGGCTGTCGCAGAACCTGAGTCCGGCGCGAGAGTCGGCGCGACAAAGGTGCGATCTGGCAGGGAAATCGTCGGAATTGGCGAGCCTTCGACATTGAAGCCGCCGCGCAGTACATCCTGCCAACTGCCGGAGGCCTCGGTCGGTGCGGGCTTGGTTGGCACCGATACGATCAGTTCTGCCTCGGTGCGCCCATTATTCCAGATGACGAACCCGAACAGTGCAAAAACGCCAATGGTGATCAGCAGGGTGAGCAGCACGCCACCGCCTGTGGACTGTCGTCTCATGGCCTAGCTGCCCTCCGCTTCACTGGTCGATGCATCAGATGCATCTGGCACATCAGCCACTTCCTCGGTCGCGGGAAGCTGAAGCGCAGGGTCCGCCGGAAGCGGCGTCGTGACCGTCACCGGGACCTGCGGCGCACAGTTACCCAACTGATCGATGGTGTAAATCTCCAGCATGGCATCAAGCCAGCTCATACCATCCGGTTTATAGAACATCCAGTCATTGATCCCGTTGACGTTATTACGCCAGTCAGTGGAAGCTGCAAAGGGCTGCCAGCCGAAATCCTCGGCGATCTGAGTAAAGTCGATAAAGTAGCCTGTAGGGATTTCCGCCCGGAGGCGGCCACCCTGCTCATAGGCCTGCACATCACCGCTGGACACGGCGTTGAAATCCCACGGAAGCCTGCGCAGCGGCTCTCCAAGCTGGCCGGACTGTGCTTCATCGGTCACACGGACAAAGACGCGCCAGCGGGTATCAATCGCACTGTCTTCTCGTACCACCTGCACCTGCGGGGGGAAGCCCTGACGGGCGTAATTACGATTGATCGAGAAGGCGCGTCCCGTCAGATGCCAGTTACACGCGTCTTCACCGGGCTGCGGACGCACATCCCATGACCACCATGCATCATCCAATCGACCGAGGAAGTCCCATCCGGCAAGCTGATTCACGCGTTCACGCATGGCACGGTAGGAGTCGTTGACCTGGTCACTCAGCGTAGCCGGGTCGACATCGACATCACCAATCGACGCCATACGGAAAAATGGAGCGCTGGCCGCGCGATCGACCTGCTCGACATAGAGCTGGCGCGAGTTATCGGGCAGGCCACCCGAATTGACCAGTGCGGGTGGCAGCGGCTGACGTGTCCATACCGGCTGATCATTATTGGCCGGGACACTGACCACCGACGATGACCCCGACTGAGTGAAGGAATAGACCGCCAGATAGGGCGCATCCTGTGTATCAATCGCGGCAGCGATACTGCTGCCATCCGGGGACCATGCCGGGTGACGTCCAACGCCCACCACGCGCGGCGCGTCACTGTTTGTCGTTGATCTGACGAAGATCTTATCACTGCCTGCATCCGGAGCGCTGTAGGCCAGCAGACCGGCATTCTCACCTTCAGCAGTGGGATGCCACGCTGCAAAGTCCTCATTGCGGTTCGGCGTATTCGTCAGATTCTCGGCAGTCTGTGTATCCAGCGAGAACACCCAGATATCCTGACTCGCACCACTTTCCCATGAGGTATAGGCGATCTTACGCCCATCCGGAGACCATGCCGGCGAAAAGTCTGGCAGTGCGCCAGAGCCGGGAAGCCGCTGCGGGGTCTCAGAGCCATCGACCGCGAGAATGTAAATATCAAGGCTCTGTCCGGTGTAATTCTCATAAACCAGCCAGAAGCCATCAGGACTCCACGCTGGCGCAGCCTGAAAGGCGAGGTCATAGGTCAGGCGGCGCGTCTCACGCGAGGCCAGATCATAGACATACAGGTCCCAGTTCCCATCACGGTTGGATGCATAGGCAAGCTGACGACCATCCGGACTCCATGCCGGGTCGCGTTCATCGCCCGGATCATTGGTAATGCGAATCGGATTGCGTCCACTGTCGATGCCGACCGCCCAGAGATCAGTCTGCCCATTCTGGCGGATAGTGAAGGCGATGCTTCCGCGTGCCTGAAGTTCCTGCGGGATCTGGGTCGCGGTCGGGATCGGTGAGGCGATCACGACTGGCGGCTGGTCCGCAGATGCCTGCTCGGTCGCGCCCGGGTCTGCGGCAGCAATCCCGATGCCACCTAACGCGCCAACCGGAATGGCAGGCTGTGGCTGCGGCCTGAAGAGCACCACACCAATCAGTACCAGCAGCACCACCACCACCAGTGCACTCAGCATGCGATTCTGGCGGCGCAGCGGGTCCTCGACGATGCCGGTATCAATCTCGGCACGGGCAGCGCGGCGTGCCATCGCGTCACCGGTGGAGCGTGCCACCGTACCACCCGTCTGGCGGGCAACGCGTCCAGAGCCTACCCCCGCCCGCTGCGTAAGCCCTACACCACCGCGCAGCAGCGTCAGCAGACCGTTCAGCAGCAGGCCCAAGACACGGAACAGCCCACCAAACAGCACAGCCCCAATTTTCAGCAGCCCTTCGAGCAGGAGACTCAGCCCTGACGCGAGGAGTGACCCCAACAGGTCCAGTAGTTTCAGAAACAGCAGTGTCAGTTTATCGGAAAGACGGTAAGCGCGTAATAACATGCGGGATTATTTCAGCTCATCATTTACGGGTACATATCGCCTTGCATTGTACTGACAAATCGGACCCTGAGCAATTGAACGCTTCACAAACACACCACGTCCAGACTAGGTGATTGGTCATCCTGCAAGGCGTTCGCAGGAAGTTTGCATCAGCACAGGCATTTTGCGTACAATCGACAGCATACAGATCTTCTATGTAAGCATCAAATATCCGATACAAGGGGAAAATGACGCCATGTGGCCGCCATATCGATCTTATCTTCACTTCTCGACACTTCTGAAGCGCGCTTTCAGGTTCAGAAACCTGCTGTTCGGCGCACTTCTGACAGGCATGGTGCTGGCAAGTACCTCTTTAGCAGTGAAGGCGCAGGATCAGGCGGCAGAGACTGTTACCGAGTTCGTCACCCATATCGTGCAGCCCGGCGAGTCGCTTTACAGCATCGCTACCCGCTATGGCATCACCATGGCGCAGATCGCTGAAGCCAATGAACTCACCAACTGGACTTATCTGACCGTCGGACAGCAGCTCATCATCCCCGGACTGGAATCCCCCGGCGAGAGTGAAGCCGAAGAAGTGGTCGAGAATCCGCTGGTGGCAGGCGCACCGGAGATCCATGTGGTGCAGCCGGGTGAAACCCTCGCCACCATCGCCAATCGCTATGGTATCACCGTCGCCGACCTGCTGAAGGCCAACAACATCGCCAACCCGGATCTGATCTATCGCGGACAGGAACTCAGCGTATGGACGACGGAGTCAGTCGAAATCGAGGAACCGGTGGCTGAAACACTGCCGGATCTCGAACTGGCACGGCAGATCAACCTCGGCGCTCGTCCCATCGTGTCGGCGGATTTCGACCTGCGGACAGCGGCGGCGGTTCAGGCAACTCATATCGTGCAGCCCGGTGAGACTCTGTATCGCATCGCGCAGAAGTACGGCCTGACATGGCAGCAGATCGCTGAAGTGAATAACATCCCCAATGTAGACCGCATCAACAGCGGCACCGAGCTGATTATCCCCAGTGTGGAAGTCGAAGGTACACCGCTGATTGCAGGCATTCAGGGGCCAGCGATCATCCCACCGACCCCAACCATCACCACGGGCCGCCTGATCATGGTCGATCTGAGCGACTCAATGGTCTATGCCTTCGAGGACGGCGCACTGGTCTATACCGCGCTCGGCTCAATGGGTGTCCCCGCGACACCGACCGTACAGGGTGAATACCGCATTTACAGCCGCTACCGCGCCCAGACGATGTCTGGCCCCGGTTACTATCTGCCCAATGTCGAATGGGTGCAGTACTTCTATCAGGGATACGCCCTGCACGGCGCTTACTGGCACAGCAACTGGGGCACACCCATGAGCCACGGCTGCGTCAACATGCGCAACCAGGATGCCGAGTGGTTCTACAACTTCGGGGAGATCGGGACACCCGTCCACGTACGCGCGTAGGTTACAGGCTTACTGATATGAAAGAGACAGGCGCAAAAACCGTCTGTCTCTTTTTTTGCAGCGATCTTTGACAGCAATCTGTAAGCAATCAACTGTAGGCAATCAGCAGAATATGCCCAGACGTACAAAAACGGTTACAATCCGACAGGGTTATAATTTACGGCGCAGAAATTTTTCTCAACAGGGGAAAAAGTTTATAATCCGCGCCGTTCGTCAAACTGTATTTTTTAACTCACAAGGATACTTTAAATGCGTCCACTTAATTCTCTGGAGAATACCCTCATATTGATTGTGTTGGGTATTGCGGTTGCGGGTCTGATCTATGCCGCGTTACTGGCACGACAGATCCTGAGTGAAAGCAAGGGTTCAGCCAAGATGCAGCAGGTATGGGGATACATTCGCTCCGGCGCGAATGCCTACCTGCGCTCACAGTTCCGCATTCTGGCGGTGCTGGTTATCGTGCTGGCCGTTGCCCTGTTCTTCAGCGTCTATATTGTTAATCCTACCCCCTATGCAATCGAGCGCTTCTGTCCTGAAATCGCGGACAGCGTTCATGAAGAGCTGCCGATTGCTGATAACCTGTCACTGGCCGAGCGCAACGCTGTCATTTACGAACGCGAAGCGCAGATCGTCCAGCGTGGGAATACCGCCTGTGAAGCTGCCCGTACCAATACCGCCATTGGCCGGACCGGTGCGTTTATCATGGGTGCGGTCTTCAGCAGTATCGTCGGCTTCATCGGGATGAATATGGCCGTGCAGGGTAATGTCCGCGTGGCCGCTGCTGCCCTTGATCCGAAGCGGGGCTATGGTGATGCGATGCGTATCGCCTACCGTTCCGGCACGATCACCGGTATGCTGACTGATGGCCTCGGCCTGTTCGGTGGGACACTGATCTTCCTCGCCTTCGGCATTGCCAGCCCGGACGTACTGCTCGGTTACGGTTTCGGTGCGACCCTGCTGGCGCTGTTTATGCGCGTCGGTGGCGGTATCTTCACCAAAGCGGCGGACGTGGGTGCAGACCTTGTCGGTAAGGTTGAAGCCGACCTGCCAGAAGACGACCCGCGCAATGCGGCGGTGATCGCTGACCTCGTCGGTGACAACGTCGGTGACTGCGCGGGTATGGCAGCCGACATCTTCGAGAGTTACGAAGTCGCGATCGTCTCCGCTCTGATCCTCGGCCTCGCGCTTGCCAGCGCCACCGGAAGCCCGATCTTTATCATCTTCCCGCTGTTCGTGCGCGGCCTCGGCGTACTCTCCTCGATCATCAGCACGTATATGGTGCGCTCATCCAGCGGCAAGGACGCCCTGAGCGCGATCACACGCGGGTTCTACACCGCTGCGGCGATGGGAATCGTGATGTTCACCATCTTCACTGTCGTGTACATGCAGGACCCGGCATTTATTTCCGGTATCGTCTGGCAGCCGCTGGTGCTGTTGATTGTCGGTATTGCGCTGGCGATTATCATCGACCGCGTCACCGCGTACTTCACCAGTACCGAGCATGAGCCGGTACGAGCGATCGCACGCAATACCCAGACCGGCGCGGCAACCACTATCCTCGGCGGCCTCTCCAGCGGTATGGAGAGCAGTGTCTGGGCGATTCTGGTGATTGCTGGCGCGATCATCTCCAGTATCGCCGTCTTCTCCATCGCACCGATTCTGGATGCGAACGGTAATCAGGTGGTGGATACCTCAACTGCAATCCTGTACGGGATCGCGATCATCGGTGTCGGCCTGCTGACGCTGACGGGTAACAACGTCTCGATGGACGCCTTCGGCCCGATCAGTGACAATGCGCAGGGTATCGCCGAGCTTTCCGGTGAGAGCAATGAGCAGGGTGCGGAAATCCTCGAACAGCTCGACGCCGTCGGTAACACCACGAAGGCGATCACGAAAGGTGTGGCGATTGCCTCGGCGGTGATCGCAGCGGTCTCACTGTTCGGTGCCTTCCTGACCGACACCCGCGTGGTGCAGATCGGTCTGGGAGTGCCGCTGAACGAGACTATCGCGTCAACCGGCATCAACATCGCCGATCCGCTGGTCTTCATCGGCTTCCTGGTCGGCGGCGCGCTGATCTTTATGGTCAGTTCACTGCTGATCCGTTCGGTCAACCGGGCGGCCTTCAAGATGATCAACGTCGTCCGCCGTCAACTGCGGATTCCGGGTGTGATGGAAGGCACCACGACACCCGACTACGCTGAAGCGGTAGACCTCTCCACCCGTGCGGCGCAGCGCGAACTGCTGCCCGTCGGCGTGATCGCCATTCTGACACCGATCGTGGTCGGCTTCCTGCTGGGTGCCAACGCGCTTGGCGGCTTCCTGGCCGGCATCATCCTGACAGGCCAGCTCATGGCGGTCTTCATGAGCAATGCGGGTGGTGCATGGGACAACGCCAAGAAGTTCATCGAAGAAGGCAACTACGGCGGCAAGCGCTCCGAGGCACACAAGGCGTCAGTTGTCGGTGATACAGTCGGCGATCCCTTCAAGGACACGGCTGGCCCCGCGCTGAACCCGATGATCAAGGTTGTAAATCTGGTGGCACTGCTGGTCGCGCCGCTGGTTGTCACGCTGGCCGCTTCTGAAGACAGCGGACAGCGCACCCTGATCGTGATCGTCATGCTGGTACTGATCGGCGTGATCGGTTTCGCCATCCAGCGCAGCAAACAGGAAGACGACGAGACTAAAGCGATGGTCGAAGCGGTTGCCAGCGCCAGCACACAGCCTTCTGCCTAGAATTCGCAATGCAGGGTCAGGGCCTGCCCTGTCCGATACAATCCAACTTTAAACACAAACGAGAGGGCTGAACACAGTCCTCTCGTTTGCATTCTGCGCACAGAAAGTGGCAGCGCATCCGATCGGGATTACAATCGTCCTCACCTCAGCCCGTATCTATCAGGAGATGATCGACCCATGACCTATTCGATTGTGGCCCGCGACCCACAGACTGGTGAAATCGGTGTCGCCGTGCAGACTGCTCTGCCCGGGGTTGGGCGGATCTGCCCGTGGGCGGAAGCCGGAGTCGGTGCAGTAGCGACACAGGCCCTGTCCCGGATGTCGCACGGCAGCAGCGGACTGGCGCTGATGCGCAACGGTCACACCGCTCCGCAGGCGCTGACGGCAGTGCTGGCCGGTGATCGGGGGGCGGAAGTGCGCCAGGTCGGGATGGTCGATGCACAGGGCAATGCTGCATCCCACACCGGCAGCAGTACCATCCGTTACGCCGGGCATCACGTCGGCGACGGCTATGCGGTGCAGGCCAACATGATGGCGAGTGATACCGTCCCGGCAGCCATGTCCAGAGCATTCGAAAGCGCCAGCGGACGGCTGGTGCAGCGCATTGTCGCGGCGCTACAGGCAGCACAGGCCGAAGGTGGTGATTTTCGCGGCCAGCAGTCCGCCGCGCTGATGATCGTCAGCGGGACCCTGATGCCAGAGGCATGGCAGGGTGTGCTGTTCGATGTGCGCGTGGATGACCATCCGACGCCGGTTGACGAGCTGGAGCGCATCTGTCACCGCCAACTCGCCTATCAGATGTCGAATGAAGCCGCGGAACTTACCGGCGGGGACAATCCACGGTGGGAA
The DNA here is from genome assembly GCA_023430545.1 of Chloroflexota bacterium. GTDB lineage: Bacteria > Chloroflexota > Anaerolineae > Aggregatilineales > Phototrophicaceae > JAEZAF01. Next base: position 29,367 of record JAEZAF010000043.1, read on the forward strand.
CAGGCCATGCAGCGCTATCAGGAAGCGGTAGCCATGGACCCCGACGAGCTTCAGATGCGCTTCTGGTTCGCCCTCGACATCGCCGCAAAGCCGAACGGGTTCGAGGCCGCTGCGCCGATCTTCCGCGAACTGTTTGACAGAGATCCGATGTGGGCAGAGTGTCTGGTGCGCTATGCGGACAGCAACCGCATTCCAGTCGAAGGGCTGGTGGATCGGATACTGGCGCTGCGTTCATAATTTGCCATCCGTTTTGCGGCACTTTGCGGCAGTATAGTGCTGCAAACTGCTGCTGTGATAGCGCGTTCAGGTTCAAAATCGGCTTGTTGCGGCAGCAGCAGCACAAAAAATTTATGTGCTGCTGCAACTGCTGCAATGATAGGCATTGAATGCCGCCCTTACCGGTCAGGATGTTAAGTTGCAGGAACCTTCTATCATAGCACGAATGTTCTGATCATGCGGTTAGAGTTTTCAAACGTTTCGGATATTGCAGATCAATGGAATAGGTATAAGGCGGACAAGACAGTGCCTTGTCCCTACGATACGCAAAGAGTAAGTATCGGCTTCTTTCAGCCAGTAATTTACAGCCCCTGCATTCGCCGTATTTATTCAAATACCGGAACCAGATACCCTTCACGGAGCCAGTGGTGGATGGCCTCGGCATCGATGCCAGCGGATGCGGCCTGCGCAAAGGTGATGCCGTCTTCTGCATTTCGCAGCAAGGACGTCAGTACGCCGAGTGAGGCGTAATCCGCACGGAAGTCGTGATAGACCTCCCCTGCCGCATTGACATAGCACCACGGTGCGAGACGGAAGCGCGTCGAGGCGTCTATCACCGGGTGACGGTACTGCATGGGCGGTGCGATTTCGGCATTCAGAATCAGATCGGCATAGCGTGCAAGCTGGCGATCGATCCCGTAATACTCATGCAGATAGCTTAACGTCTCCGGTGAAGTGCGCCGACCACTGCGGATAATATCTGCGGCGATACGGGCAGCAGACTGGGCATCGTCAAAGTCCACCTTGTCGATCAGATGATCCGGCAGCAGTTCGCGATGGGTGGCGATCCGTGCTGCAATCGACGGTGTCCCGCAGCCCATCGATTCGTAGACGGCATTGCCGAAGGATTCCGGAAAGCTGCCGAGCGACAGTGTGACCGCCCCAAGCGAGTAATATTCCGGCAGCAGACGCTGTGGTAGCCACTGATGGAACACGACATGCTGCTGGAGTCCGCGTGCATTCACCTGCGCCTGCACATCATCGTAAAAGGCCTGTAAATCCGGTGTAAGCTGAAGATCCAGCCAGCGCGGGATCAGCACGCGCAGATTCGAAATACCGTATTGATGCACCAGAAGATCCGCCACGGCCAGCGTCTGCGGGATGCCTTTGGTCGGCTCTGGCCGGTGTGGATGCAGCACGACCACATGCTGCGACGGGTCGAACGGCAGCAGCGACAGCAGTTCGTCACTTGGTGGCGTTGGTCTGAAGCGCGACCAGTCCAGACCGTTATGAATGACCTCAATGCGCTGCGGCAGTTCGGGGAAGAAGCGCCCGACCGTCGTCTCGTAATACTGGCGCGAATACTCCGAGATCAGGATCAGACGGTGGGCCTCAAACAGATAGCCGCCGAGGATCGTTTCGGGATAGACGTTATCGCGCAGTGAGATCACGGTCGGGATGTGCTGATAGGCAAACGGGAACAGCAGTTCGCCATCATGCATATAAAAGCGGTCGGCAGCCTGAAGCGCATCCCCGATTTCGTGCAGGATCGAGGCCATATCATATGCTGGGACGCCGTAAGGCATCGGGAACGGCTGATGAAAGCGCAGCACAGGCCGAACCTCGACGTTCGCGTGCCAGTGGAACGGCTCGGATGAACCCTCTGCACGGGTACAGAAGATCTGCACCTGATGGCCCTGCTCGCCCAGATGGATCGCGATGTTCTGCAGGTGTTTGGGGGCACCGCCCATCACGTATCCGGGGAACAGCGGGTTAATAGAAAACATCACAATTTTCATTGTTTTTCGAAGAACTCCTCATGTCGGGCCAAACCCGATTCAGTACCCTGCTTCCAACAGTTCAGACACAACGCCTGCTGTGATTCTCGCATATGCGACGATAACACATTTTCGACGCAATTCTTATCTGTAAGGCGTACAATAAGCATATATCGCTAAAGGAGATACTTAGAATATGGATCTGAACCGTTTTACGAACAAGGCACAGGAAGCGGTGCTGAAATCGCAGTCGCTTGCTGTCGATTACGGCCACACCGCAGTCGAACCGGCACACATCATGGCCGCCCTGCTCTCACAGGAAGACGGCGTGGTGCCGGAAATTGTCGCGAAAATCGGCGGACGCGCCCAGAGTGTGCTGTCCGACATCAAGGGTGTGCTGGACGGGATGCCGCGTGTCAGCGGCAGTAATGTGCAGATCGGCCTGAGCCGTAACAGCGTCAATGTATTCAATCAGGCGGAAAAAGAAGCTGGCAAGATGCGCGATGAGTACATCAGCACCGAGCATATCCTGCTGGCCCTGACAGAAGACCGCACGGTCGGTAGTGTACTGTCGCGTGCCGGGATCAATCACAATGCCATTTTGCAGGCGCTGACTACGATTCGCGGCGGACAGCGCATCACTTCACAGGACCCGGAAAGCACCTTTCAGAGCCTCGAAAAATACGGGCGTGACCTGACCGCCGCCGCACGGCGCGGCAAGCTGGACCCGGTGATCGGACGTGACGAGGAAATCCGGCGGGTGGTGCATGTCATCAGCCGACGCACCAAGAATAACCCGGTGCTGATCGGTGAAGCCGGTGTCGGCAAGACTGCGATTGTCGAAGGGCTGGCGCAGCGGATTGTCAATGGCGACGTGCCTGAAGGCCTGCGTAACAAGCAGGTGATCGCGCTGGATATGGGCAGTCTGGTCGCAGGGGCCAAATTCCGGGGCGAATTCGAGGAACGGCTGAAGGCCGTGCTGAAAGAAGTCAGCGACAGTGATGGCCGCATCATTCTGTTCATCGACGAACTGCACACGGTCGTCGGCGCGGGTGCGGCTGAAGGCGCGATGGACGCCGGGAATATGCTCAAGCCGATGCTGGCACGCGGTGAACTGCGGATGATCGGCGCGACCACGCTGGACGAATACCGCAAATACATCGAGAAGGATGCTGCGCTCGAACGCCGCTTCCAGACCGTGTTTGTGGGTGAACCGAGTGTCGAGGATACCATCAGCATCCTGCGCGGCCTCAAGGAGCGCTATGAGGTGCATCACGGTGTCCGGATTCAGGACAGTGCGGTGATTGCTGCCGCGACGCTGAGCAACCGCTATATCCCGGATCGTCAGCTTCCCGACAAGGCGATTGACCTGATCGACGAAGCCGCCGCCCATCTGAAGATGGAAATCGACTCGCGTCCGGCAGAACTGGACCGCGTCGAACGGCACATCATGCAGCTTGAGATCGAGCGTGAGGCGCTGAAGAAGGAACGCGATCAGGCATCGAAGCAGCGCCTGCAGGATCTCGAAGGCGAACTTGCCAACTGGCGCGAAGAACTCAACGCGCTGACGGCCAAATGGCAGAAGGAAAAGGACGCCATCAGTGCCATTCGGGACATCAAAACGCAGATCGACGACACCCGTGTGCAGCTTGAACAGGCTGAACGCAGCGGCGATCTTGAGTCAGCAGCACGCCTGCGCTACGGGACCATCCCGGAGCTGACGAAAAAGCTGGACGAGAGCGAACAGGCCATCGACGCCATGCGTGCTCAGGGTGACTCTATGCTGAAGGAAGAAGTGGACGCCGACGAGATCGCGGCGATTGTCTCGCGCTGGACGGGTGTGCCGGTCGCACGTCTGCTGGAAGGCGAAGTCGAAAAGCTGCTGCACATGGAAGAACGCCTGCATGAGCGCGTCGTCGGGCAGGATGACGCTGTCCGCGCTGTCGCCTCTGCGGTGCGCCGCAGCCGGGCTGGTCTTCAGGACCCGAACCGCCCGATTGGGACATTCCTGTTCCTGGGGCCGACCGGCGTCGGTAAGACCGAGATGGCACGCGCCCTGGCACAGTTTATGTTCGACGACGAGAGCGCGATGGTACGCATCGACATGAGCGAATACGGCGAACGTCACAGCGTCGCCCGCCTGATTGGTGCACCTCCCGGATACGTCGGCTATGAAGAAGGCGGCCAGCTCACCGAGTCGGTGCGGCGGCGTCCGTACAGTGTGGTGCTGTTTGACGAAATCGAGAAGGCGCATCCGGAAGTGTTCAACATCTTCCTGCAGGTGTTCGATGATGGCCGCCTGACGGATGGACAGGGTCGCACGGTCGATTTCACCAACACGGTGATTATCATGACCAGCAACGTCGGCAGCGACATCATCAAGCAGATGGGGCCGAATGCCGATAAGGAAGCGCTGCGCAGTCAGGTGATGAACGCGCTGGATCGCCAGTTCCGCCCGGAGTTCCTGAACCGGCTGGATGAGATCATCGTCTTCCATGCGCTGGAACGCGAACACATCGTCCATATCGTGGATATTCAGCTTCAGCGGCTGGAACGTCTGCTGGCGGAACGTCACATCACGATGGAACTGACACCTGAAGCCAAGCACTTCCTTGCGGAGCGTGGGTTCGATCCGGTGTTCGGGGCACGTCCGCTGAAGCGTGCTATCCAGCGCGATCTTCAGGACCCGCTGGCGGTGGCGCTGCTACAGGGCAGCGTGCATGACGGCGATCATCTGGTAGTGGATGCGGAGCTGGATGGCAGCGGACTGGTGTTCACACCGGTTGAAATCAGTGAGACGCACTAGAGACCAGCTAATAATGGGTATCGACCCGGATACAGCATGCCGTGTCCCTACTGAAAACAAAAGCGCGATCCGCTGTGGATCGCGCTTTTTATGTCTCGGTTTCAGTTTCGTACAGCGCCCTGAAGCGTGACCGCTGGCCGGTATCTTCCAGTAAATCAGTGCTAGTGGTGATCTGGTCAATGCTGCCAATCAGACGGCGCTGTAGGATCTGCTGCACGGTCGGGTCGGAGATCTGTGCGGCGAGGCTTGCGGCGATGTCACTGCCGCCGATGATCTTGAACGGTCGCCCGAAGAACGGTTTGACTTTTTCGGGTACAGGGTCCGTCAGCTCAAGCCGGTTATGCATCCGCGCCAGTGCTTCATACGCAGCGGAAAGATGCCGTTCCCGTGTCTGCCAGTCCGGGGCGAGCTGTGCGCTGCGCAGGTGTGGCATCAGGGCTTCGGCACAGGTCAGTCGCGCAAAGGCAGTCCCGAACCATTTGGCATAGGGCGCATAACGCCGTTCCATCAGAAAGCCGAGCTGCATAATCGTCCGCACCAGACTGGCCGCGATCAGCGCCGAGCCGATTTCATCCCCAGTGTACCCGGCACGCGGCATCAGATGCTCTTCCTGACCGATCCGGGACCAGCCCGACGCCAGCAGATACAGCCAGACATCATGCGGATACCACGCGAAACGATCCCGCACGGTTTGCAGACCAATCTCATCGTGATAGACGGCTCCGGCGGTCAGTGTCAGCAGTTTCTGCTGTGGGAAGGTCAGCCAGTCCGCCGGTGTGATCTCCGCATCAAGGTCGAAGGCAAGCTGATCCTGCACCAACTGCTCAATCGTCAGCAGTTCGACACGGTGATTGATCGGCCCTTCACTCACGGACTGTAAAAGCTGCACGCCGCTGTCATCAGGATCAGGATCACCGAAATTAGTGGGAAAGCCGAGAAAGGTGTATGGCAGTTGATGCCGCAGCGTCTCGTGGATTGCGCCTGCAAGCTGTGCATGATCGTCCTGCCGCAGAAACAGCATGACACGAGGTCCCCAGTGATGATCCGAGGACATTTCGGTGTCAAAGCCGAGCACTTCCGAGCCGCTGCCGATGAGTGCCGCGCTGTGCGACAGGCCGGGATATTCGCGGTCGAGAATGGGACGTACCGCCTCGACGTAAAAGCGTTCGGCCAGCTTCAGGCCGGGGATAAACGCCGCCACGACGGTGGTTATTCCTCAACCAGCGTCAGCAGCGGACCGTCGGCGTCATAATAGCCTTCGTTGTCAATTTTCAGCAGGCCGTCGGTCTGCTCGAACAGCCAGTCCCACAGCGGGTCGATCAGGCGGATACCGTCTTCGAGCGCGTTATCGCCGAACAGGATTTCCGCGGAGAGGATCAGGCGCGTCTGGCGGATGCGTTCGGCAACGACATCACGGACGCGGGTGTCCTCGTCGGTTTCGAACTCGGTTTCGTCCAGTTCTTCCAGCAGATCGTCAATCTCGTCGGCGAACAGGTCATCACCGGGACGGTTGAAGTCGATCTCAGCATATTCCTGTCCCTGATACGCCAGTGCCAGTGTCTCATACGGCGCTGGCTGACGTGATAAGAGCGCATAGCCCGGATCAGCCTGCGTCAGCGCACGGCGCAGGTCGTCCGCGCTGGGCGCAAAATCGCCGGGGATCAGAAAGCGCATAAAATAAGCCATAAAAATCCTGTCGTCCGATCCTAGGTGTTGCAGCGATAGACTTCGGTCACACTGCGGATGCTCTCAATCCGCCCGAAGATGCGGGTGAGCTGACGGCTGTCGTTCAGCTCCAGCACCAGACGCACGGTGGCGATGCCCTGGCGGGTGCTGACGCTGACATCGGTGATGTTCACCTTTTCATCAGCGATCACGGTGCTGAGGTCCTTCAGCAGGCCGCCACGATCATAAGCGATGACTTCCACCGGTACAATATAGCGCTGTTCTTCGCTCGACCCGGCCCACGATACCTGTATCAGACGGCTCGCCTCAAGCTGGCGAACGCGGTCGATGTTGGTGCAGGTGGCACGATGCACGGTCACGCCGCGCCCGCGTGTGACATAGCCGATGATCTTGTCACCGGGTGTCGGGTTACAGCACGGCGCGATATTGGTCAGCAGGCCATCCGTGCCCATGATCTCGACGCCATGCGAGTCATCATCGAAGGATGGAGCAAAGCGCGGACGTGTCTTGAAGAACACGCTGGCGTCCGGCTCCTGCACCTGATGCTGACGGCGGTTGGCTTCGTCAAAGGTGTGCTGGCTGATCTGGGCGGTGGTGGTATCCCCTGCCCCGATTGATGCGAAGAAGTCATCGACGTTGTTGAAGTCGAAGATCTGCGCGACCTCTTCGTACGAGAATTTGTCCAGCAGGGCGAGGCGCTTCAGTTCGCGTTCCAGTGTCTCGCGCCCAAGCGTGATATGACTTTCGCGGTTGAGCTTGCGGAACCACTGCCTGATCTTCTGGCGGGCGCGCTGCGTCTTGGTATAGCCGGAGTCCTCGTTCAGCCAGTCAAGGCTGGGGCCGCCGCGATTCGAAGTGATGATCTCAATACGGTCGCCGCTCTGCAACTCGTAATTGAGGTTCACCAGCTTGCCGCCGACCTTCGCGCCGCGACAGCGATGACCGACTTCGGTATGCACATGATAGGCGAAGTCAATCGGGGTTGATCCCTGCGGCAGATCGACGATGTCGCCTTTAGGTGTGAAGACGTAGACGCGATCCTGAAAGACCTCGTTCTTCACCGTGTCCATATAGCCTTCGGTATCGTCGGTCAGCTCCGGCCCGAATTCCATCAGGCGGCGCAGGTAGCTGACCTTGTTCTCGAAGACCTCGTCGCGGTCCTTGGTGCCTTCCTTGTAGCGCCAGTGCGCGGCGATACCGTATTCGGCGTGTTCGTGCATTTCCCACGTGCGGATCTGCACCTCGATCACCTTGCCGTTATTGTCAATAACGGCAGTGTGCAGACTCTGGTAGAAGTTGTTCTTCGGTCCCGCGATATAGTCGTCAAATTCACCGGGGATGGGATGCCACAGGTTGTGGACGATCCCCAGCGTCTGATAACACTGCGCCTTGTTCTCCACGATCACGCGGATAGCACGCACATCGTAAATCTGATCGAATGGAAGCTGTTTACGCTCCATTTTGTTGTGAATGCTGTAGATGTGCTTGGGGCGTCCGCTGATATGGGCATGAAGATTCTCACGCTCGAGTTCACGGCGGAGCTGCTGCTCGACTTCATGCATATAGCGTTCACGGTCGGCGCGGCGCTCGTCGATCTGGGTGGCGATGCTGCGATAGACCTCTGGTTCGAGATAGCGCAGCGACAGGTCCTCAAGTTCCCACTTGATCTTCCAGATGCCGAGTCGGTTTGCCAGCGGCGCGAAGATCTCAAGCGTTTCCTTGGCGATGATCTTCTGCTTGGCTTCGGCCATATAGCCCAGCGTGCGCATGTTGTGCAGGCGGTCGGCCAGCTTGATGAGCACAACGCGGATGTCGTCGCCCATCGTCATCAGCATCTTGCGGAAGTATTCCAGTTCACGATTGACGGCACGCGTGCGCCTGCCAGCGGTCAGCTTATCGGTGGGAAGCGGCAGATTCTTGAGTTTGGTCACACTATCAACCATCATGGCGATGGTATCGCCAAACTCGCTGCGCAGTTCCTCAAGTGTGACTGGCGTGTCCTCGACAATATCATGCATCAGGGCCGCCGCGATTGCTTCGGCGTCCAGCTTCATCTCTGCTAAAATGAGGGCGACCGCGAAACAGTGGGTGAAGTATGGCTCTCCAGACTTACGGGTCTGCCCGTGATGCGCGGCCTCTGCCTTTACATAGGCGCGTTCGATGATGGCGTAATCGTTGGGCGAGAGGTTCGAGAGATGACTGAGTAAATTCTGAAGATCAACTGGGGCTGCTATTAGCGTCATAAGGTGGGTTCCCCCATGCCCTTTATTTCTGGTCTGATCTGATTCTATACGGTATTGATAAAAGTTAAAAGTTCCTCGGTGCGCGAACCAGAAAATGGATCGCATCCGGCATCCGCATCAGGTAAAGCAGATAATTTCAAAGAAGGAGTGAACGAACTTTGCTCGACGTTCAGGAAGCGGTAAAACGGATACTGGATCAGATTCCGGTGCTGCCAGCGGAGACCGTCCCGATTATGGAGGCGTTTCAGCGGGTGCTGGCGGAGGATGTCATTTCAGCGGTGGACCTGCCGCCGTTCGCCAATTCCAGTATGGATGGCTACGCTGTGCATGCTGAAGATACTCTACAGACGCCAATCACCCTACCGGTTATTACCGATATTCCGGCGGGTTCTTCCCCTACGCTGACACTCGAACGCGGTCAGGCGGCACGCATCATGACCGGCGCACCGCTGCCCGATGGAGCCGATGCCGTTATCCCGGTGGAGGATACCGACAGCACATGGGATCTCGGTGGGCCGCCGCCGCAGACAGTGACGATCCACAAGGGCGCACTGAAAGGCGCATCGGTCCGCCCCATTGGAGAGAATGTGCGGCAGGGCCAGACCGTACTGCGTGCCGGGACACTCATCCGGGCGCAGGATGTCGGGATACTGGCCTCGATTGGACTGGAACACGTAACGGTCATCCGTCAGCCGCGTGTCTGTATCCTGACGACGGGTGACGAGCTGCTGTATCCCGGACAGCCGCTGACCGCAGGCAAGATCTACGACGCGAACAGCCCGATGCTGGCCGCGCTGGTCCAGCAGTACGGCGGGCAGCCAGTGGTACTGCCAATCAGCCCGGATGATCTGGAGTCGGTGCGGAGACTGTTTCAGAACGCGCTCGACCAGCAGCCGGATGTGATCATCAGTTCAGCGGGTGTCTCAGTCGGCGCGGCGGACTACGTGCGTACGGTGCTGGAAGCCCTCGGCCAGATCGACTTCTGGCGTATCAATCTGCGGCCCGGTAAACCGCTGGCCTTCGGGATACTCCGGGGCATGAACGGCCAGCAGATCCCATTCTTCGGCCTGCCGGGGAATCCGGTTTCCGCTGTGGTGACCTTCGATGTCATCGTGCGCCCCGCGCTGCTGAGACTCCAGCGAATGGATGCTCAGGCACAGACCGAAACGATTAAAGCGCAGGTGGGCGAACGCATCGAGTCAGATGGGCGGCGCAGCTATCTGCGCGTGCGCCTATCCCGTGAGGGGCAGGCTGAGGCATGGACGGCGCGGCTAACCGGCACGCAGAGTTCCGGTGCACTGATGTCGATGGTGGAGGCCGATGGCCTGCTGATCATCCCGGAGGGTGTGCGGGTGGTAGAAGCGGGCGAAGTGCTGCCTGTGCGTCTGCTGCGGGTGCTGCCGACGGCATAGGAATGTGCCCAGTGCCAAAGGGCAACATGTAAAATCACTGTAAAATACGCCTGTCTTGCGTCCGCAACGGGGATGTTGGCGTTATACTTTCCAGCATATGAGTAAAAGCAATCGGTTTTGACTGGAGCATCCCCCTTATGGTTAGTGAATCTCTCAAGAGCAGCGGCCCTGTACAGACGGCGCAGCGTCGTTTTACGCTGTGGCATCTCAGCCTGGTCCTGGTGGCGATTGGATTGTTCGTCAGCGGCTATCTGAGCTACGTCAAACTGACAGACGTGCCGATGGCCTGTGTTCAGGACAGCGTCTTCAACTGTGATGTGGTGCAGAACAGTGCCTACTCACGGCTGTTCGGCATCCCGATTGCATGGCTGGGATTTGGCGTGTACATCACGCTCGGGGTGCTGCTGGTGATGCAGCCGCGCATCGCCTTCCTGCGCGAATACGGCGCGATGATTATCTTCGGGATTGCGGTCTTCGCGTGGATTTACTCGATGTTTCTGGTCTATCTTCAGTTCTTCGTGCTAAAGGCGCTGTGTATGTGGTGTCTGGCGCATGAAGCAAACTTCACGGTGCTGTTCATCGTCACCTGCCTGCGCCTGAAGAACAGCTTCTCCAACCCGGCAGCGGAATAGCAGCGCGTGTTCACATAAACCAAAAGGGCGTTCCGATAGCTTTGGATCGCCCTTTTAAGTTACGACACCACTGCCAAAGGCCAGTGATTTTATGCGAGTACAGGTTCCTGATTGCGGGTGCGGGCCGTCATCTTCATACCGAACTTCGGACGCAGTGTGAAGTTACGCATCGGCTCCACTCGCTGCTCGGCGGGCAGATCGAATTCGAAGCGCTGCGCCATCGTCGCCAGAATCAGACTGCCTTCCATCATAGCGAAGGAATTACCAATGCAGACACGCGGCCCCGCCCCAAACGGGAAATAGGCGTACTTGTGGATCGATTTCTCGTTTTCCGGGCTGAAGCGTTCCGGCCTGAATTCCCTCGGATCGTCAAAGAAACGCGGATCATGATGAATACCATAGATATTGACCATCAGAATCCGGCCTTTGGCAACCGGATAACCACCGATCGTCGTATCACGGATCGCCTCACGAGTGGTTGCCCAGGCCGGCGGATACAGCCGCATGGCTTCTTTCAGCACCATCTCGGTATAAGGCAGCTTCGGCAGATCGGCAAAGGTTGGGGCACGACCAGCGAGAACGGTATCCAGCTCCTCATGCAGCTTGCGCTCGATCTCTGGATACTGAGACAGCAGGTACCATGTCCATGTCAAAGCAGCAGAGGTGGTCTCGTGCCCCGCGCCGAAGACCGTCATCGCCTCATCCCGGAGCTGACGGTCGCTCATGCCTGTGCCGCTCTCTTCGTCCTGGGCGGCCATCAGCATCGACAGCAGATCGCCGCGATCTTCACCTGACTGACGGCGCTGGTCGATAAAGCGCTGGATGATAACATCCAGCGTATTGACCGCCTCCTTGTAGCGGCGGTTGCCGGAGGTCGGCAGCCATTCCGGGGTCGGCAGCAGGCTGCTCATCCGCTGATCGACAATCGAAAGCGCAACCTTGACCGCGTGTTCGATCTCGGCATCATTACCCGTCAGGTCAGAATCAAACATCGTCTTGGCGATGATGCGCATGGTCAGCGACGCCATCTCATGCTCGATATTCAGCACCTGCCCATCGTGCCAGTCGGTCATCGCCTGCTGTGCGAAATCGACCATCACATCGGCGTAATTGGCAATGCGGCGGGTGTGGAAAGCGGGCTGTGCCAGTTTCCGCTGACGCTTCCAGAAGTCACCGTCGTTGGTGAACAGTCCCTCCCCTACCAGCCGCTTCATCGCCACTTTGGTCATGGCGGTCTTGTAGTAGCTGTCGGCATCGCGCACCAGCACTTCAGCTACCAGATCGGGATGGTTGACAATATAGAACGGGAACGGCCCGAACTGATACTCGACAATCTCGCCAAACTGGGCGGACTCGGCTGCCATCCGAAGCGAGTCCCGCGTGAAAGTCCGCATATGGCCGAATAGCGGTTCGCCTTTTGGGGCTTTCGGCATCACTGATGCAGGGTTCGATGTGATGATCGGTGTGGCTGTCATATTGTCCCTGTGTTATTTGTGAAACAATGCACAATATGACAGTATAGGAATTTTTTAACCTTGTCAAGCAGTCCCGCATCAGACAGCCGTTTGCCAGACCAACAGATAGCAGACGGACGACAGACAGAAACAAAAAGAGGCGTGACCGCAGTCGCGCCTCTTTTCAGGTTTACTTCTCAGCTATTCACTGCCGCAGAATGAATTATGGAAGCGGCAGGGCCTCAACCTCTGCCCCACCGGAGATCAGTGGCAGCGGCTGAACATCGCCCAGACCGAGGGCTGCATCACCACCACCGAGGGTCGAATTACGGACCTGACGAGTGGCCTTTGCCGTCC
>JAEZAF010000044.1 GCA_023430545.1 Chloroflexota bacterium
TTGGCGTCCGGGATGACGCCGACGATTTTGAAGCCGAGCTTCTCGTAAAATTCATACGGATGGCCGCGCAGATTGCGGATACTGGCGATTGCTTCCCACAGATTGTTATACAGGTCCACGCCGGACAGCGTCGTCATGTCGTCCTGATCGTCGGAGCCGAGCATCAGCGTCAGGCCGCCTCGTTCGCGGACATGCTGCTCTAAATCTTCGACCAGCACCCGCCCGATGCCCTTGCCCTGCTGATCGGGCCGCACGACCAGCGGGTGCAGTTCCCAGACCTGTGCGTAAGTGTGCTGGCCGCCGATCCAACCGAGCACCGTGCCGTCATCATCGACTGCAACTCGGCTGATTTTGCCTTCTTCGAACGACTCCTGCACTTCTTCCAGCGCGTCGGTGATGGTCGGCCATGCATCCGGCCAGTGTTGGGCGAATCCGTCCACCAGTATCTGTGCGACATGCTGAATGGCATCCTGATCGTCAGGTGTTAAATCACGAATCTGCAAGGCTGCGGCCCTTCCGTGTGATGAGTGTGAGATAGCGTCACATTTTACGGCACAGTGAAGGCAAATTTCCACGATCCGGCGATGCGCTGCTGGTTACTGCCGCCGCCGCTGCCAAAGCCGACCAGTTCGGTGATCTCAAGCTGCCACTCGCCGCTGTAATCGTACATCCCGGCGTTATAGGTGAAATCACTGCATGCCAATTCCCCATCCATGAAGGTATTCACACCACCGCCGCCGGGGACTTCACCGCTGGCCGTCGTCAGACGGGGGATGGCAGTCCACTGCCGCGCCGGATCAGGCGGCGGGAAGCAGATCAGGACGCGAGTCTGTGAGGGCGAAACAATAGCCTGCGTCAGCGTGATGGTTACATCCTGATCGGTCGCCGTGATCGGTGTGTTGAATACGCGCTGATCGTTCACCAGCGGCACACTGAAGTCGAGCAAGAAATGCTCTTCCGGTCCCTGTCTCAACTCTTCAAAGCGTGATACGTCAGGGATGAGCGTTCGCTGCTGCACGGTGATCCCATACGCATCAAGTTCAAACTGTAAATCGAGCGTCGGGCTGTCGCCGATGGTGATGCCGCTCAGGTCATAAGTGTATACGCTGAGATTACGATCTGATGTCGAAGGTTGATTGGGGTCAAGGCCAAGGATTTCGCCGTTCTGGTCGATCATGGCGCTAAATCCCTGTTGCAGCGGAAGTTTCACGCCAGTGCTGCGCTGGCGCAGGGTATAAAGGTTGTTCGACAGGTTCGTATACTGTTCACCCGGCCTGCCCTGAATCATGAAGGCCACAATCAGGCGGTTGCCGTCCGCATAGGCCCATTCGACCGAGACGGTGTAATCCTCAATCGTCTGGCTGACGCCGTAGATCTCATGGCCGCGCCCCTGTTCAAAAATCGCTTTAAAGCCGGCATCGAAATCGGTGAAGCGCTGCATCAGCACACTGACCGCCAGCGCGGTTCCCACACCGATGATGAGCACCGCCGCCAGCAGTGCGATCCGTGCGGCGCGGCGTTTGGGGATGAGGCGCCGGACCGGTGAGTGTCTCGTCGGCGGCAGTTCGGATTTCAGGCGCTCGGCAAGCTGTGCCTGAAAATCATCTCGCGGCGGTGGGGCAGACTGCATCAGTTCGTCCCGTAGCTGTGTCATAGGGGCAATATCCTCTGCTGAGATAAGCTGTTCGCGGTAAAGTGCTGCGATTTCTTCGGGCAGATCCGCAGCAGGGTCATTGTGTGGATGATGATTCGAAGTCGTCATGGGTAGTTCCTTTTGCCAGTCACGTTTTCCTGCTGGTTATGCGGACCGGCGCTCTCACGGGTCATTGCATCGTATAAATCCTTCAGCCCCCGGCTCAGATGTGAGGCCACCGTGCGCTCATCAAGGCCGAGGACCTGCGCGATTTCGATGTTCCGCAGGCCGCTGAAATACTTCAGCATCAGCACTTCTCGCCGACGCTCGGACAGGGTGTCCAGTAGGTTTCGGATTTCGGCGGCGCGTTCCTGTTCGATCAGCCGATTGTCGAATTCGTGTGTGATGGTCAGGGTGTCGGAGAGTTCACCTTCGCTGCGGTGATCGTCTCGGCGGTAAAAATCGGCCACTTTGCTGCGGGCAATCGTGAAAATCCACGCGGCGAAGCTGAACTGATGACGATTACTGAGGCTGGGCAGACCTTTCACCACCTGAAGGAAGATCTCCGCTACAAGGTCTTCTGCATCCGGCGGATGCGTCACTCTGGCGGCGACGTAGCTGTACACCCGTCTGAAATACAGATCGTAGAGGCGTTGAAAGGCGGCGGGATCATGGGCCGCACGCTGGACCAGCCGCCTTTCATCCGGGTTATTCATCTCATCTGGCATGGCAGCACTTTCGATCACTTGATAGTAAAGACGTGATTACTGTGCGAAATACTGCACCGGAAAACCGGCATTTTTTATTTACTTCTTACGTGAGTGTGTTATAAACCGGAGGACTCCTGGAGGGAACTAGAAAGAGTATTATCTTATGACGGATCAACCCGCTACTGACCAACAGACATTTACGTTTCAGGCTGAGATTCAGCAGCTTCTGAATATCCTGATTCATTCACTGTACACCGACCGCGAGATCTTTCTGCGTGAGCTGATCTCGAATGCGTCGGACGCGCTCAACCGTATGCAGTTCGAACTGCTCACCAACCGTGACGTGCTGGACCCCGATGCCGAACTGTATATCGAGGTCAAGGCGGATGCAGATGCAAACACCCTGACGATCAGTGATACCGGTATCGGCCTCACGCGTGAGGATATGGTCAATAATCTCGGTGTGATCGCACGCTCCGGCGCGAAGGCCTTTATCGAGGCGATGCGTTCTTCACAGAACGCGACTTCGGCGCAGGAAGTGATCGGCCAGTTCGGTGTCGGTTTCTATTCAGTCTTCATGGCAGCGGATAAGGTGCGCGTCGTCAGCCGGTCCTATCATCCCGATGGGCAGGCGTGGGCATGGGAAAGCGCCGGCGACAGTCAGTTCACGATTGAACCGGCGGAGCGTGAAGGCCGTGGGACGGACATCATCATCACGCTGAAGGAAGATGCCAAAGACTTCACCACTGTCTGGAAGCTGAAGGACATCATCCGCAAGCACTCGGATTACATCGCCTTCCCGATTTACGTCAATGACGAAGAAGAGCCGACCAACAAGCGCAGCGCACTCTGGCGGCAGGACCCGAAAGAAGTCACCGACGAGCAGTACGATGACTTCTACAAATCCCTGACGCTGGACTTCCAGAAGCCGCTGAAGCGCTTCCACGTCCGCGCCGATGTCCCGCTTCAGTTCTACGCCCTGCTGTACATCCCCAGCAGCCGCGAGCCGAATATGTTCAGCCCGCGCAAGGAAGCCGGACTCAAGCTGTATGCGCGTAAGGTGTTGATTCAGGATTTCAGTAAGGATCTGCTGCCGGAATACCTGAGCTTCGTGCAGGGTGTAGTGGACAGCGAAGACCTGCCGCTGAACGTCAGCCGTGAAAGCGTGCAGGCGAATACCATCATGGCACGCCTGAAGAAGACACTGACGGGCCGCATCCTCGGTGACCTCAAGCGCATGGTCAAGAATGACCGCGAAACCTATCTCAAGATCTTTGACCAGTTCGGGCGCTTCTTCAAGCAGGGGCTGGTGATCGAACCGGACTCCAAGGACGATCTTCAGCATATCCTCCTGTTCCCGACGACCAAAGCCGATGACGCCGCGACACTGGTATCGCTGGAAGAATATGTCGAGCGGATGGCGGCCAATCAGAACGACATTTACTACGTCGTCGCGGATGACTTCTTCAGCGCACGCCGCAGCCCGCATCTGGACGCCTTCCGTCAGCGTGGGATCGAAGTGCTGTACTTCACCGATCCGGTGGACGCCATGATGCTGATGGGGCTGGATGAGTATCGCGGCCACAAACTGCGCAACGTGGACGAAGCCGACATCGACCTGTCAGACATCGGCGAAGCGCAGTCCGACTCCGAACAGCAGGAAGCGGTGGCGCAGGGGGATTTCGAAGCCGTTGTCGAGCGCTTCAAGTCGATCCTCGGCAGCCGCGTGCGCGATGTGCGCCAGAGCAAGTCGCTGGTCGGAGGGGCGGCACGCCTCATCAGTGACGAGACTGGCGGCCAGCGTCAGATGTTCCGTATCAACCGCCTGCTGGATCGCGATTACCGTCTGCCGGTGAAGGTGCTGGAACTCAACCCGCGCCATCCGCTGCTGCACAACCTCGCCAATCAGATCAGCGCCCAGCCGGAAAACCCGGTGATCAATCTGGTGGTCGAGCAGGTCTTCGAGACCGCGCTGCTTCAGGATGGCATCCATCCCGACCCGGCGTCGATGGCGCAGCGGCTCACCGCGCTGATGGAAGCCGCGACCGGTACACCGCTTGACCGTCTGAATTACGGTGAAGCCGACCGCGACGATCGCATTTACGGCGATCTGCCGGAAGAGGATGTCAACAATCCGTTTGCATCCATGGGCTTCGATGTCGGTGACTTCGGTGATATGGGTGATGACGAGCAGGAAGATTACGACGAGTACGTCGATGCCGTCAATCCGGTCGGGGAGGATGTCAACGAACAGGGCCGTTACGATGATGACAACATCACCGATGCGGAGTTCACTCACTACACGCCGAATAACAGCTTTACCGAAAATCGCACACCCGACAGCAGTGCCGCCGAGACCATTGTGCATCAGCCGGTGAGCGGGGAGGATGTCGAAGCTGCTGGAGCATCCCGTGCGGAAACGCTGGTCGGACAGTCCGCCATAGAAGGCGATCTGTATAACGATGCCGCTGGTGACGAGACGCTCGACAGCACGCTGGTCGATGACCATGTCGATGATGAAGACGGCGCTGATGCGAACGAGCGCTACCGTCCGCCGCAGGAATAATCGCGCTGTAGCCGTCAGACAGATGATTGACCGTTAACCTGTACAGGGGTCTGGACGCTGGTTCAATCCCCTGTATTTTTCATGGTGCAATCATCTGATGTCGCTAGAATAATAGTTGATATAAACATTACAGAAAGGATTACGATCATGTCGAAAATACGCAGGATGCTCTGGCTGTTTGTCGTCTTCTGCCTGAGTACCTCATGGGTGCTGCCCGCACTGGCACAGGATGCGACCGAAGAAGCCGATGAAGACACGCCTGAAGAGACGGTCGTCGGAGTCTCGATGCCACCGCTGGCTGAACTGATCGCCGGTGAGTGGAATACACTGGTCCCCGGCGGAGATACGATCTGTGCGCGCGAGACACCGTTTCAGTTTTTTGTGCGTCCGGCGGAAGACGAGAACAGCGACAAGCTGCTGATTTACTATCAGGGCGGCGGGGCCTGCTGGGATCTGTTCACCTGTTCGGCCAATGGCACCGGTATGTTCGATAACACGGTCGGAAGCGTGGAGGATGAGGTTGGCGGCTATAACGGCATCTTCGACTTCGAGAACGCTGACAATCCAGTGGCCGATTACAACATGGTCTTCGTCCCATACTGCACGGCGGATGTCCATATCGGGGACGCGGTGGCCGATTACGGCGCAGGGCTGGAACTGCATCATAACGGTTATATCAATTCCATGGCCGCGCTCAACTGGACGTTCGAGAACTTCGACGCGCCGGAGCGCATTGTCGTCGCCGGGACCAGTGCGGGCGCATACGGCTCGATTTACTACGCGCCGCATGTCATCGAGCAGTACCCTGATGCCTATGTCGTCCAGTTTGGTGATGCCGGTGTCGGCGCGACGCCGGTGGGATGGGAACCGCTGGTAGACTGGGGCATGTATAACAACATGCCGGAGTTTGTCCCCGGCCTTGAAGATGTTGACCCCGAAACATACCACCTGAACATGATCTACAATGCCAGCGCGAAGCATTACACGAATGCTGTTTTCTCTCAGTACACCACCGATGCCGACCAGTCGCAGATCAACTTCTACAATTTCAGTGTGTTCAGCAGCCGCGATGCCACACCGTGGGCAGAGCTGATGGCGGGCAATCTGGCGGAATTGAATGAAGAAAATCCGAACTTCTATTCCTATATTGCCCGTGGGGAGAAACATACCATCCTGGCTTCCCCGGAATTCTACACGCAGGAGTCAGATGGCGTCAGCATCCGTGACTGGTTTGCGGCGCTGGCGAATGGTGAGACTGTCGAAGATGTGGTCTGCGAGGGCTGCGCCGGGGAATAAACTATCACAGGGCGGACAGGCCTGTCCGCCCTGTTTCTAATCGTCACTGAAACCGTCACTGCTGGCGGAAGTGCTGAAGCTGACCGGGACCGGCTT
Source organism: Chloroflexota bacterium (assembly GCA_023430545.1). Taxonomy (GTDB): domain Bacteria; phylum Chloroflexota; class Anaerolineae; order Aggregatilineales; family Phototrophicaceae; genus JAEZAF01. The sequence continues at coordinate 6,302 of JAEZAF010000044.1, forward strand.
CAGGGTTCGCTCTCCGGACTGGCCGTTATAGGCGTGGATGGTCTGCGCCTGTGCATCTCTGATGCGTCTGGGATCGTAGTAGATGAAGATCTCGGCGGTATCGCGCAGGAAGTTCAGCCGTCCGATCTCGACGCGCTCAATCGGCAGGCCGGTGCGCTCCTGAAGATCCTCAACCAGATCCTGCCAGCGATCCGCCCGGATCATCTCGATGCGCTCGTAGATGATCGATTTGCGGTTTTCGTAATGAAATCCCCACTCTTTTTCCAGCACAAACAGCACCAGCAGAATCGCCAGATTAGCGACCGCAAACTGTTCGTAGGCGCGTTCGGTCAGCAGGATGGAGTTGATGACCGGCAGCGCGATCAGCACGAAGAGATAGGTCATCTCGCGGATCGGGATGGTGTCGGTGCGGTAGCGCAGAATCGAGAAGATGGCGAACAGGCCGAAGCCGACACCGACACTCAGCGCGGAATTGCTCAGCAGGCCGAGTACAAAATAGACAATGGTATTGAAGGCGAAAAATGTGAAGACGTAGTTTTTATCGCGCTGGCGCGGGTAGTAGATGAAGCGCACAATGACGAAGACAATCGCCAGATTCAGTGCGAACCCAACCGCCAGATCAGTAAACGGACTCATAACGGGACTCTTTCTGCATGACTTTGGAAACCTGCCGACGCTGTGATTTGAAGTTGTTGGTCTTGACGTGGTTGTAGAGGTTGTACACGCCAGCCGTGTATTTGCTGAAGGAAATCGGGCGCACACCTAAGCGGCGCATGTGCTGGATAAAATCAGACGCGATGCTGAAATGCGGCTGTTTGACTTCGGCGATCACAATACCGTCCAGTCCGTAATAGGCGCTATCCCAGCCGAACTCGACATTCAGATCCAGTGTGACACGCTCTTCCCGGTGCTTGCTGACCAGCGTAATGCGCAGGTAGTCGTTCCAGAGCTTCGGCTCCAGTGCATCGGAATCGAACGGTGTGTGTGAATCGACAAACGCGTTGACCTGTCCATTGATGTTGATGCCGGGGACAACATCGGGGATCGGTATACGTGACTTGAGCGTCCGCTTGCGGTTGTTTTTATACTTCACCTCGAAGAACGACAGGTCTGAGTCTACATATTTGCGCGCACGCACCTTGTAACGCGATCCGTGGCCATTGTGGTGATGGTGATAGATATTGAAATCGTGTGTATCAAAATACAGGGTGCGATAGCGGCTGATGCGCTTCTCGTTGATCTCGAAAACGCGGTACTGGTCGATGATCTGCGGCAGGATCGAGCAAAGCTCACTCAATCCGAAGACGTACTTGGTATCGATGCGATCCTGTAAGGCGACCGCATCCATTTCAGCAAGGGTAATGGGTTCGGTCTGCGTCAGCACCGCATCCAGTGAAGCCGAGAATCCCTGATATTGTGTTGATCGTCCTGAAAAGATGCTCATAGTGACTCCCCACTGAATGTTAAGGAATAACGCATTATACTTTACATAGTCTTAAAGTATACTTCACAATTCCTTAAACTAAGCAGACTTTAAGAATAACGGCAATTTGTTGCAGATTTGTGCGTAAGATGTAAATTCAGTGTGAAGTCTGGTCATACCGATAACGATTTACCGTCGCTATAATCAAAAGTGATTTAAAACTTTCTTTAACAATTGCAGTCTCAGGATCGTTCACGTGCTGCACGTTACGATTTCTGGTCAACTTTGTTTCGCCACTTAATTTCACCTGATCCGAAACGAAAGATTTTTATGTCCACCGTCTCAAACATCCTCTCCCCTGCTACCCGTGAGACCGTTTATCGTCGCAATTTTATTTACTTCCTGACTGACAGCATCCTGTTCAGTGTGGCGATTGCCATCATCAGCTCAACCACCGTCATCCCGGACTTTGTGCGCCGCCTGACCGACTCCGAAATCCTGATCGGGTTATCGGGCAGCCTGTTCACCATCGGTTACACCCTGCCGCAGCTTTTCATCGCCCGCTACATCGTGCGCCATGCCCGCAAGAAGTGGTGGTTTGTCGGGCCGAATATCCCGGTGCGGCTCGTCATCCTGATCTTCGCCGGAATTCTGATCTGGCTGGGGCGGGATCAGCCGGGGCTGGTGCTGCTGGCGTTTTTCATCTGCTATGGGCTGGCGGCGCTCGGTGACGGTGTAGTGGGTGTACCGTGGGCGGACCTGACTGGCACCAGTCTCGATCAGCGCTGGCGGGCGCGGATGCTCGGCCTGACGACTGCCATCACGGGGATCACCATGCTGCTGCTTGCCCCGCTGATTGGCGTTGTGCTGAGTGAAAGCGGCCCCGGCTTCCCGGATAATTACGCGATCCTGTTCGGCTTTTCAGGGGCGCTGTTTGTCCTCTCGATTCTGCCGGGGCTGTTTATCCACGAATTACCGGGCGGCGCGGCGGTAGATAAGGTGCCATCGCTCGGTGAATTTCTGCCGCAGCTTGGCGGGATGCTGCGCGATGACCTGCCGTTTCGGGCGTTTATCCTGACGCGGGTGTTCTCCAATCTGTTTATGATGGCCGCGCCGTTTTACATCGGCTATGCGACGGTGCAGCTCGGTGAGGAAAGCGCGGTCGCGGTGCCGGTGCTGCTGGCAATGGAGACCATCGGCAGTATCAGCGGTGCGCTGATTTATACCTGGTTCGGGGCGCGTCATAACCTGACATTTCTGCGGGTGGCACTGGGATTAGGCGTGCTGCTGCCGGTCTGTGCGCTGCTGGCGGGTGTGGTGGGGCCGATTCCGCTGTATCTCGGCTTTCTGATCGCAGGTATGGCGACGACCACCAACCTGTTTTTCAGTCTGCTGAACTGGATCGTCGGCTATGCGGATTCGGATCGGCGTCCGATTTATGTCGGCTTGTCGAATACGGTCGCGGCAGTCGTCTCGCTGATTGCGCCGTTCATCGCCGGGACGATCGCACAGAACTTCGGCTATCCGCCGCTGTTTGTCGTCGCCATGCTGATGGCGCTGTGCGCGCTGTTTATATCGGTGCGGTATATGCGCGACAGCGGGCCAAAGCCAGTGAGTGAAGCTGCATAACAACAGCAGCCAGATCATTCATGATGACCCATGGACCGCCGCTTGCAGTGCAGATTCATAGGCGTCGGCGTTGCGCTCTGGGTCAAAATGTTCGACAGCATAGCGCCGACCCGCCTCGCTCATCTGCTGGCGCAGGGTGGGATCATCCAGCAGACGCGCCAGCACCTCGGCCAGCGCTGTATCATCCCCACATGGGACGGCCATACCCGCGCCGCTTGCTTTGAGCATCTCGGCGGCAATCCCCTGCACGGCGGCGGCCACGGGGACCCCGCTGGCAAAGGCTTCGAAGTATTTCGCGGGGACCGTCCCGGCATACAGCGGCTGATTGTGCAGCGCCAGCAGCATGATATCAGCCGCAGCCCATGCGGCGGGGATGTCGGCGTATTCGACCCATCCGAGCGCTTTGATACGCCCTGTGCCGTCTTCACTCGATAACTGCTGCACCAGATCTGCCTGTGCGCCGCTGCCGACCAGCACAAACTGAACGTCCTCTCGCTCCAGACGACGCACCGCCCGGAACATGGTCTCGAAGTCGTTCTGCGTGGTGAAGACACCGATAAAGGCGATGATTTTACGATCCGGGGAAAGCCCGTACTTCGCACGGAAGGCCGCACCGACGCCGGTCGCATCCGGTGTGAAGCGCGTCAGGTCGATGCCGTTATAAACCACGCGGAGTTTGTCCGACGTGCCGATGTAGCGCTCGATGGACTGCGCCCAGGCCGGACTCATGGTGACGATCACCCGCGCATGGCGGTAGGTGGCATCTGTCAGAGCGCGGAACAGTCGGTACACCGGATGGCGTTCCGTCATTTTGCCGACCGACAGCATATGATCCGGCCACAGGTCGGAGACATTCTGCACCACTGGAATTCGCCGCAGCAGGCTGAGCGCCGTGCCAGCGAAATTGGTGAACATCGGCTGGGCTTCGATCAGCATCACGTCCGCCCGACGAATGAAAAGCCCACGCAGGAAGGCCGTCACCATAAACGAGATCTGGCTGATAAGGCGGCGGCTGATGCGTGCGCTTGGGGTGGTCTTCAGCCAGACACGCACCACCCGCACACCGTCGATCATCTCGGTGGTTGTAAACTTCCCGCGATAATTGGCCGCGATTTCGCCCTGCGGATAATGCGGCATGGTCGTCAGAACGGTGACCTGATGTCCGCGCTTCGCCAGCAGCCGCGCCAGCCGTGATAGTCGTACCGCAGCGGCCCCGGCATCCGGCGCGAAATAGGTTGTAACAATCAGAATTTGCATAAGCGTGTGTGCATTAACGTGCAGCCATCGGATCGTGTCTCAAGGGTTTGCCTGTGAGGACAGCGGCTATTATAGTTGGCAGGATACTGCCATGCGAACCCTGCCCCGGCTGTGCCTGTAAACGGGTTGCTGATCGAAAAGGATTTCGTTTGCCCCTCCGACCTCGTGAAATGCTGCCCGTCGTTCTCGTCGCACTGATCGGCGCGTTCGTGATCGTGCGTGCCGTTTCTCACCCATCCTATACCGACGCCTTCTATCACTATAACGCGGCAGTCCGGTTTTCCAGCGGACACGGCCTGACGGAGCCTTATGTATGGACGTATATCGGCCAGCCTGAACCAGCAGAGACTCCGGCGCTGGTGGTGCCATCGCATCTGTACTGGATGCCGCTGACATCACTGGCATCGGGTGTGAGTATGCGTCTGCTGAACGCGGCAGGGCATTATCCCACAGCCCAGCTTCCGAATATCCTGTGGCTGGGTGGCACGATCATCACCGCCTACTGGCTCGGACAGATACTCGGCGGCACCCGTCGGCATGCATGGGCTGCCGCACTGCTGACGCTGTGCAGCGGATTTTTCATGCGCTTCTGGGGCGAGATTGATACTTTTGCGCCGTATGCCTTCTTCGGGTCACTGGCGCTGCTGACGATCAGTCAGGGGATTACTACAGCGCAGGAACGGCGGCGTGATCTGTGGTTTGCACTGGCTGGACTCATGGCCGGCTTTGGACATCTGACACGCTCCGACGGTCTGCTGCTGCTGATTGTCGGCCTGATGTGCGCCTTTGTCCCACTGGCGGGCGCAGGGCGGCGTTTTCAGCCTCGTGTGATCGGAGTCAGCGTGCTGGTACTGATGGCGGGCTATCTGCTGGTGATGGGCGGCTGGTTTGCCCGGATGATCAGCATCACGGGTGCGCCGCTGCCGCTGGGAGGGCTTCAGGGGGCGTGGCTGACAGAATACAACGACCTGTTCCGCTATCCGCCGGATGCCAGCGCCGCTGAGTTCTTCGCCGATGGCCTCGGCCTGTTTATCGAAACGCGCTGGACCGCCCTATTACAGAATCTGCAGACGCTGCTGTTCGTCGAGGGCTGGATTGTGCTGATGCCGCTGGCACTGCTCGGATTGTGGGCGGCGTGGAAATCGAACTGGCGGCGGGTGCTGCCGGTGGCATTATTCGCGCTCGGTCTGCATGTCGCGATGACGCTGGTCTTTCCACTTCCGGGATGGCGCGGCGGGCTGTTTCACGGGGCGGCGGCGCTGGTCCCGTGGTGGGCGGCACTGGCCGTCATTGGGCTGGATCATGCTGTGGACTGGATCGCGCACCGGCGCAGGGCGTGGAAACCGCAGCAGGCGAAAGCCGTGTTCACCGTCGGGATCATCCTGCTGGCGGCGGTGCTGTCCCTGACGAATCTGGCAGCGGTGCCGCGTGGTGAAGGCAGCCGACCACGTTATCAGGCGATTGCCGATGCCCTGCCCGATAATGCGCGGGTGCTGATAAATGATCCGGCACAGTGGTACGCCTACACCGGTCAGGGCGGCGCGGTACTGCCGAACGAAGCACCCGATGTTATCCCGCAGATCGCGGCGCGTTACGGTATCACACATGTACTTCTTGAGCAGATCGTCACGGAAGGCGATGTGACTTACAGCATGGCGTCACCGGCCCCGTTGCAGTCGATCCTGAGCGATCCACCCGATTTCCTGCGTCCGGTCGATGTCGGATCAGACAGTGTGCGGGTTTACGAGATTATCGAGTAGAGCCTCCGCCACCACAGTCCCGTGCATTCCGAGACAATGCGCCAGTTTTCCGCACGGACGCGATCCGCAAATTCATCTCCGAAAAAGAAGCGCGTCAGGCGGTCGGCTTCATCGACGCTGCCGAAGTCGTAGTCGGTGCGCAGCCATTCCCGCTGAAAGCCGTGGTCGTTTTCCAGCCAGTGATAATAGGCAGCCAGTGCTTCATTCGGCGGGGCGGGTGTCTCGCTGCCGGTGCCGAGTGTTTCCAGAATCACCATCGTGCCGCCGGGACGCGTAAGGCGCTGCATCTCAGAGAGCGCCGCGCCGATCACTTCACGCCAGCGGTCAGGTGTCCAGCCGGTGGCATGGCCGAAGCTCCACCCGGCAATCGTCAGATCGGCCTGCTGTGCGGCGAAGGGCATCGCGCTGTTATCCGCCGTGACCAGCGACCAGTTCCCGCTGTCAGGCAGAGTCGGACGACCTGTAACCAGCATGTGATGCGAGAAATCACAGGCGATGATCTGCTGCACATGCGGGGCCAGCAGGCGGGTTAAGCGTCCGGTACCTGCGCCAAACTCGATGACCTTCGCGTTTTCCAGCGGAGTGATGCGCTGGATGGCAGGCAGCAGATTGCCCTGATAATCCTCACGGGCCACCATCGCATCATAGAGATCAGCCTTATTCGCGTAGATGCTCAAAAAATGATCGGTCATGATGTGCTTCCGTTTGATGCGGTTAAATAGTTGGGTTACAGCGGCGGAGAAATATCCGGACGGTCACCGTTCAGGCAGGGCGGGATTTCACCGAACGGTAGCTGCCCTTCCGCCCAGGCGATCGTGCATTCCTCGACCCGTACCGAGATGTCGGTGAACTGGGCATTCAGGCTCTGGCTCAGGTTCTGAAGCTGACCGGTCGCCACACTGACCCCCATGAAGATCAGCAGTGCGCCTGTCACCAGCTTGATGGCCCGCATGTGCTTCTGCAGCCGGCGCAGGATGCCCTGTGCACCGTCCAGCAGCAGGGCGCTCAGCAGAAACGGGATGCCGAGGCCGAGCGAATACGCTGTCAGCAGCGGCATGGCGTAGGCCACATCGCCCGTCTGAATGCCGACATTGAGGATCGTGCCATAGACCGGGCCGATACAGGGTGTCCAGCCAGCGGAGAACACCACACCCATCAGGAACGAACTCCACAGATTGCCGCCGGAGGCTTCCATATGCTGACGGGTATCCGCGTAAAAGAACTGGTCGATGCGGTCCAGCAGCGAGAGCAGAAAACGGCGCGGCTCGTAAAACGCGTCCTGCAAAAACAGCCCGACGATCAGCAGGCCGGACAGAATCAGACCGGCGGCGGGCGCCCACGGCTGTAAATCCCACAGACGCGAGTTCCAGATATCCAACTGACCGGTGAAGCCCCACAGAATCAGCGCGATCAGGGCAAGTGTCACTACAATCAGCAGAGCCAGCGCCGAGGCCGGACCGATACTGCGGCGCACACGGTTGAACAGTCCGGGCATCACACCCATGAAATTCAGGCCGAAGAAGACGATGATGACACCGCCGATGCGCCCAATCACATCACTGAGGACGACGGCATTCAGGGCTGTGATCAGAAACAGACCGAACAGCACGAAGATCAGCGTGAAGCCGAAGACAAAGGCGACGGCGTGTGTCAGCGTACTCAGGCGCACTGCCATCTGAGAGGTGCGCAGCGCAATCGCAGCGCCGCCCGACGACAGGGTGACATCCTGAGGACCGACCTGCGCGGCGACGGTCTGGGTGACGCGCCCGCCCATATAACTGATATAGGCCGGAACCAGCGGTAAAACACAGGGGGAAATAAACGAGACCAGCCCCGCTAAAAAGGCTAATCCAAGTGTAACATCCATCGCGACAGAACCTCAGAAATGACCGTAAAGCAGCACTATTTTACCACACCATCATCCGCGCTTCAGATAAACAGAAACAAAACAGCGCATCAGATGGACTGACACGCTGTTCACGATAGATATTACGTTTGTACAGTGCGATCCATAGAGGCGGGATTCTTCCGCCCCACAGACAGGTTAACTGGCTGACCAGCCCTAATTGGCAGGCGTCTCATCACAGATGATCGTGCCGACCGAGGTGTTACCCTTCACCGCTTCCAGCATATCCTCTGACCAGAAGTTGACGACCATAATCGGCAGGTTATGCTCACGGCAGAGCGCGAAGGCGGTCATATCCATCACTTCGAAGCGCTTGAGCAGGACTTCTTCGTAGGACAGGCGCTCATAGCGGACGGCATCCGGGTTTTTCTTCGGGTCGGCGCTGTAGACACCATCGACCTTGGTGGCCTTGATGACGACATCGGCGTTGATCTCCATCGCACGCAGGGCGGCGGCGGTATCGGTGGTGAAGTACGGATTGCCGGTTCCACCGGTCATGATGACGATACGGCCTTTTTCCAGATGGCGAATGGCACGCAGCCGGATGTACGGCTCGGCAACGGCGTTCATCGAAATGGCGGTCTGCACACGGGCATTGACCCCGAGGCGCTGAAGTGCATCCTGCATGGCGAGGCCGTTCATCACGGTGCCGATCATCCCCATGTGGTCGGAAGTGGACTGCTCCATCCCGCGAGAGACACCGACCACACCGCGCCACAGGTTGCCACCGCCGACGACCAGCCCGACTTCGATACCCATGTCATAGACCTGCTTGATTTTACGGGCGATCTCTTCGACACGATCCGGATCAATGCCGCAGCCGCCTTCGCCGCCGAGCGATTCTCCGCTGATTTTGAGCACAATCCGTTTGAATTTGGCATCCGGGTGCAGAAGCGGCTTCACGATCTCAGGTTCATCACGCTGATCTGGCTGAAGATCGGGCTGAATTTGCATCATGGGTCTGGTCTCCTTCACTTGTACACTGGCTTTTCGGTCTTGCTGACTGACGTTAGATAAGCTGCTGGACTGGCTGACTGGCTGAGTAGCTGACTGATTAAGCTGATTAAATCGGTTCATCGGTGACATATACCTGCCGCACCTGTCACATCTTCCACATAAGCGCGGTCGTCCGGCTGTCCGGTTGACGGTATCCCGATGTACTATACACGGGTTTTGCGATGATCCCGCCGTGCACAATGCGTAAATTTTTTCCGCATTTTTGTAAAAATGATGACAGGTTCAGCGGTGGACACGGCAGACAGGCGCAAAAAAAGGGATTAGCAACAGCTAATCCCTTCTGGATCACATGGAAAAGCGGATATTCGGATGACGACCAACCCGTAAGCTGGTGCGTCGGGCGTCGCGTGAAAAGCTGCGGGATGTCAAACCGGTATCCTCTTCGTAACTCAGCATGCGATGATCAGCGCTGTGATGCCTG
>JAEZAF010000171.1 GCA_023430545.1 Chloroflexota bacterium
AAGATGCTCGTATTGCTGAAGTGGTCTGGAACTACGTTCATGATAAAGCGCTACGCAGTAGGTTTTGAAATCCTGAACTTCAGCATCAACGTTTACCACATATTCGGTGTCCCGAATTTGAAACGCAAGCGAATACATCCGTGTAAATGGTTTGAGTCGATCAGTATCGATATGGTGTATCAGTGCAGGCAAAATCTGTTCCATCGCTGTGTAGGTCAACCGCGAACGGGTATTACCTCCACTGCAATGCTTGTACCATTCCTCAACCAGTTTCCACTCGTCAGGAAAATCCACAGCATTTATACCTAATATGTTTCCCAGACGGCTTCGCCGCCGAGGATGCGCTTGATCTGGCGAGGGAAGCGCGACCGGCTGAGCGGTTTGCCAATGTAACCGTCAAAACCGGCTTCCTTGCATTTCGGGATCTCGCTGTCGGCGTCCTGCGCGGTGACGGCCACCACAATCACATCCTTCAGCTTTTCGTCAGCGCGGATCTGCTTCAGGATCTCGTAGCCGTTGGTGCGCGGCAGGTTGATATCCAGCAGGACGATGTCGGGCGGCGGCTTCATGGCGTGGGCCATCTCGATCACACCCTGGCCGCTGGTATTGATATAGGCGTGGATTCCCAGATAGCGCATCATGACGCCGATAATAGCCATACCGCCTGCGTCGTCTTCAACGACGAGGGCATTCACGTCTGATAATTCCGTTGGCATACCTGCTACCGATCCTTGAGCGTCAATTCTATATTTCGTATTCTAACAGACGTAAGAGGCACAGACAACGTTACTACTGTTAGTGACTGGTTAGTGAAAGGTTATTTATAAGTGATGTTGTCCTGTCGGTGGCAGGTTCAATGGGTGATCTTTATTCTGTATTAAGGAATATTGCGACAATCGATTTCAATTGTACCAGCGCCTGATAACCATCACGATCCATCACTTTAGTCCCCCATAACGGATTCTTCATGGCAGACATCACCCGCATAGGGGTATTATCTACGGAGCGCAGGAAATACAACTTCAGGTCAGCAGTCAATGAAAGTACGGATTCCCTATCACGGAAGACAGCAGGTCAGGATCGGTCTCATCGTCCTGCTGTTGACGTTGTTTACAGCTATCGGTTCCAGTTCCATCCCGGCAGGGGCGCAGGCCGACACAACCGAAGAACCCGCCGCGACACCGGACGCCACGCCGCAGCCCCCGGCCCAGACCGCCGGTGACAGCGGCAAAGTGCTGGCGTGGATCGGCAGCGGACGTTCTGCGGAGAGTCGACCGGCATCCTCCCCCAGTGAATTAGGCTATCTCAATGCACGGGGTGAGTGGGAACTTCTGCTCAATCTGCCGCAGAGTTTTGTTGGCGTCTACCCGTGTGGCGACCGCGCCCTGTCCCCGGATGGGCGGCGGTTCACCTTTTTAGTGCATGAACCACGCGCCGGCAAGGATGGCGGCACGCTGTATCAGATCACGGACGCCGGACAGCCAGTGGCGGTGGGGCCGGCCCATGCGCTGACCTGTGTGGGCGGTGATCCGTTTCAGTATTCGCCGGACAGCCAGCGCCTGGCCTATATCGACTTCAATTATTCGGTGGACAGGATTTATGTGGCCGGTGTGCTGCGGCTGGTGAATGCTGAGACACTCCAGCCCATCGCTGAATACGGATCTGCTGCAAGTTTCACCCTGAGCGACCGCGAACTGTTCTTCACCCGTTTCTACGCCAACCAGAGCGGCGCGGTGGATGAAATCGCCGTGATGAGAGCGACACTGGCGGCGGAAGGTGCGCCTGAAACCGAGATCGCGACGCTGTTCGTGCCGAGTGGATGCCGTTTCACCAGCGCGCAGATCACGCCGATTTTTGGCAAACTGGCGATTCTGGCCGGTCAGCGCTGTGCCTCAGGCAGCCAGTGGCAGCTTTATACCCTCAACCGCGATGGCGGCGCACTCCAGTCGTCAGCGGGGGTGGGAAGCGGCGGCTTCGCCCCACAGACCCGCACGGCATGGACGATCCCCTCATGGGATGACCGGCATCTGCTGTTTTCGGTGCCGGATGGCTCGCTGAACAATACTGCACGGATCTTTACCCTGCCGATGGAATCCGGGACAGTGGACAGCCGCGCCGCACTGATCGAGAGCGGCGTGCGTTTCCCCGGCTATACGTTCAATCGTTTTCCGTCTTCGAATTTTGCCATGCCGCAGATTTCCCCGAATGGCCGCTACTGGGCCATGCTCGCATCCGGCACAGCGGGTAACCGGCTGCAAGTGATCGACCGCGCACAGCCCTCGGTCGCCTTTGAGCTGATCTTTGTGCCGGGGACGATCTCGCAGCTTTTCTTCTCGCCGGACAGCCGGACGCTGTATGCCACCAATGGCGAAACCACCGGCGCTGCAAACCGCCTTCAGAGCTGGGATCTCACGACGCTGGTGGTGGAAGCAGCGGCTGACGTCTCGACGGAAGAACCGACAGCCGATGTGCCGCCTGCGTCTACCATCCTCGAAGGGGCTTACGGTCGCACGGTAATCTATCCGGATGGTAAGGCTGTGGCAGCCGTCATCTGGCAGCGTGGGACCGACAGCCGCCAGACACTGTATCAGACACTGGCGCGGATCAGCCTTGAGGATGGAAGCGTGCTGTCCAGCCTGCTGGCCCCGCAGCAGATGATCCGCTACAACGAAACGACTGGGATGGTGAACTTCCAGCGCTTTGTGTATCCGCTGGCGGTGCTGGGGACCGCACCCACCGCAAATCAAACCACACCGTAAGACCTACGTGGGCCGGATTGGTCCGGCCCTAATCTATGTTTGTCGCCTTTATCAGAGGCGGGCGAATTCTTCCGGGGTGCTGACGCGCAGATTACCGGCCAGCTCGTGGCCGATGTGATGCTCGGTCCCGTTGACCATCAGGTGCAGCGGCCCGTTGAACGGTGCCAGATGTACCACCTCGAAGCGGGTGCCGGGCTTCAGCGTCAGGTGATCGAGATAGCGCAGCTTATTGGCATCGTGGGTGTGCACGCGGCTCAGGATGTACTCACCCTGCGGCACACTCGTCAGCGGACGGTCAATGACCTGCGGCATGACGCCGTCTGGTGATGGAATCGGTTCTCCATGCGGACAGCGCCGGGGATGCCCGGCCATCTCCGACATGCGCTCGACCACCATATCCCCGACGGTCGCGCCGAGTTCGTCGGCGGTCTCGTGGACCTCATGCCAGCCGAATCCCATGACATCGACCAGAAAGCGTTCCACCAGCCGATGGCGGCGGATGGACATCAGCGCCTCGTATTCGCCTTCGGGCGTCAGGCGGATGCCGCGATAAGGCTCATGCTCCAGATAGCCAGCATCCTTCAGCCGCTGGACCATACGTGTAACGGCGGGTGGAGAGACATTCAGCACCTCTGCCAGCGCAGAAGTGGAAACATACGGATCATCTGACTGGTAGTGTGCCAGTCGATAGGCTTCTGCCAGATACTCCTGCATTGCAGGACTTACGACCATAACGCACTGCTTTCAAACCAGATTAATGTTAACAACAGACATTGCTTCATTGTCTTACTATACAGAATGTACGCGACTTTTTAAAGTGGTTAAATTATAAGAATCGGTTTCATAAACATTGCATCAGAGTGGCGCACGCAGAGCAGGCTCTGACGGCGGTTATCACAATCGATATAGTCGGCGCTCACCGAATGCTGATTCGGTTTTGTTAATAACACGTCTGTGAACGCCTGTTTCAAAAATAGACCGCTTATTTCGAAAGGATGGAAGATGCAGAAGCGTTGGTTCTTACTTATGGGATTGCTTTTAGTCTTTCTCGGCGGCTTTGTCGCATGGCAGACGCAGACAAACGGCGGCCAGATCGAGATCAAGGATGTGCGCTTTATGGGGACGAACGGCACCCTGATGAGCGCACTGCTTTACATCCCGCCGGGAGTCAGTGCGGAAGATCCCGCGCCGGGTGTGCTGGCGATTCACGGTTATATCAATTCACGCGAGACACAGGCCGGTTATGCGATTGAACTGGCGCGGCGCGGTTTTGTCGTGCTGGCGCTGGATCAGACCGGGCACGGCTACTCAGATCCACCTGCGTTTGGCAATGGCTTCGGCGGGCCGGATGGTCTGGCGTATCTGCGTTCGCTGGACATCGTCGATCCGGAGAATGTCGGGCTGGAAGGGCATTCGATGGGCGGCTGGGCGTCGCTGATCGCGGCGGGGATTTATCCTGATGATTACCGTTCGATCATGGTGCAGGGTTCATCGACTGGCACCTTCGGCGCACCGGAAGGCACGACAGAATTCCCGCGTAATTTCGGGCTGGTCTTCAGCACATGGGATGAATTCTCTGAACTGATGTGGGGATCGCCGACCGGTTACGAGGTGGTGAACACTGAAAAACTTCAGACCGCATTCGGGACCGACGAGACGGTTCAGGTCGGCCAGCTTTACGGCTCGATTGAGGACGGCACTGCCCGTCAGCTTTACATGCCGGCGACGACTCATCCCGGCGATCATCTTAACTCCGAGGCGATTGGCGCAGCGGTGGACTGGATGCAGCGCACACTCGAAGGCGAAACCGAACTGGACCCGGCCAATCAGGTGTGGCAGTGGAACGAGATCGGGCGATTGGTCGCGCTGATCGGTGCTGTGATGGCGATGGTCGCGTTTGGCGGGCTGCTGCTGTCCACGCCGTTTTTTGCCGATCTCATCCAGCCGCTGCCGGAAGGGATGCCGATACGCGGCCCCGGTCGCTATCTGTCCTATGCACTGGTGATCTTCATCCCGATCCTGACCTATTTCTGGCTCCAGAATCAGGCCGTGACGCTGGTCCCGCAGGCGACTCCGCTGTTCCCGCAGAATATCACAACCGGCATCATGATCTGGGCGGTGGGTAACGGCCTGATCACGCTGGTGCTGTTTCTGCTCTGGCACTTCACCAGTAATACCCGTCGCAGCCCAGCACCGACGGCCCGCACATATGGTCTGGCGATGGACCTTCAGCACATCCTGAAGGCGCTGCTGCTGGCGGTACTGGTCACCGGCTTCGGCTATGTACTGCTCGCATTGTCCGATCTGCTGTTCAAGACGGACTTCCGCTTCTGGGTGGTGGCCGTCAAACTGATGAGTTCGCTGCACTTCCGTATTTTCCTGGGCTATCTGCCGTTCTTCACCTTCTTCTTTGTGGTGCTGGGCGTGGCGCTGCACGGACAGCTTCGTCCGGAGCGCCCGGTGAGCCTTGCCCGTGAGACGATGGGGAATGTCGGCCTGCTGGTACTGGGATTCTTCGTGCTGCTGGCGATTCAGTATCTGCCGCTGTTTGCCGGGAATCCCGCGCCGTTTGGTGAAGCGCTGCTGACGGTGGTCGCGTTCCAGTTCATCCCGCTGCTGACGATCGTTGGGATTGTGATGACGTACTTCTTCCGTCGCACGGGGACGATCTACACCGGCGCGTTCATCAGCGCGATGTTCATCACATGGGTGATTGTGGCGGGACAGGCGACACACTATCCATTTTAGAGTGTGCCTGACACGGTGACGATGGTGTGACGCAAAAAAGCAGCCCCCTCAGAGTCAACATGAAGAGGGGGCTGCGGGACACCCGCTGGTGACACAGGAGTTGAAACACTCAGCAGGTGTCTGCGCGGGGAACTGCTGCGGGGAAAGTTTATCCGGCTGTCCAGCCGCCGTCAGCGACGAGGACTTCACCGTTTACAAAGCTTGCTTCATCACTTGCGAGGAACAGCGCGACCGTTGCCAGTTCTTCCGGCTGTGCCATACGGACTGCCATGCCCAGTGTCGTCTGCAGGCGTTCGTATCCAAGCGGGCTTGGATTGCGCACCTGAATGTTGGTTGCGACACCGCCTGGGCAGATCACGTTACAGCGGATGCCCTTCTGGGCGTACTGGTAGGCGATGCTGCGTGTCAGGCCGATCACCGCATGTTTCGATGAGGTATAGGCTGCGCCAGCGCGTCCACCGACCAGGCCGCCGACCGATGCGACGTTGACAATCGAACCGCCGCCCTGATCCAGCATGGCCTTGAGCGCCTTGCGCGATACATACATCGGACCGTTCAGGTTCACATTCAATACACGTTCCCACAGGTCGTCTTCGAGTTCGGCCAGCGGCGTGAATTCGTCCATGATACCAGCGTTATTGATCACAATATCCAGCCGACCGTAAGTTTGCAGCGCAGTGTCAACAATCGCTTCTGCACGGGACTTGTCGGAGATGTCGCCGGCTACGGTGGTAATCTCATAGCCGGTGGTTTTCAGTTCGTTGGCCAGTGTTGTAAGGCCTTCCTGATACAGATCGGTGGCGACGACTTTCGCGCCTTCTGCCACGAACCGCTGTGTGATTGCACGTCCAATACCTGATGCCGCGCCAGTGACCAATACAACCTTATTTTCAAGCCTCATGCTGGTTCCTTCTTGGTTGTGACTGTGTAACCCTTCATACAATACTGCCTACATCATAAAGCTCAGGCCGATAAATCATTAGTGAAATATGTCACAATAATGAAGGTCATTTGTCCGGACTTTTCCGTATTTGCGTCGGGGTAAGGGGAAAGCGGGTAGGAAGTCTGACGTGGTACACTTTCGACAGTCCACAACAGCCTGACGAACCGAAGGAAAGAAGGAAACGAACGATGTCTCATCATGAGGAAAACCATCCCCCGGCCAATGCTTATCACCTCGATACACTGGCGATCCATGCCGGACAGGAACCCGATCCGACCACCGGCGCGATTATGACGCCGATCTACCAGACCTCGACCTATGTGCAGTCTGCACCGGCGGAGCATACCGGCTACGAATACAGCCGCACGGATAATCCGACGCGCACGGCGCTTCAGGACTGCATCGCGGCGATGGAAGGCGGGCGCTATGGGCTGGCGTTTGCGTCCGGGCTGGCAGCAATTGACACCATCCTGCGCATGTTCAGCCCGGGGGATCACATTATTGTCGGGGATGATGTCTACGGGGGGACGTACCGCCTGTTCGAGCGGGTTTACCGCCGCTTCGGGATCGAGTTCAGTTGGGTGGATCTCACCCATCTGGATACGGTGCGGGCTGCTATCCGACCGGAGACGCGGATGCTGTGGCTGGAGACTCCAACCAATCCGATGATGCGTCTGGCGGATATGGCCGCACTCGCGCAGTTAATCGGCGAACAGCGCGGCCAGAAGATCATCGTCGCCGTAGACAGCACCTTTTGCAGCCCGGCGAT
This sequence comes from Chloroflexota bacterium, assembly GCA_023430545.1. GTDB lineage: Bacteria > Chloroflexota > Anaerolineae > Aggregatilineales > Phototrophicaceae > JAEZAF01. The sequence goes on from JAEZAF010000171.1 coordinate 7,220, forward strand.
TCAGCAGCCGCTGGTGCTGGGGGCGGACATTGTCATGCACAGCAGCACCAAGTATCTTGGCGGTCACAGTGATGTCGTCGGCGGCCTGATCGCGCTCAACGATGAGCAAATTTACACCGACCTCAAGTTTTTGCAGAATGCAGTGGGCGCGGTCCCCGGCCCGATGGACTGCTTCCTCACGCTGCGCGGCCTTAAGACACTCGGTATCCGTATGGAACGTCACAGCCAGAACGCGCTGACGGTGGCGCAGTTTCTGGAAGATCATCCGGCGGTGAAGCAGGTGATCTATCCCGGTCTGGAGAGCCATCCGCAGTATGCACTGGCGAAACAGCAGATGCGGCTGCCGGGTGGGATGATCAGTATCCTGCTGAATGATGTCGAAAGCGGTCGCCGGATGGTCACACGGACGAAACTGTTCGCACTGGCGGAGAGCCTCGGCGGAGTCGAGAGCCTGATTGAGCATCCGTACAGCATGACGCATGCCAGCACCGCGCAGAGTGATCTGGCAGTGCCGCCGGAACTGGTGCGACTGAGCGTTGGTATTGAGCACATCGACGATCTGCTGGACGATCTGCGCGCCGCCCTGAGCTGACAGTTCGATCTGACGGACTGGCTGATTGGATAACCTGTTCAATCACGCCAAGAGGGATACCAGCGCTGGTATCCCTCTTTTGATTCAGATTCACCCGATCAAAACGTTAACTGAAGGATGGTTTAAATACCCTAATAATAGGGAAAATACAAACTCTAAAAGGATGACGACCTTTGCAGCAGGTTTCTGATCCATCAACAGGGCCACGTCCCCTCTCTGACGCCGAGCGTAAACTGTTATACCGGGTGAAAATCACCCTGTGGTTCGTATCACTTCTGTTTATCCTGCATGCGCTGCCAGCGGCGATTTTCCCTGAAGCCTATCCTCTCACACGCTGGGCGATGTTTTCTGAAGCGAATATCGGTTATCACGAGCTTAAAGAAGACAATTTAGTGCGTTATTCGCTCCGTGCCGTCGATGTCAACGGAACCAGCTACGAGGTCATAGAGCATGCGCTTTATCAAGGCATTCCTGTGAGTACAGCGCATATCAATATTGCACGCCTTGCGATGTCGAATGCATCCCTGACGGATAAAATGCTCGCAGAAGGGAAGGCGGATGTCGCGGCACGGGCGCAGGCGCGGCAGACGATCTTTGATCGACTGGAACGCAAATTTGGCGTCGAGTTCGTTTCCTACGAAATCATACGAGACTTTTTCGAGATCGATTATTCGCGTTATCCCTACGTCGATTTCAATCAGCCAGTTCATACCGAAATTGCAGCATTGGTGACCCGTGCTGAGGAAGAGGCCGCATCCAATGGCTAAGGTGAACCGCTTTGAACGGTCTGTCAATCACTGGCTGACCACCCCCGAAGAAAATGCTGCCGGACGACTCGGACTTTACCGGATCATCTATGCGGTCTCTGCTTTGATGTATGGGCTGGTGACTCTGAATTATGCAGAGATCGCGACGATGCCAGCGTACAACTGGCGTCCAGTAGCGATACTGGCATGGATGCCTGCAATCCCCTCAGCCGATGTGCTGACCATGATCTATGTGACTTATATCGTCAGCCTCGTCTTCCTGCTTTTTGGGCTGTGGACACGCTGGTCAACACTGGTGGTCCTGATCAGCGGGATGACCTTCGCCGGGATTGTGTACAGCTTCGGCAAGATCGATCATTCGGATACATTTATGCGCGTGTATATCCCGACCGTGATGCTGTTTGGCCCGTGGGGGAAGCTTTACTCGGTGGATGCACTGCTGGCGCAGCGACGTGGGGCAGCACCACTAGATCCGCGTGATGGATCACTGCGGTTTAGCTGGCCGATTCTGTTTCTGTTCTGGCTGCTGTGTACCTTCTTCATGATGAGCGGTGTCATCAAGGCCATTCCGCCGGGACAGTGGCTGCTGGACCCTGATCTGATGCGCAAATTCATGCTGGAATACAACACAATAGAACAGCCAGTGTACATACGCCATGTGCTGGCAAATCTGCCAGTGGTGCCGACTCTGCTCTTATGGATGGGACTGGCGTTTGAGCTGTTCTATCCACTGGCAGTGATCAATAAGTCGTGGCGGACTTTCTATGTGTCTTCTACCGTATTCTTCCACATGATGACCGGCATTACACTTGGCATTGCCTTCGATGTAACACTCTTTCTGTACATTCTGTTCTTTGATCTGTGGCGGGTGTTTGATCGGCTGGTTACTGTGCAGGCACGTCAGCGGATTTCCACCGCTTCGCAGCGCGTCCCATTATGGGGCTGGCTTGGGATGATTGGTGCGGTCAGTGCTGTGCTGCTTATCAGCCACTATAACCCGGTGACAGGGCCGCTTTATCAGCGCTTTCTGGCGATGTTCTCGCAGAATGTCTGGTATATCGTCGTCCCCATTGCCGCCTATGGAGTCCTTACATCACTGCCGAAGATTATTCGGCCAATCGCGGCTCGTATCAGTCGCAGGCGGGGTGGTATCACTCCCGACAGCCCTGAGCTGACATCGGCGGTGTAGTTAATTCCCACTGCCAACCGTGATGTTGTACAGGAACATGCGGGATGCGATGGCCTCGCCGTTTTCGTCGAGGACATCCATCCGGCGCAGGTCGCTGTTCTGGTATGCGCCCGCCGACACAGTGTAGATGCCGTTCGGAATGCGCCCAGGAAGCGGCACGTACATCACCTGAAGCACGACATCACGGTTGGTAAGCTGATTCGCTGGCACACTCAGCAGGTCATTCTGCGCGAGAGGAGCCTGTGACGGATCGCCCAGGATATGCGAGAACAGGCGCAGGTCGCTCGGCAGTGTGCCATCGACCCGCCAGTACGTCGAGACGGTGACGATACCCCCACGCGGGTAGAATTCAACATTCGGTATCTGATAACCGAGGAAGGTCAGGTTGCCGCCCAGCCGCACCGGTGGATAGGTCTGGGTGGTCGTCGCGCCGCCTGACCGCGGGAGTTGAATCGGCTGGGTGGTGGTAAACCGCCCGACGGTATTCGCCAGTGATGTCGCTACTTCCATCATCAGCACCGAGTTATCGGATACGCGCCCGTTATCGACCGGAATACCGCGCTCCAGCCAGTTGAGGATAAAGGGATTGGCGTTTTCCAGTGTGTTCTCATCGGTCAGAATCACCTGTTGAAGTCCGCCGCCGTTGATGAACACGAACGCCTGATCGCAGTCCACATAGCGCAGGTCAGGGGCGGAGGTGCGATGCTGCATCAGGCTCATAAGCTGGCCGCTGGTCAGCTCTGCACGGGGAGTCGCAGGGTTCAGCGGTTTCGCACAGACGACTGTCGGGATCTCATCGGCGGTCTCGTCGATGCGCTGGGCCAGTGCTGCCAGTCGACCGTTATACGCCTGCTGTACCGCTTCCAGACGCGGCCACTGGATGAACAGATCAACCCATGTCGCGACAAAGATGAACATCACCAGTGCGACCAGTGCCACGACGCCGATGCGCCGGAGGCTCTGGCGCTGTATCAGCTTGATGGCGGTGGATGCACCAAGTCCGAAGAAAATCGCCAGCACGGGCAGCACTGCCGCAAATGCGATAAAGGATGGCGCTTTCGGGCTGAGCAGGGCCAGCGGCAGCAGCGTTATCAGCGCGATGATCGGCAGCATATAGCGTGCCTTGCGGATGTAGCGCAGCGCGACGCCGAGTCCGAAGACCATCAGCGCGAAGGTGACAGGGTCGAACATGGGACGATAGGGCAGATTGTAGATCTCGCTTTTATCGCCCCGGATGCCGATGCTGAGCAGGGTGGCGATCACTCGTTCGGGGATGGGTTTGCGGTCACTGGAAAATCCGCCGAGCAGCCGCGAGACTCCACCTAATTCCGGCAGGCGCAGCGCGGATACCAGATAGGGCATCGCTACGATGATGGCGACCAGCGCCGCAAAGCTGATGTAGCTCAGGGTCTGGCGGGAAAGCGACATTCTCGTCACCAGCATGTAGACGACATAGAGCAGCGTCATCAGCGCGATCAACAGGCCGGCAGGGTGGACGTAAAAGCCAACGCCGACCAGCAGTCCGAGGACGGCAAAGGCACTGGTGAGGGTCTGGGTGCCGCGCCGCCGCCAGTAGACGGGAAGTCCGAGGGCGAGTGCCAGCAGTACTGTGACCGTGAGCAGGGGCAGCAGGGTCTCTCGCCCTACCTGACGTGACAGCAGCGTTGGCAGGAATCCGAACGCGATCAGCGCCATTGACGCCAGCCCCGCCAGATTGCCATACAGCCGCCGCACCAGCGCGAATACCAGCGCGGTGGTGATCATGCCGACGTAAGCCGCGAGGATATGGTATCCCAGCAGGCCGCTGCCGGAGAGTGTCGTCACTGCTGCCAGCAGCGTATGATAAAAACCCTCACGTCCTTCACCATTGATATTGTAAAAGACCTGAATAAACCCCTGCCGGGCGTTATCTGCAAGGCGGATATCAATGATTTCCTGAGCATGCAGGCCGGGGGGAAGGGTGGTGAACTGCCAGAAGCGCAGCAGTGCCGCCAGCAGCAGAATCAGTACTGCGAAAACAAAGGCTATGCGATTATTACGCCGCATGTTAATGTCCAGCCGATTTTGAGGCTTCAGTCATCGAGCACATCATTTGCCCGTTTGTCGTCGTTTATCCACTCAGCCAATGATGCTGGCCGATATACGGGTTAGAATAACGTAGCGTTACAGGGGCGTCAATCCGACATCGCACCATTGATACATCCTTAAGCGTTGCCCGTTCCGAGTTCTCTGCTTCACAGGACCGATGAAAACAGATACAGGTTGAACCGAACTGGAGCACCACAGAGTCATGATGTATACAGAACGCCTTCGTAGACTGATCACACTTGTACTTGTGCTGATCTCTGTGATCCACATGAGCAGCGCGACCACGGTCACGGCACAGCATGATCAGGTTGATCCCGCCTGTGTGGATCTGACACCTGTACCATTGGTCGTCGGTGAGCAGGCGCGGTGCTGTAAGACCCTGAACATCAGGCTTAATCTGAAGTTAACCCATATGCGTTATGCTTCGGCCATTGCAATCGTCGCTGCGCTGTTATAATCAATGCCAGCGTCGTGGATAACCTACAAGGAGATAGAACATGGCAACACGTCAGGCTCAGGCCGTTTGGGAAGGGACTTTGCAGGAAGGTCGCGGACAGATGCATCTGTTCGGTAAGGACCACAATTACTCGTTTTCTTCGCGCTTTGAAGATGGAGAAGGCACCAATCCGGAAGAACTGATCGCCGCTGCCCACGCCGGGTGCTATTCGATGGCGCTTAGTGGCCGCCTGTCCCGCGAAGGCTTCCCGCCGGTGCGCGTTCAGACACAGGCGAAGGTCCATCTCAATAAGAAGGAAACCGGTTTCGCTATTGATCGCATCGATCTGGAAACCGCCGCCGAAGTCCCGAACATCACCGAAGAGAAGTTTCAGGAAATCGCCAAGGCCGCCAAGGAAACCTGCCCGGTATCGGTCGCGCTCGGCGCGGTAGAGATCACCCTGTACGCCCGTCTGGTGTCGTAAGGTTGAACGCCGAACGGCGTCTGAAATTCTGAGTGAACATCAGTGATTGACGGAACGGGGCGCAGGTTATGGCTCCGTTCTGTTTTAATTAAGAAGTGGTAGGGCAATGACCAACGAATATACGCCGCTGCTGAAATCGGCGGTTCTGGATGACGAGCGCTTTGTGCAGGCAGCTTTCAGCGGGATACAGCGTGGACATGACTCGCGCTGGCAGCGGCTGACGATTCGCCCGGTGATGCTGAAGGACGGACGGCATCTTCAGTTCTCGTGGTACGACGCAAAGCAGAATTTCGTGTACAACTATGCTGGCGAAGCGCTGGTCGATGCACTCGACGAGGCACTGGCGCTGCCATTTGCCAGCTTCAGCGTCCAGACCACTGACGGCGACCTGAATGTGCAGATCACGAAGAAGAGCAAGGCGATCCTGCACCGGCATAAGCCGACCGAGCCGCGTGAAGCCGTGCTGACGCATGACCGTCAGAAGCGGCGTCTGCTGCGCGAAGGCCAGCCGGAGCCGTTTCTGGAAGCGGTCGGTATCATGAGCGCGGACGGCAAAATCCGCGCCGGGATGCACAGCAAATTCACGCAGATCAACGAATTCCTGCGTCTGCTGGATGAAACCGGCCTGTTTGATGCACTCGATGCGCAGTCTGTGCCGCTGCGGGTGGTGGACTGCGGCTGTGGCAGTGCCTATCTGACCTTTGCGGCCTATTATTATCTGGCACAGGTCAAAGGGCTGGCGGTGCAGATGGTCGGCATCGACACCAATACCAAACTGATCGACGCCAACAACCGCCGCGCCGCGGATCTCGGCTGGAGCGATGGGCTTACATTTATCACCACGCCGATTGAGTCCTATCAGCCGGAGACACCGCCGGATGTAGTCATCGCACTGCATGCCTGCGATACCGCCACCGATGACGCGCTGGCACTCGGCATCCGTTCACAAAGCCGTCTGATTGTTGCTGCGCCGTGCTGCCATCACAATTTGCAGGCGCAGTTGGAGCAGGGGGACACGCCGCAGCCGTTCGGAGAGGTGCTGCGCTATGGGCTGTTTCATCAGCGCATGGGCGATCTGCTGACCGACTCGCTGCGGGCGCTGATTCTGCGGCGGGCAGGGTACAAGGTCGATGTGATTGACTTCGTCGGCACGGAACACACGCCGAAAAACCTGATGCTGCGTGCGGTGCGCACCGGCGCGGCCAGTGATGCGCGTCTGGAACAGGAATACGACGCGCTCAAGTCGTACTGGGGCGTCACACCGTATCTGGAAGGCCTGCTGACATCATAAGCCATCATGCAACCATCCCCGGCAGCTGTACGTATAGTGAGCAAGGAATGCCTCGCATTCCGCGATTAAGGATTGAGGCAATATGGCAGAACAGGATTTGTATCAGATTGCAGAGCGGCGCATTGACGAGCGCAACCGCCGCTGGAAGCTGTGGGCGGTCAATCTGGCCGCGCTGGTCTTCACGCTGGCCCTGCTGATTATGCTGGAAGACACCGTTTATGAAGGCCCTGCTGCGGCGCTGTTTATGGCGTGGGCCGGTTTTTTCACCTTCCATACCGTGACCCTGCTGATGGCGCAGTCGCGTGAAGGCGATATTGAAAAAGAGGTCGCCAAGCTGCGCGCTGCCTACTATGAAAAGCCCAAGCGCCTCGAAGTGGGCGATGATGGTGAGCTGGTCGAGCGGGAAGCGTGGGCGGCTGATGAAGAAGAAAATCGCCTGCGGATGTAATCTGCGTATACCCGATTATCGACTCAAAAGGCGATCCACACCGGATCGCCTTTTTGATTCAGCGCCTCATGAGCTAGCGCAGGTCAAACACCCACGCCGAACCCTGCTCCCATTCGTTTTCTTTGATGTCATCGTGATCGGCCCCAATGATTGCGGTGCTTCCATCAGTACTCAGGCTGACACTATAACCAAAGTAATCACCTTTTTCTCCGTCGGGAGCAAGAAGCTTCTGCTCCGACCAGTTACTGCCGTCATTGACGAATAGGTAAGCCTTTCCTTTGACGAGGCGCGGAGTATTGTGATACCACAAAGTTGCACCAATCAATACGCGCTTACCATCTGCACTTAGGCTTACAGCTCTACCAAAGAGATCTCGTTTTCCGCCATCGCTTGCAATGAATTGATGTTGTTGAGTCCAGACACCGTTAGAGCGTTTGAACAAATAGGCAGTTCCCTGTTCTTTAGTAGCGCCAACCTTGTGACTAGGGGTACCAATTAATGCGATTTTGCCATCCATACTGATACTCACATCATAACCGAATCTTTCTCCGGCTGCACCAGTGTTAGCTGTGATTTTCTGTTTTTGAGTCCAAACATCGCCTATGCGTTCAAAAATATAAGCAGATCCCTGATACTCATTTCCGTTCACGGTGTCATAGGAAGCACCAATGAGCGCAATATCACCATTTGCACTCAGTTTTCCTTTACCGAGGTATGTTGGAGTAGCAATATCATCCACTGCCAGCTTTTGATGTTCTGTCCAGATACCATTTGTGCGTATAAAGATATAAGCTCCCTCGCCAGATCCACTAATTAAAGCGATATTGCCATCGGCGCTCAAACTAACGGCGTTACCCAAAATATCGCTCATTTTACCGTCACTTGCGAGTAGCTGCTGCTGTTGAGTCCAGATGCCGCCCGAGCGCACAAACACATACGCTGCTCCTCGCGCCTGCTCTTCCATTTCTCCAAAGCCTGGAGCTCCAACTAAAGCGGTATTCCCATCAGCACTTAGACTTACAGAAGCGCCGAACAGAGCGCCATACTCATTATCGCTTGCAGTTAACTCCTGTTGCTCACTCCAGATGCCGCCAGAGCGTACAAATACATAAACCGTGCCCTGAGCAGAATTTACGACTTCGTCATAAATTGCTGCAACTAGCGCAGTATTGCCATCTGCGCTTAGAGTGACAGTATGACCAAAATAATCTTCATCCTTACCGTCACTGGCGATGAGCTTAGCGGGCGGAAACGGCGTCTTTTGAACGACTTTCAGCTTTACATCGTCCACCAGATACTTTCCGCTGGCTGCGCCATAGCGGAACGTGAGGGCGGCATCACTGACAAATACGCCGTTGGGGATAGTCACCAATACAGACTTCTTTACCTTCGTATAACCGGATACGCCACTCGCAGGCAGGCGAAGTTCGAGTTTGCGCTTGCTTCCGTCACTGAGATTGACCGTCAGGTCCGCTATTTTGGTAGCTGGCGCGGCGCTTTTCATGTTGACGAACGCGCTTAGCGTGATTTTGCTGCCGTTGGCGATAGCACTGGTATCGTCGAGGGACTGCTGAAGCTTGCTACCTTTGCCGTCCGGGTTGCCATTGAACTGGAAGGCGCACTCACCGGTATTGGCAAGCACTTTATCCGGCTTATTGCATTTCTGCTTATCGGCCTTTTTGAGGTCGGTTTTCTTACCGGTCCAGCCATCGGGGATACCGTCGGCGTCGGTGTCGATTTCAAAGCTGGCGTTTGTCAGCAGATCATCGGCAGCGCGGGTTTGCAGTGGAAGCGGAACTGTCTGGTCTGCAGTGGGGTGTGCGTGGCTGGCGGGGGATAGGGAAAGACTGCCCAATACGAGCAGCAGGGTTACAAGGGAAAGGCGGTACAAGAGTTACTCCTGAGTCATGAAGTTATAGACATACAACCTCATCATAAGCGCGGTGATCCACCTCAATCGTTAAGAACTGCACAAACCAAACCGTGATGTGGAATGTCACTGCTTTTCAGGGAAGTCTGACACCTCTCTGCGGCTCGCAGAGGTGATCGTCAATCCATCACTAGGCAAACCCTTATTTTATCTGATCAGTTTGGGTGTAAACTGTACTTATATAACAAATTGTAATATTTGCTTTTCAAAATCAGATACGCATTCTATCTGACAGGTGCAGGAAATCTTTATGCCAGCG
>JAEZAF010000243.1 GCA_023430545.1 Chloroflexota bacterium
CACAACCCGCAGACCAGTGAATATAGAGGATTGGCTACCCTAAATTAACCGCCGATGGAACGCGGAAGCTGGCCTGTACCACACCGTTCGCATCCGACAGCGTGACGACTTCGCCGGGTTCGCCCCAGACCGCCTGATCGCGTCCCCAGTAAGCGACGACCGGTGTGCTTTGTCCGACGCCGGTGTACAGGGTGATCTCACCGTTGCTGAACAGGTTGCGCTCCGGGAAGGTATAGGTGTTGCCTTCAGCGTCACTGATCGTCCAACCGGTCAGGCTGACATTCCGGCCATTGTTGCGAAGGACGACCGCTTCGGTGGTGACATCCCCCGGTGCGATCACTTCCACAATCTGTACCTGTGCATCGACCGCCGTCGGTGGCAGGGTGATGGTTGCCGTAATAGTCGGAGTTGGAGTCTCCGCTGGAGTTTCGGTCGCGCCGGTCGTTTTTTCTTCATTGGAGCCGATAGGAACAAACGGGCAGTTCTCAAGCGGGATCACCAGCACCTGACCGATCTGCAGGAAGGCAGCGTCTTCTTCTGTCAGAGCATTGGCTGCAAAGATGGCCTCAATGGACGTTTCGTACTGCTCGGCCAGAATGAAGGGGCTTTCGCCATCGGCCAGCGTGTGGACGATACAGCCTTCGGGCAACCCGGCGACGGTGGCGGCCAGCTCGGAGTCCGCTTCGATTTCCGTTGGTTTGGTTCCGTTGACTGTCGTTATCGGTGTGAGAGGCTTGTTCGGCGGTGAGGTGGGGGTCATAACTCGTTCGGCATCAGCTTCGATTTCTACCAGATTGGCTCTATCATCTGTTACCGTTGATGAGAGAGGCTCTTCCTGACGCGAATTTAGAATCGGAACGACGAGAGTGATAATCAAAATAATACCCCCAACCGCCGATATAATCCTGATATATGGCAAGCGGGACCTGGCAGGGGCAACCTGACGCAGTTTGGAACCGATCTCATGCGGGTCAAATTCTCGACCATGTTTACGTATGTGGAGCGTCCATGCGGTACGGGCGCGAGGTAAAGTCAAATCTGCATCGACCAGATCCATAACACCTTCATAGCTGCTCAGCCGGACCAGCCACTCATCGCATTCGATCCCCCACTCACCATAATCCAGCCGTTTAATATTGGCAAAGAGTACTCTTGCAGTGTCAAATTCTTTGCTGTTTGCAAGTTGGCGCGCTTCCTGAAACTGTCTGGCGAGGCTCTTGCCACCGGTCATTGGCTCAGCAGGACGCCGTACAGGAATGTCTTTGTGAAGTTCCCAGTTGATATTGTGATAGGCATCATTAATCTGCGTCAGCATCTGGGCTGCATCGCCGTTGTAGAGTAGCCACTGTCCACGCGAAGGCAGTGTTGGCGGCAATGACAATATCGCGGGACCTTCCAGCATAAAAGGCAAAATCGGACGCTGTCGGTCACTGGCATATTTAAGTTCTGCCAGACAATAGGGCGATTCCACCGACTTTAATGATGCGACGAATATAAAGACATCGCACCATTCGATCTTTTCGAGAATCGTCGCCCACCAATCGGCCATGACGGGGATATCGCCATCCCACCACACATCGTGCCCACTGGCAATCAGCAGATCAATAACCTTGTGGACTTCATCTTTAACACTTCGCGAATAACTGACGAAAAATTTTGCCATGACTTCACTTAATTTAGAGAGTTTTGTTTATGATTATGTCTTTTATTTAGCTCCTACACAATTAACTAACCTAACCCCCGTGTTACCTAACCGCTGTGTTACGAGATAACAATTATTCCGGCCGTGAGGCTGGTGGTGTAAACATCATCTATGCCGGAATAAGTCTATTGCTGTAGAGATTGAAATATAGCCGAATAAGATCCTCCGTGCTTGCTGATGTGAAACGAAGTTGCCATCTGTGATGGTCACTGATTGGCGGTGCTAAAAACACTCAAGCCATCGATGAAATTGGCTATTAGCAACCCATCTTGTTGATGTACTAGTTCAGATTGACCGCAGATTGGACACGAAAGCTGGCCTGAACCACGCCGTTGGCATCCGACAGCGTGACGACTTCGCCGGGTTCACCCCAGACGGCCTGATCGCGTCCCCAGTAAGTGACGATGGCCGTACGTGGACCGACGCCGGTGTAAAGTGTGATTTCTCCGCCGTCGTACAGGTAACCTTCCGGGAAGGTGTAGGTGTTGCCCTCAGCATCACTGACAGTCCAGCCGGCGAGATTGACACTTTGACCATTGTTCCGAAGGACGACCGCTTCGGTGGTGACATCCCCCGGTGCGATCACTTCCACAATCTGCACCTGTGCATCGACCGCCGTCGGTGGCAGGGTGATGGTTGCCGTAATGGTCGGAGTTGGAGTCTCCGCTGGAGTTTCGGTCGCGGACGTGTCTTCAGTGGCCTCTGCCGTGCCGATTTCTTCAGTCGCGTCAGTCGATTCTTCGCTGGTGCCGATGGGGACGAACTCAAGCGGGCAGTTTTCCAGCGGAATCACCAGCACCTGCCCGATCTGCAAAAAGGCCGCGTCTTCTTCGGTCAGCGCGTTGGCCGCGAGGATCGCCGCAATTGACGTGTCGTACTGTTCCGCCAGCACCGATGGATTTTCGCCATCCGCCAGCGTGTGGACGATACAGCCTTCCGGCAGTCCGGCGACCGTCGCCGCCAGCTCGGAGTCGGCTTCGATCTCCGGCGGAAGGGTGTTGCGTGGCTGCGGCGTGGCCGTGACTTCTTCGGTCGCGTCATCCAGCACACCCGTCGGCAGGGACGCGACTTCGCCGGGGCGCGGTGTCGCCGTAATGATGATCGTATCAGGGGTGGCGTTCGGGTCGCGGGTAGCGGTATAGACCACCACCACGGTCCGATATTCGACCACCGCCTGCCCCTGCTGGCGTGTGTCGAAATAGGTAATCAGCGCAAAGGCGACGCCCATCGTCACCAGAATGTTCAGCAGCACAAAGAGCAGAAGACCGCGTGTGCGCATCGGTTGTCCTTTACAGTATGTCTAACGGCATAACCTGTCTCAATTCACAGCCCAAGATAGTAGCACATCGGGCGAATCACGGCAATTTCACCCGATGCTATCCCACTGGCGACAGGCTGGGGACAATCACCCGCCACAGCAGATAGATATCCAGCAGTGCGAACCCGCACAGGATCAGCGGCACCAGCCAGCGTGATGCGGGCCAGCGTCCCAGCAGCAGACGCCGCCATGCATCAAGGCCGAGCGCGATCAACAGCCCAAGCGGGATCAGCAGTGGGAACATATAGCGTCCCTGAAACTGAACGAACTCGGTGTTGTAATAGAAATACTGGAGGATCGAAAGCACGATCAGCGCAGCCAGCATCAGCCAGACGAGACGCAGATCATGCGTGGTGTTTTCCGGTAATGGAGGAAATTGGCGCGACTGACGCCACCAGCGCACCAGCCCGATCACCACGCCGGACGCTGCCAGCAGCAGCAGCAGCCCGATCAGCGGATAGATCCAGTCTACGGTGGGATTACCAACCAGCGGCAGGCCCTGCCAGCCGAACATCCCCCAGAAGCTGTAAAAGGTAGTGCGGAGGAAGTTTTCGAGATAGGCGGCGAACCCGATCGTGCTGATCTCGGTGGCGGTACGAAGCTGCCCGACCACCACGGCATCATGTGCTCGCAGGCCGAGAAAGTCCGGCACGCCGTACACACTGAAGTTGCGTAACCACCACACCAGTCCCAGGCACAGCGCCGGGATGACCAGTTCGGCGGCTTCGCGCAGTGAGACCATCCACAGCGGTTGGGTGAAAGTGAACGGCTTGTTAGGCGTGATTCCCTGTGAAGCATGAGAGTACCGGCGGAGTGACCACACCTTCAGCACAATCACGATCAGTGCGACACCGGCCATCATGTACGTGGTGGCTTTGGTGATCAGGCCGAGGCCGAGCAGCAGGCCAATCATCCATGTTTCGATGCGGCTGGCCTGTGGGGACTGCCGGAGATAGACCACCAGCGCCCACAGGATCAGGCCGACCAGCGCCCATCCGAGCGCGTCGTTATTGACCGAGGCCAGAATCGCGACGTGCTGCGGCTGAAAGGCGACAAAGGCCGCCGCGCCGAGCGCGATCTGCGGCTGTGATGGGTACAGTTCGCGCCCAATGCCGAAGGCGCTGATGACGACCAGCGTCCCGATCAGCACCGAGGCGATGCGCAGGGCGGTCAGACTGCCGTCCGTCAGCTTGTAGACCGGTGATAGCAGTAGATAATACAGCGGTGGTTGATGGTCCTCGTACTGAACGCTGTCGATTTCGTCCAGCAGATCCGGTGCGAAGCGTGCCGACTTGAGGGTCTCAAGGTAGTTGCTGTCCCAGTCCCCCGGTTCGATCAGGGGACAGCATCCACCCGACGCGACCTGTGCGACGTAATTATAATGGGCCGGTTCGTCCGGGGCCTGCCATGCCGGGGTGCGGATAGCGAACAGCGCCCCGACGATCACATAGCCGAGCAGGATCAGCGCGAAAAAGCCCCGCGTGATCGTGTTCACGCTGCGGTTGTTGGATGCAGATGCCGGTGTAGTGTCCGTAATGCTCATGGGTGAGGTCAGCAATGCGTCAAAACGCCGACGCTCAGACCTTGTCTTCAACCTTCTGCTTCACCTGATCGACGAACTGGTCGAACAGGTAGAGTGAGTCATGCGGGCCGGGTGATGCTTCCGGGTGATACTGGACGCTGAACACGCCGAGTTCGGTATGGCGCAGCCCTTCGACCGTTTTGTCATTCAGGTTAATGTGGGTGATCTCTGCGCCGCTCAGTTCGCTGTCCGCGGTGACAGCGAATCCGTGGTTATGGGCGCTGATCTCGACCACATTATTCAGCAGGTTCAGCACCGGCTGGTTGCCACCGCGATGGCCGAAGCGCATCTTTTCGGTTTTCCCGCCGAGCGCGAGACCAAGAATCTGATGGCCCAGGCAGATCCCGAAGATCGGTACCTGACCGAGCAGGTTGCGCACATTATCAATCGCATAATCGACCGCCGCCGGGTCACCGGGGCCGTTGCTGAGAAAGACACCGTCCGGCTTCATCGCCATCACCTTATCCCACGAGGTATGCGACGGTACAACGGTCACTCGCAGGCCGCGATCCGTGAGCATACGCAGGATATTGTGCTTGATGCCGAGGTCATAGGCGACAACCAGCGGGCCGGACTCCTGATTGTAGCTTTTGAGATACCATTCAGCGCTGCTGCGTTCTGACCAGTTGTACGGCTCGTCACAGGTGACTTCGTCGACCAGATTCGCGCCGGACATATCAGGGGAGTTCCGCGCCAGTTCCACCAGTGCCTGTGTATCGCGTGCTGCTTCACCATGTGCAATCGCGGCACGCATGGCCCCACGCTCGCGGATATGACGTACCAGCTTGCGTGTGGCAACTTCCGACAGGCCGATCACATTCTGTGATTTCAGGTATTCGTCCAGTGTGCCGCGATTGCGCCAGTTGCTGACAATCGGGCTGAGTGAGCGCACCACAAAACCGGAGACCCAGATCTTCTCGGATTCTACATCTTCGAGGTTGATGCCGGTATTGCCGACGTGCGGCACCGTCATGGTGACGATCTGGCGGTAGTACGAAGGGTCCGTCAGTATTTCCTGATAGCCGGTCATTGAGGTGTTGAAAACGGCTTCTCCCGTCTGCACACCCTCTGCACCAAAACCCACGCCGGGGAACAGGGTCCCATCTTCCAGCGCTAAAATGCCTTCCATAATTGCGATGTCCTGTTACTCGTTGTCAATGTGTGTTGCGAATTGTCAAAGTTTGTTGCCAAATGTCGATTTTGCTTGACGCACTTATCACCAGCGATTAGTATGCTGATTGTTACTGCCTGCTAAACGCCTGTTGAAACTGCATTGCAAAACCGCCCATTCATGCGTCTGCCACAGCGGATCTGGCATTCACCTGCTGAGATCCCTCTTACAGACCCATGTCACAGGCGTCGAGTTCCGATTATACCCTGATCAAGGTGAAATCATCCACGATTGGACCTGATGTACAACCCTTATGATCGAAGTTGAAAACCTGACCAAGCATTACGGCACCTTCGAAGCCCTGCGCGGCCTGTCCTTCAATGCACAGCCTGGGGAAATTCTCGGCATTCTGGGGCCGAATGGCGCTGGCAAGACCACGACCATGCGCATCCTGACAGGCTTTATGCCGCCGACCAGCGGCACCGCCAGAATCGCCGGGTTCAATGTCCTGCGCGATTCGATGGAAGTGCGTCGCCGCGTCGGTTATCTGCCGGAACGCGTGCCCCTGTATCCTGATATGACGGTCGAAGGCTTTGTCACCTACTGGGCACGCCTGCGCGGTGTGGAGAATGTCCGCACACAGGTCGGGCAGACGCTGGAACGCGTGAACCTGTACGACCGCCGTAAATCACTGGTGCGCAAGCTGTCCAAAGGGATGCGCCAGCGACTCGGACTGGCACAGGCACTGGTCCATAACCCGCCTGTGATTATCCTTGATGAACCCACCATCGGCATCGACCCGCAGCAGGTGATTGAAGTCCGCGAGAACGTGCGTGCATTAGCCAGTGATCATACCGTGCTGTTCAGCACCCACATCCTGAGCGAAGCCGAACAGGTCTGTGATCGTGTGATTATCCTCAATCGCGGTCAGTTAGTGGCGGAAGGCAAACCGGATCAGCTTCGGCGCAGGTTGTATCCCGGCGAGTCACTGTATATCGAAGTCACTGGTGCGGATGCAGCGTCGATGGAACGCCTGCTGAAGAGCATCACCGGCGTGCAGACGGTCGAAGCGCAGGGCAAAGGCTTCGCCGTGCGCACCAAGCCGCGCAATGACATCCGCGCCGAGATCTCCAGCCGGATTCACACCAGCGGCGCGAAAGTGATCGAGCTGCGACCAGTCGCAATGACGCTGGAAGACATCTTCCTCGATCTGGTGTCTCCATCTGCTGCTTCTGTGTCAGCCGATACACCGGCGAAAGGGGACGCCTGATTTATGTGGACGGTCTACCGCCGCGAACTCGCACAGTACTTTACCTCACCGGTCGCCTATACGATTGCGGCGGCCTTCTTCCTGCTGACCGGTCTGCTGTTTACCAGTGATCTGACGTTGGCCGTCACGGTCCGCGCACCGGATGCGGCGCTGGTGCCGCTGTATCTGTCCTTTTTTATGATCTTCTTCGCCCCCGTGCTGACGATGCGCATGCTGGCCGAAGAAACCCGCGAAGGCACGCTTGAACTGCTGCTGACCGCACCGGTCAGTGATGCCGCGATTGTGTTGGGGAAATTCTTCGCTGCATGGACGTTCTACAGTCTGCTGCTGGGCGCGACACTGGTCTATCAGGTGATACTGATCCTGATTCAGGCCAGCCCGGATCTCAGCCATGCGATTTCGGCCTATATCGGCATCTGGCTGTACGGCGGCGCGACCCTCGCAGTTGGTCTGTTTTTCTCTGCCACTACCGAAAACCAGATCCTGGCGGCGTTTCTCAGCATCGCCGCACTGACGATGCTGTGGCTGGGCGATCTGGCCGGCGAGATCGTCGCTAACATCGAGCTGGCGCGGGTGATCCGTCAGTTATCGCTTCAGGGGCATTTTTCCAGTTCGTTTGCCGCTGGTCTGCTGCGGGCGGAGGATGTCGCCTATTTCGCCGGGATTATCGTGATCATGCTGTTTGTCACCATCCGGGCAGTGGCGGCCAGACGGCTGCAATAAGTTCCCAATGCTAAATCAAGAGTCTGATGTGAGGCCAATTGATGGCTAACCGTACTGCTTCCTTACCTGATGACACTTCCCAGATCACCGAGACACCGCTGAAACAGCGGCTGGCGCAGATTGCCAGCATTGTCGGGGCGCTGGCGCTGACCCTCGGCCTGATCGGTTGGGTGTGGCAAGGCGAGTTCAGTTCCGGCATTCTCGCGCTGCTCATCGTGGGCGTGATTGCGACTGTAGTCTGGATCGTGCTGGCTCCGCGAGAGGCCGCCGGGCTTTTCCGGGGACGCGGCGCCCGCTTCAGCACCATGACGGTCATCCTGACGATGGCGTTGATTGCGCTGGTGGCGACGGTCTATATTCTGCTTCAGCGGGCGGTCATCACACTGGATATGACACAGCGTCAGGATTACTCGCTGTCACCGGAGACGGTGGACCTGCTTCAGGACATCAACCGGCCCATTCGCATCACCGGCTTTTACTCACCCCGTG
>JAEZAF010000155.1 GCA_023430545.1 Chloroflexota bacterium
GCAGCAGCAGCAGCAGCAAACAGCTACAAACAACAAGCAGCTCATGCGGAGTAACCAGCCGACCCGCCATGTATCGCCACCACCTTTTGGAAGAAGGGGAGCACCTGCGTGTGCTCCCGAAAATGATTGTCTTGCAGCGCGACTTGTTGCGCCTTGTGGCGCATTGCTGCGCGTCTTGCAGCGCATTTACGCCGCAACGCTGCCACCGCCGTTCATTTTGAGGGGAAAAATCGCTGCGGCGGCGCATTTTTTTCGCGCCGCCGCCACCGCCACAATCCGCAGACGACAAAAAAACGCCGGTCGTCTCTAACGATGCTTCAGGGCAGCATGGGCCGCCGCCAGACGCGCCACCGGTACGCGGAACGGAGAGCAGCTCACGTAATCCAGCCCGCTGCGATGGCAGAACTCGATACTCTGCGGGTCACCACCGTGTTCACCGCAGATGCCGATTTCCATCTCTGGGCGGGTGGTGCGCCCACGCTGCACGGCGACATCGATCAGAAAACCGACGCCGTGCTCGTCCAGCACCTGAAACGGATTTTCAGCCAGCAGACCTTTTTCAACGTACGGTAAGAGGAACTTGCCTTCCGCATCATCACGGCTGATACCGAACGTGGTCTGTGTCAGGTCATTCGTGCCGAAGGAGAAGAACTCAGAGTATTCCGCCAGCCGGTCAGCCATAATCGCGGCACGCGGAAGCTCGATCATCGTCCCGATCTTGTATTCGACCTTGCACTGGTACTCCGCCATGAGTTCATCCGCGATCTGCTCGATCAGTTCGCGCATAAAGCGGACCTCACTCGGATCAGACGTCACGGCCACCATGATCTCCGGATAGACCGTCACGCCTTCATTCTGAAGCTGACACGCGGCCTGAAACAGTGCCCGTGCCTGCATCGCACTCAGCGCTGGGCGCATAATCCCCAGGCGGACACCGCGCAGGCCGAGCATCGGGTTAATCTCGCGCATGCCTTCAACCACGCCGAGAAGTGCTTCCACACGCTCCAGTTCCTGTGTCTGATCTCCTATCAGACGCAGACCGGCGGCACGCAGGGTGAGCTGTCCGTATTCCGGTAAAAACTCATGCAGCGGTGGGTCCAGCAGGCGGATAATCACCGGATGCCCTTCCATCGCCTTCAGCAGGCCGTAGAAATCATCGTGCTGGAAGCATTTGAGCTTTTCCAGATAGTGCGCTTCAGCCTCACTTCCAGGTTCGGAGAGGATCATCGATTGAACCAGCGGCAGGCGGTCATCCTGAAAGAACATGTGCTCCGTCCGGCACAGCCCAATCCCCTCAGCGCCATAATCACGGGCGCGTTGGGCATCCGCCGGATAATCGGCATTGGCGTAAATCTCCAGCCGTCGGAATTCGTCAGCCCATGTCAGCAGTGTACGCAGTTCGACTTCACGCGAGAATTCCGGCTCGATCCGCTCGATCTCACCAACAAAGACCTCGCCGGTCGAACCGTCAATCGAAAGTGTCTCGCCTTCGCGGATCACCCGTTTGCCAACCTTCAGCCTGCGCTTGTGTACGTCGATCTCTACCATTTCGGCCCCGCACACGCATGGGACACCGAACTGCCTCGCCACCACTGCCGCATGGCTGGTCGCGCCGCCTCTGCTGGTGAGGATACCGCGAGAGGCAAGCATCCCATGTACATCGTCTGGTCGGGTTTCGGGGCGAATCATAATCACCGAGCGATTTTCCTTGCCCCACTGCTCCGCGAGATCGGCATCAAAGGCCGCCACGCCCACCGCCGCCCCCGGCGATGCATTGACACCGGTCGCGATCAGACGGCCTGCTTTTCGGGCTTCGTCGCGGGCAGCATCATCGAACTGGGGATGCAGAAGCTGTATCACATGCTGAGGCGTCACACGCATCACGGCTTCTTCTCTGGAAATCAGCCCTTCATTCGCCATCTCGACCGCGATCCGCACCGCAGCACGAGCGGTACATTTGCCGTCGCGGGTCTGGAGCATCCACAGCCTGCCGTTTTCAATCGTGAACTCGACATCCTGAAGATTGCGGTAATGCTGCTCCAGCCTGCTGGCGATCTCGATAAACTGCGCGTAGATCTCGGGGTTTTCGCGCTTCAGTTCGGCAATCGGGACGGGTGTACGGATACCAGCGACCACATCCTCTCCCTGTGCATTCATCAGATAATCACCAAACAGCATCTTTTCGCCAGTCGCCGGATTACGTGTGAAAGCCACGCCGGTTCCGGAGTTTTCGTTCAGGTTTCCAAAGACCATCATCTGCACGGTGACGGCTGTTCCCAGATCATGCGGGATACCGGCGGCATTGCGATAATCGACAGCGCGTTTGCCATTCCACGACCTGAAGACCGCTTCGACTGCCATTTCAAGCTGGCGATGCGGGTCCTGTGGGAATTCGCCGCCGGTCTCCTGGCAGAAGATACGCTTATACTCGGAGGTCACCTTTTTCCAGTCGTCAGCCGTCAGCTCGACATCCGATTTCATCCCGCGTTCACGCTTGACAGCAGTGAGATAATCCTCAAACCGCTCGTTCGGGATGTCCATCACCACAATACCGAACATCTGCACCAGCCGACGATAGGCATCATAAACAAAGCGCTCGTCGCCTGTCAGCCGGGCCATGCCTTCAGCGATCTCGTCGTTCAGGCCGAGGTTAAGGACGGTGTCCATCATCCCAGGCATGGAGAATTTCGCGCCGGAACGCACCGAGATCAGCAGGGGATTTTGCGCACCGCCAAAAGTTCTAGCGGTCTTCTCCTCCAGTTTGCAGAGCAGCGCCACTATCTGATCCCACAGATGCTGCGGGAACTGTCCATTGGCTTCGAGATAGGCGTTACAGGCCTCGGTCGTCACGATGAAGCCAGGTGGAACCGGGACACCTGCACGAGTCATATGCCCCAACCCGGCTCCCTTGCCACCGAGCAGTCCGCGCACCCGGTCCCACGAGCCATCCACCAGTTTCTGGACGGCGTCGATCTCTTCGAACAGATACACCCAGCGCTTGATCGTACTGTTTTTGAGATCCTGCTTCTTCGGACGAACAACTGTAATTGACATGATATTTGTTTCTCCTAAAAAGTTTATTTAACGGCTGACAGGTTTGAAACGACGGTCGATGACCTCTTTACAGGCACGAAATGCCGCTGCTTAAGGCAATACCTCTGTGGGAATTGCATAAAGCGAACGTCCCTGAAGAGACCACATTCTATGTGCATTTTGCATAACGAGTCAACTGGGGTCAGCGAGATTTTCACCGTTGAATAGGCGCAACTTACCATCACTGATGGCGTTTTTCGCATCACGTCGGTATAGGGGCTGCTTAGTAATAAAAATTACGGATTTTAAAACTGTCGTTAAATATAAAGCATAATGACTCCAAAATGATGTTCTTATCTATTAAACCAGAGAAGCAAAACCCTTTCCGGCACAGCGCCTCCTTGTGCAAATCACCTTATCACAACTTGTGTTATTTTTCACAGCAGCTTGTGCAATTTATATAATTTCGAGTTTAGTGTTAGCCACAGAGTGCATGAGCATTGCATAAACATGCGGTGCCAGACATGGTCCACAAACACACGCTGAAAAAAATGTCACCGTGGAGAACTTACTTTTGTCATCATTTTCGCTGTCAGCAGGGTTGCCACATCCCCTTCAGGGGACGCGAGTCCTATAATAGAGAGTGGAATGAGCCAGCAGTGGTCAACGCGTGGACCGGCTCATTCTGAAGCAAGGCCGGCCTGAAAAACGCGCCTCCCCCACCAATCAGTCCGGTGCATAGCACTGGCAGATCCTTTCGTGAAAGAGTATCCCGATGATCGTCAAATCGAAGGTTCCTTACGACATTACACTGTACGGATGGCTTCAGGTTCACGATATCCCTCTGGACACACTGACACACCGCAGCCGCAGATACGAGCGCGCTTATCTGGCATGGGAAATGGTGCGCAAGCTGCGCAACCCCTTCTTCACCAATGGCACTGGCTTCGAAGGCTATTTCGTAGGCATTCACCAGTCACCTGAGGAGATGCTCAATACTCTGTTGAAGCTCGGCCACAACATTCTTGAAAGCAACTGCCGTCTGTACCGGCACGATCATGTTTTCCAGTCCATGCTGATGAAAACACTGATCGGTGAATGCTGCGATCTGCACGCCATTGATGTCTGGGCGGATTTATTAGGGGCATTGCTGGGCAGGCTGCGCTGTAACATCCCAGCCAATGATGAGAATCATTATTTCCAGAACGAGACGTACTGGATTGTCAACAACCTTCCCGGCATTCGTTATACGTTGAGGGATTTTCGTGTCGAGCAGGAATATCGGATCACACTGACCTCTCCAAACACGGCATCGCGAATGGATTTCAACCTGAACATGCTCCGAAGATCCGATTATGAAGCTGGGTTGGTCATCCACACACTGGGGCGATTCGGGCATCCACTCGTCCGAGAGTATCTGCACCAAGCCGAACGCGCCTACTGGCATCTGAACTGAGCCTTTTTGACATTTACAAAACCAATCGCTCACGTCTAAGCGCGATACGGGTTATCTTAAGCGGTCTGCTGAGCCGAAAATCTCAGAGAAATCCAAGCTCTTGCCGATATTTTTCTTACACTCTGGGGGTAAATCAGAAAGAGATTGCCAAGGCAATTCAAACCACTGCAAACTGGACTGAAATTGACGAGATCAGCATCAATCGTACATTTGAGACACTTTGTGGAGGTGTACCATGTTCTTCAAACAACTGTTGACTATTCTGTTTGTGATCGCGCTTTCATTGACACTGAGGACCGGTGTACTGGCGCAGGACTCGACTCCGGATCACCCATCACCACAGAACCCCGTACTGCAATGGCTGGATCATCTGCTGGATCGGCTGGACAGCGCCGACAGCGTCGAGTCCGAAGTCATCAACCCTTTCGCCTTTCTCGGCAAACAGGCGAATCACAGCTTTGTGAATCCCCAGCCAGACAGTATCCAGACCATCAGCCGTGACTTCAGCCACAGTGGCGTTGATCGCAGCATCCGCAGCGCCGAACTGAATGACTTTGCTGACCGGCTTGAAGATGCAGTCAGCACATGGAAAGCGTCTATACAGCGGCACGATGTGACGCTGGAGCCTGCATCCAATGCAGCTAACGGCGGCTGGTTCCAGCGCCTGATTGACCGGCTGGAAAATGCCGCCCCTGCCGCTGAAGAATCGTGGCTTAGCCGCCTGAATCTGTCCGCCCTGAAGCACCTCAATGTGATGGATATGCTGCGGTAACCGGCCCACTGCCCTTCATGTCTGACAAAGAAAGACCCGCCTGAGAGCGGGTCGGTTTTGTTTCACGCAGAATGTGCGGGCTGGACTTGCCCGGTCGTTCGCCGGTCAGTTCATCTGCCGGTCGATGAAGGTTCTGGCGAACTGCAGGTACTGGTAGACATCGGTAAAGGTGCTGGCAATCCCCACAGAGGCCCGAAGCGCACCGGTCGTCTGACCATCAATCACCTGTAGAAACTGTTCATAGGTCAGGCGATCCTTATCCTTAAAGCACTGTTCGAGCGACTCCTGCGTCAG
>JAEZAF010000309.1 GCA_023430545.1 Chloroflexota bacterium
CCAGTTGCTTTACTCCGAGGAAAGGAAATTGATCTGCGGTGACCTGTTTTTCTCCCTTTCCCTCGGAGCGAACGACGGATGCTCTTCCCGTCTGTAGCGAGTGGGGGAAAGGGCCGGGGATAGGGGGCTTTTCCGCCTCTTCCCCAACTCCACCTTCAGAACTGCGTCTTCGGGTCGGTTTCCTGTGCAGCTTCGATTTCCGGCGTGGTGGTATCGACGTTCTGCTCCGTCTCGATGACCGCGACCGGTTCCACATCCGCCTCATCCTGAATCAGCGTGTCATCGTTCTTGTCGATCTGATACGGGACCGTCGTCACGACCACATTTTCCATGTGCCCCAGCCCGACGTTGAAAATCAGCGCGCTGTTCTGATGCAGCCCCTGTTCCCAGAAGCTGTGCATCACCAGATGCCCCATGATCACATGCACAAAGCTGCCGGGGACTTTCGTCTGTAAATAACGGATGTGTTCCTGAATCGGCTCGATCAGGTGACGGTAAGGTGAACTCAGCATCACCAGTTCGCCTTCGCCGATCCGCTGTTCCCATTTGCGCTGTGTATCCGCTGTGCGGTCCGGGTTAATCGCGACATGAATCGCCTGCCACGGATGCCCCAGTGATTTCGCGAAGTTCACCATGCGGATCGTCTCAGCATGGACCTGATCGACCAGGATGATCGTCTGCACCGGGCGCGTTTCGATGGTTCCGGCGTGTTCACGGCTCAGCACGCGGGCCACATCCTTATAGTGATGGTGAATCCGAGAGAAGATGAACACGATGAACGGGATCAGCAGCACGATAATCCATGCACCGCTGGTGAATTTCGTCACCGCGAATACCACCATCACGACGAAGGTACACACCGCGCCCAGACCGCTGACCAGAATCTTGTGCCACCAGTGCGAGTCGTATTCGATGTCGGTCTCAAGTCCCTTGATCTTTTCGCCCGGTTTCAGATGTCCGGACCGCCAGAAGCGACGCACCATACCTGACTGCGAGATCGTGAAGCTCATGAACACGCCCACCGCGTACAGCGGGATCAGCGCACTGATACGTGCCTGCGCGATCACCACCAGAAACGCTGCAGCCAGCGCCAGCAGCAGAATCCCCCACGAGAACACCAGCCGACTGCCACGGAAGGTCATCTGACGCGGCAGAAAGCCATCCCCCGCCAGCAGCGCCGCCAGCCGTGGGAAGTCCGCATAGCTGGTATTGGCCGCCATCAGCAGGATCAGGGCCGTCGCAAACAGCGTGACACGCCACAGGAAACTGTCCGGCCCAAAGACCGCACGCCCAAGCTGAGAGATCACCGTCTCGTTTTCCAGCGGGATCACATGCGTATGATTTGCCAGAAACGTAATACCGAGGAACAGCACGATCAGGATGCCGCTCATCCACATCAGCGTGACCGCCGCGTTATGGCTGCGCGGCTTCTTGAAGGCCGTGATCCCGTTCGAGATCGCCTCAATACCCGTCAGTGCCGTACAGCCGCTGGAGAAAGCGCGCAGCACCAGAAACAGTCCCAGACTTGTCAGCCCGCCGTGATGTCCCTGTAACTCGCGGAACGACTCGATCTGCATTTCGGTCGGGACCAGTTCATCCAGCGTGCCGGTCAGATAGCGGATCAGCCCAACACCGATCATCAGCAGCATCGTCCCCAGAAAGAAATACGTTGGCACCGCGAAGATGCGTCCGCTTTCCTTCAGACCGCGCATATTGACAATCGTCATAATCAGGATGACCGACAGCGCCATCAGCACGCGGAAGGGCAGCAGATCCGGGAAGGCGGAGACAATCTGCGCCACGCCGGAGCTGATGCTGACGGCCACCGTCAGCACGTAGTCCAGCAGCAGCGCGGCACCGGCAATCTGCGCCGGGACTTCGCCGAGGTTATCGCGTGCGACGATATAAGCACCGCCGCCGCCGGGATACGCGTAAATCGTCTGACGGTACGACAGCGTGACAATCGCCAGCAGTGTCGCGATCGCAATCGCAATTGGCATCGACAGGCCGAAGATCGACGTGCCGCCAGCCTGTGCGTCCCACAGTGTTGTAGCCCCCGCACCGATGGCGAGGCCGAGGATAATCAGGATCTCTTCGGTCGCATACGCGGTCGAAGATAATGCGTCTGATGCAAAGACAGCCAGCCCCACCGGACGGCTGATCGATTGATGTTCCATATCCTGGGTAGCGATAGGCGCGCCGACAAGCAAACGCCCGACATTCACTCTCACAGTAAAACCCCTTTACAGGCTGCAACTGCCGAAGGTTGAATACAAAACGGATGGCGATTTCAGATGTAGTGTTGGATGTAGATGGAATTACGTCGAAGCGACAGGATAGAAGCGGGAGCTAACCGTTAGGTGGAGAATGGATTCTGGCAGTGCCCTGCAAGAGAATCACAATAGTAGTCTGCGATCTGATCAGTTGAAGTGGAGACACAAGGTTCATCCTGGTTAAGACCCATCGGAATTTTGATGAAATCTTCCATTCAGCATATCAGACCGTATAGCACTGTCAATAGTGATCGACTGCGCCATCGTCTGCCTGACACTACCTCACAGATCCTTCTTTTCCGCGTCAGTTCACCGCAGGGGATAGAATAAGCGTTCTATGAATTTTCTCATTTTCACTGGTGAGTCACCACGCGGATTTTCGGTCCACTTCGTTAGAAAATTCGAACCGCACAACCCGAACATTCGTGCTATGATTTGTACTGAAGACAATACAAAAATAATGAGGGCTTGTTGCTGCTGCACATATTTTTTTTGTGCAGCAGCAGCAACAAACTGCTGCAATCGCACCAAACACCGGAGGCTATGTGAAACCTACCACCCCTGACCGTGCCGCCGCAACCCCATAAGGATGCAATACATTGCGCCCTGTATGCTTGTAGCAGCAGCACAAAATTTTTGTGCTGCTGCCGCTGCTGCTGCAAACCCTACTCGCTGACCTTGCATGGGTTGGACAGCGTGCCGAGCTTGTCAATCGTCACACTGACAGTATCACCATCCTTCAGGAAGCGCGGGGGCTTCATCCCCTTGCCCACACCGGACGGAGTCCCCGTCAGAATCACATCGCCCGGTTCGAGTGTGAAGGTCTGCGAACAATAGGCCACCAGCTCATAAACGCCGTGGATCATGTCATTGGTGTTTCCATCCTGCATCACCTCATCGTTGACCATCGTCTTCAGCGCCAGATCCTGTGGATCGGGGATCTCGTCACGGGTGACGATGGCTGGCCCCAGCGGGCAGAAGGTGTCCATTCCTTTGGCCCGCGCCCACTGCGACTCCGCATCCTGTAAATCACGCGCCGAGACATCATTGGCGATGGTGTATCCGAAGATATAGTTGGGCGCTTCTTCCGCAGTGATGTCCTTGCCGCGCCGCCCGATCACAATCGCCAGTTCGCCTTCCCAGTCCACCATATCGGTGATCGACCGCTTCCACGTAATCGCTTCACCCTGACCGATCACGCTGGACGAGAACTTGGAGAAGATCAGCGGTGCTTCCGGTACATCATTACCCAGTTCGGCGGCGTGCGCGGCGTAATTGCGCCCAACGCACAGGATCTTGCCGGGATGCAGCGGTGCATGGATCTTACATTCCGCAATCGGGAAGCGCTGGCTGATAACGCCGAGCGTGATGCCGCTTTCGATCAGATTCAACAGTGAGGTGCTCCATGATGAGGCGATAATCTCATCGCCTTCGATCACACCGATCCGGTTCGCCTGTCCGCGATGCGTAAAGACCACGATTTGCATGTGCTCACTTCTTTCTGTTGGTTAAATCATCACTGTTCTGTTGACCGTCGATTGTATCGAGGGATCGCCGACTGTCGAGTTTTGACGCTGAGACACTTTGAGAGTCTCAACAAGATCTCATTACAGGATATAAAGATGAGGGGTTGTTTGTTGCCGCTTCCCCCTCGTCTGGTATGATTCCTGCATTCGTACACGAGAGGGGAAACCTGATGACTCAAATCGGTATCATGATCGAAGGACAGGATGGGCTGAACTGGCCGCGCTGGAAGCGTCTTCTGCAGGCTGCTGAGGATTTCGGATACCAGTGCGTCTTCCGCTCCGATCACTTTACGAATCCGAACCCGCCCGACAAGGACTCGCTTGAACTGTGGGTCTCGCTGACCTACGCTGCCAGCCATACCCAGCGCATCGAATTCGGGCCGTGTGTCGCGCCGGTCACATTTCGCCATCCGTCCATGACCGTTCGCATGGCCGCACAGGTGGATGATCTGAGCGACGGTCGGCTGATCCTCGGCATGGGGGCAGGCTGGCAGGATCGTGAGCATCACAACTTCGGTATCCCCTTCTACGACTTCACCACCCGCTATGAGATGCTCGAAGATGCGCTGGAGATCACCAGCCAACTGCTTGAAAGTGACTCGCCGGTCACATGGCAGGGCAAGCACTTCGCACTCGATGAGGCCATTCTGCTGCCGCGCCCACAGCGCAAAACACCGATCATGATCGGTGGAAAAGGCCCGAAGAAGACGATGCCGCTGGTCGCGAAGTACGCCGATGAGTGGAACGGTGTCTTCATCTCGCTCGAAGATTATCGCGATCGCACCCGGCTGCTGAACGATCTGCTCCGTGAGAACGGACGCGATCCGGGCAGTGTCAAGCGGTCCCTGATGACACAGATCATCTTCGGTAAGGACGACGCCGCGCTGGATGCCCGTCTCGCCGCCCGAGGACACGACCGCAGTAAGGTGGATGATCTGATCGCACGCGGCCTGATTGTCGGTACCCCCTCAGCGGTGATTGACCAGCTCGGCGCGTTCGCTGAAGCTGGCGTAGAGCGTTTTATGCTGCAATGGATCGATCTGGATGACATCGAAGGGCTGGAACAGGTCGCCCAGGATGTACTCCCACACTTCCATCAGGCCTGACACTTATCACGATGTCATCAGGGGTGGATGCAGGGGCAGGGAAGCAGCTCTGCCCTTATGTACTACGTCCATCATACCCGCGATATTTGCCGTTATATACTAATTGCTTCTTAATAGGATGTTTCCATTTTCCTCATGATTGACAAAATACACTTGTTTGTGATGTTATACGTCACCCCTTCGGCTAAAACGCTTGGAGCTGAAGCGCATTGTCGTATAATGTCATTATAGTAATTTACGAGCTTCAAACACACACAGGAGTTACATCATGAAATACCTCAGTCATCGTCTTTCAGCAGCTATGTGGTCGAGAGTCCTGCTTCTTTGGCTCATCCTCGGTATCGGATCTCTGATCGTGGGCGGTGTGGCATTAGGGTTAGGCCGTTTTGTCCAGGATAATATTCGTGCTGAACTTGAAAGCCAGCAGATCAGCTTCTCTCCTGCCGAGGGACTGACCGACGCCGAACGGGCGATCCCGGGTATCGTTGAAAACGCCGGGCAGCCGCTGCTGACCGGTAATCAGGCCAAAGTTTATTCAGAATACATCGGCCTGCACATGCGTGAATCAGCGGAAGAGGCTGGCTATCCCGGCGCAGCATATGCGACACTGGGCGGCCCACAGCGTGAACTGAGAGCAGCAGTCGCCGCAGCTCGCGAAGCTGGCGATGAAGAAGCACTTGCCGAAGCCGAAGCTGATCTGGCAACCGTTACCAACCTGCGTAACTCGATGCTCAATGGTAGCAACCTGCGTGGTAACCTGCTCTCCGCCTTCGGTTGGGACAACGTCGCCACCGGTGTCATCACAGCAGGTGTGGTCGTGCTGGTCCTGTCGCTGGTGTTCTTCGTCCTCTTCTTCTACGAAGTGCGTCGCGGTCACCTGCCTCCCACTGAGGCGTAATCTCCAGGCCTCACACATCCAGACTGAAATTCACAGATACCTCCGCATGCCACAGGCTGCGGAGGTATCTTTTTGACTCAGGTATACGGAATAGAACGTACTCCCAGCCAACTCTGCCTGTTTGATCACGAGATGATTCGAGGTAAAATAGAACAAATTTCCAACGGATTACAGACCCCAATCTGATTATGGTATTCCACGCACCTGAGAATATTGAACGCATCCTCGCTTCACTGCCGATGAAGCCGGGTTGTTACCTGATGAAAGACGAATCCGGC
Organism: Chloroflexota bacterium; assembly: GCA_023430545.1. Classification (GTDB taxonomy): domain Bacteria; phylum Chloroflexota; class Anaerolineae; order Aggregatilineales; family Phototrophicaceae; genus JAEZAF01. The sequence goes on from JAEZAF010000309.1 coordinate 6,082, forward strand.
AAAATTATCTACGTTGGCAAGGCGAAGAAGCTGCGCCACCGTGTCCGCAGTTACTTCACACCCAATGCCAATCTGGAACCCAAAAAGCTGCTGATGCGCACCCTGATCACGGATATTGACGTGATCGTGACCGACAGCGAAGTGCAGGCGCTGATCCTCGAAGAGACACTGATCAAGCAGCACAAGCCGCGCTTTAATGTGATGATGAAGGACGACAAGCGCTATCCTTATATCCGTGTGACATGGCAGGACCCGTTCCCTAAGGTGGAGACGACACGCCGCATTCTGAAGGATGGCAGCCGGTACTTCGGCCCGTATGCTGCGATGTGGGCGGTACAGAATACGCTGCGAGTGCTGCGCAAAGCGTTCCCGTATTTGACCTGCGACCGTGTGATCACGGGACGTGATGAACGCGCCTGTCTGTTTTATGACATCGGACTGTGTAATGCACCGTGCATTGGCAAGGTCGATCAGATTCAGTACAGGCAGATGATCAGCGAACTGATGGACGTGCTCGGTGGCAAATCGGAAGGTGTGATCTCGCGCCTGACACGCGAGATGGAAGCCGCATCCGAGAATATGAACTTCGAGCGTGCGGCGGTCATGCGCGATCAGCTTAAGGCGATTGAGTACATCACCCAGCGGCACCGCGCCGTCAGCCCGAAGATGACCGATCACGATGTGATCGCCGTTGCGCGTGAAGACGGTGATGCGATGGTGCAGATCATGTTCATCCGTAATGGCAAACTGATCGGCAGTGACTCGCGCCGTCTGGATAATGCCGAGGGTGAAAGTGACGACGTCGTGCTGAGCCAGTTCGTCACCCAGTTCTACAGCGATGCTGAAGAGATCCCGCGTGAATTGATTTTACCAAGCCATATTGAAGAGTCGCGCATTATCGAGCGCTGGCTAAGCGACAAGCGAAGCAGCAGTAAGGTGGAAATCACCGTACCGCAGCGTGGAAACAAGGCCGATCTGGTGAAGATGGCTCAGGAAAACGCCACCGAAGCCCTGCGCATGATGAAGGCTCAGTGGCAGATGGACACCACCAAGCAGGAGACGGCGATGGCCGAACTTCAGGAACACCTGAAGCTGCCGAAAATCCCGAACCGCATCGAGTGCTACGACATCAGCACCACACAGGGGACGGCGATTGTCGCCAGCAGGGTGGTGTTCGTGCAGGGTGTACCGAAGAAAAGCGAGTACCGTCGTTTCAATATCCGCACGGTGGAGCACGAAGGCTCAGACGATTACCAGTCGATGCGCGAAGCGCTTACCCGCCGTTTCTCGCGGTATATAACGTTGAAGGACGAGCCGGTGGTGAACCTCCCCGGTAAGCCGGACCGCGATGAGACATGGCGTCTGCTGCC
>JAEZAF010000310.1 GCA_023430545.1 Chloroflexota bacterium
TTCGCCGATCAGATGAGTATCTATACCGCCTATGTCGATGGGCAGCCGGCCAGCGCCGCGTGGATTTATTTTCCACCAGCGAACAGTGACAGTCCATTCGCCAGCCTCTGGGGTGGATCTACCATCAGTACCTATCGCAAACAGGGATTGTATACCGGGCTGCTGGCCGTCCGCGCACAGGAAGCACGGGCACGCGGCTTCCAATACCTCACGGTCGATGCCAGCCCGATGAGCCGTCCGATTCTGGAGAAGTTCGGCTTTGAACGGATCGCGACCTCATGGCCCTGCAAGCGGGAAGTACAGTTGAAATCCTGACGATCAATAAAAACAGCACGGCCTCCGGGGATTAGCCGAAGGCCGTGCTGCTTTCAAGGAGGAGAGAAACAACTACATGTACAACCACACGTACAGATGCTTATGCATCTGCGCGTTAAATCTAGAACCGGATCGCCGGCAGAGCCATAAGCTGGTTGCAGTTAGCGATCAGGAACGATTTCAGCTTTTCTGGCTGAATATTCAGCGGGCGCAGTGCTTCCGGCTTCAGCGGGACAGTGTCCAGCTCGTAAGTGCTGCGACCGCCGAGCAGTTCGGGGCCGCTGCGCTTATCGAAGTTGCAGCCGAGCAGGTAGCACAGGTAAAACCACTGGTGGACGACGATGTCTTCTTCCAGCAGGTGTTCAATCATCAGCACCGGACGGATAATGTCCGCCGTGCCGCCGATTTCTTCGCGCAGTTCCCGCGTGAGTGCGCCTTCAAAGGACGTGTCCGAAGGTTCCACGCCGCCGCCCGGAGTAACCCAGTAAGGGGCGAAACCTTCACGAATGCGTTTGAGAAGCACGAGTTCATTGTTACGATTGATTAAGATAGCACGCACGCGTCGCTGAGTATTCATTGGGTCTCGATAGTGTCTGCATGATAAAACCAGTTACCCCTATCATAAGCTCAAATAAGCGCTTAAGAATTAAGATCCTCAGGAATGATGGGCAATGAATTAAGGAATTAGTCCTAGAGATCCACATTCTGAAGCGCATTCAGAGCCGCTGTCTCCGCCGTTGAGACCGAATCCCCACAGACGGTGATATGTCCCATCTTGCGCCCGGTACGCACCTCGTGTTTGCCGTAGAGATGCACATGCGCCCCCGAAATCGCCAGCGCATCGCGGATGCCCGACGGATTGACCGGGCCGGAACGTGTGCCGAGGATATTGACCATCACGGCGGCGGGATGGCCCAGGCGTGTTTCACCAAGCGGCCAGCCCAGCACCGCCCGCAGATGATTTTCAAACTGCGACGTGACACAGCCTTCAATCGTGTAATGGCCGGAGTTATGCGGGCGCGGTGCGATCTCATTCAGCAGCACGGTTCCATCGGCCAGCTCGAACAACTCTACGCCGAATACACCGACGCCATCCAGCAGTTCGACCGCCCGAATCGCAAGTTCTGCTGCATGCTGTGCAGTTGACTCTGAGATCGCAGCCGGTGCGCGCACCAGATGGCAGATATGATTCTGCTGGAGGGTCTCGACGACCGGATAGGCGCGGGTTTCGCCATCTCTGCCGCGCAGCACCATCACCGCCAGTTCGCGGACGAACGGCACAAACGCCTCGACCATCAGGCCGCGTGTCTCGCGCTGGTCGAGTTTGTCCCATGCAGGCTGTAGATCGTCAGGCGTGCGGAGGGTCGCGTTGCCGTAGCCATCATAGCCGCCGTAACGCGCCTTCAGCACCATCGGATAGCCGAAGTGCTCCGCCGCCGCGACGACATCCTCCACACTTTCGACGGCGCTATACTCCGGCACCGCCAGCCCTGCCCCGGCGTAAACCTGTTTCTGGCGCAGCTTGTCCTGAATGATCGCCAGTGTCGCCGGACGCGGATAGACGGGAACGCCATCGGCTTCCAGCGCGAACAGCGGTGCGGCGTCGATGAACTCGTTTTCGAGTGTCAGCAGGTCACACTGCGCGGCAAAGGCGGTCAGCGCAGCCTGATCGGACCATTCGCCAACGGAATGATGGTGCGTCAGGCGGGATGCCGGACTGTCTGGCTGACGATCGTAGATCGCGGTCTCGACGCCGAGACTGATGGCGGCCTGCGTCAGCATCTGGGCAAGCTGTCCGCCGCCGAGGATTCCAATTCGAAGCATGATAAAGGCCCTGATTCTAAGCTGCGAAGAAAAACGCTGATGTTTATAACCCATCTTGCACAGCGACAATAGATCAGGAAAGAAAAGCGGAGCAGCTTTGTTAAAGCGGTAGGCTGTTACGTAAGTGCGTCAGATCGAACAGGCTGTACCAATCGGTAGCTTTCAGCAGATGGGTGATAATCTGTTCGCGTGTCCCCGGCCAGATCCATGCATAGTTATGGTGACCTAACGCCAGCAGTCGCAGTTTGATAAGGTTGAAGTTCACGGGTGTGCTATATCCTTCAAGCAGCGGCTGCCACCACGCGGTTTCGGCTGGCAGCAGTGCCGCCATTTCGAGGCTGAACTTTACAAAGTCCGCGCCCATGTCCCCGGCGGAAGCGACCTCCATATCCAGCACACCTGTGACATGCCATACGCCCTCTCGCTTTAGCAGAAAGAACTGGCTGGCATGACAGTCTCCATGTACGAAACGGGGACTCCTGTATTCCTTTTCCAGTTCAGCCCTATAACTGCGGCTGAAACGCTCGACCTGATCCATCAGCCTGTCAGAGACCTGTTCCCTGTCACGCTGCCACGTCGCCAGTGCATCCCGCTCAAACGCCTCAAAGGTCCAGATCGGATGCTGCCATTCGTCTGCCTGAAGCGGTGCAAGCGGTTTGCTGGTGATGTATCCCGGAAACTCGAATCGAATGCGGTGCATTTGTGCCAGATAGCTTCCCACCGCATTCAACAGGGCCGCACGTTCGGGCGCGTCTGCCTGCTGAGCGAGTGTCGTCAGAGGCGCACCTTCTAAACGGCGTGTCATCAGGAAGGGACGTTGTAATGAATTGCTGATGAAACCATCAGCCAGCAGGACTTCCGGCACCGCGAGGCCAGCCGAAGCAAGGGTTTGCCATGCCGCGATTTCATGATCGACACAGTAACCGGTTCCTGCGATATCATCGCCGTACCAGTCTTTGGTATACAGCTTGAGAAAGCCGACCCAACCATCAGTCTGGATCTGGTAAATATGGTTATGCTGTTTGATTAACTGAATGCGAGTCGGACCTTCAAACGCCATGCCGTTGTCACGCAAAAGTGACTCAATCCGCTTCTGATCTGACATGACACCTCGGTTCTTCTACGGGCTATAAAGGTTCACAAAGGATCAGTAATTGTAGCCGATTTTTATTGGAAGTGTCACCTGCATCAACCTGTTTTACAGGGGATTTGCGCCTGAGGTTGTAAAGGATGATCCATTGCTGCGTGCAAAGAATATCACAGCGTGGAAGGTCTATTCAGTTAATGCTATTCTTGAACGTATTCAACCATCCAGTCAAACAGAGTGAACCCCAACATGACTCAGCTTCTGATCGCCAGCCAGAACCAGCACAAGCTCGCGGAATTTCGCTTTCTGCTGGCGGATATCCCCTATACCCTTGTCCTGCCGTCGGAAGTCGGCCTGTCTGATTTCGATGTCGAGGAAACCGGCACATCGCTCGGTGAAAATGCCACCCTCAAAGCCCGTGCCTTCACCCTTGCCAGCGGACTGCTGGCGCTGGCCGATGACAGCGGCCTGTTTGTCGATGCGCTGGACGGTCAGCCGGGGATCTATGCCAAGCGCTACGGCGGCCCCGGTCTGGATGATGCCGGACGCCGCCGCAGACTGCTGGAAGCGCTGCACGGCATACCGGATGAACAGCGCACCGCCCGTTTTGAAGCGGTGATCGCGCTGGCTGATCCACACGACGGCAGCGTGATCACCGTGCACGGCATCTGCCCCGGGCGGATCATCCACGAGGATCGCGGCACGGGTGGTTTCGGCTACGATCCGCTGTTTGTGCCTGATGGTTATCACGAGACATTTGCCGAGATGGAAGCGGAGATGAAGGACCGCCTCAGCCATCGCGGACGCGCCGCCGCGCAGATCGTCCCCCTGCTGACAGCCCGCGCCCAGCAGGGGTAAAGCTGGATAGCGTAGTGCTATAATCAGTATCAGTGAAATGAGGAACTGTTACTCATGGCGCAGCCAACGCGAATACGAATTGGTGCGGAAGATTACTATCAACTGCCTGATTATGAACAACATGACCTGATACAGCTCATCGACGGCGAGGTTATTATTTCTATGCCACCGACTCCCCGACATCAGGCAATTGTTGGTGCGATTTTCTTTATCCTGATGACAATCTCAAAGCAGCGCGGTGGCAAAGTCCTGACTTCACCGGTGGAAGTTTATCTCGATGAGCACAATGTGTATGAACCGGATGTGCTGTATCTGACACCGCACACACGCTGTATTGTCGGGGAGAAGCGGCTGACCGGTGCCCCCGATCTGGTGGTCGAGGTGCTGTCGCCACGCATAGCCCGCTATGATCGTCAGGAAAAATACCGGGCCTGCGAACAGCATCACGTGCGTGAATACTGGATCGCAGACCCGGTGCATGAAATCATCGAAGTCTGGACACTGTCAGGTGCCCACTTCGACCGTCTCGGCGCGTATGCCGGTGACGATACCTTCGAATCGCCTGTACTGAGAGAGACAATCAGCGTGCAGGCGATTTTCGAAAGCTAGTCGGTTTCAGCCGTTGCTTCTGGGACTGTTCCCGTTTCCAGCAGCGTCGTGCGTTTCAGCGTCTCGACATCGATGTGGTGGACAATGGCGTAATCGCCCAGATGATAATCCCCTTCGATAATCAGCGCATCATTATCCCCGGGCAGCCAGACAATCTCGCCGGTGATGTCATAGCTCGCCAGCGGCTTCACTTCATTGGTGTCATAGAGATGAATCTGCGGCTGCGGAGGCTGGCCGGGCAGGTTAGGTTCCCGTGTGATGAGCTTATCACGCCAGGTTGAAAAGACGCCGCCGCCCAGCGTGACGGAACCCATGTCTGCTGTATGGAACCGATAGATGGTCGGAAGCCAGCCACTGATCCCGCCGTCCGGTTCACCTTCCCGCGCATCGGTGTAATACAGATAACGACTATTCTCTGAAACGTACAGGGTTGCCAGGCCGAACGCGCCCAGTCCCTGGCACTGGATCACCTGATCGGCGATAAGGTAAGGTTCCGATGCCTCGTTCTCCCGATCCTGTACGGTGAGGGTTTCATAGGCCATCTCGGTGACACTCATCCCGCCGCCCGGATCAACCGGCGTGCAGTCATAGCGCATGACCTGATAATCCCACCGCAGATCTTCCGAGAGCCTTGACATAAGCATCTGGGGTTCGCTTGCTGCCGTGATATCCGCGATCAGATCTTCTTTGGATCGGGGTTCCTCGTTCTGCGCATACAGCATGGCAGCGCCAGCAAACGTCATCAGCGATATAACAGACAGGGTGATAAACAACTTACGCATGCTTCTGACTTCCTTTCAGTAGAATTTGACAGATCACGGTGCCGCTTCAGGTTTTACACCTGATTCCAGCAGGGTAGAGCCTTGCAGCGTCTCCAGATTGATCAGATTGACAATGGCGTAATCCTGGGCCTGATAATCGCCCTCGATGATCATCACGCCGCTCATATCCGGCAGCCATAGAACCTCACCCGTGAAGTCGTAACTGGCGAGGGGTTCCGCCTGATTGGCGTCGTAGAGATGGGATCGCGGCGCGACAGATCCATCAGGGGAAGGCGGGTCCTGTGTTATCAGCATTGTGCGACGTGTGGAAAAAGCCCCACCTCCCAGTGGTGTGATACTCATGTCCTGTGTATCCAGCCGAAAGACCGGTCTTAGCCATGTACCGCCGCCACCGCCATCGGGAAATCCTTCCCGCGCATCGGTGTAATACAGATAACGGCTGTTCTCCGAGCTGTGCAGGATGCCGAGTCCGACTGCGCCCAGCCCCTGACAGTCGCTCAACTGGTCGGCGATGACCTGCGGCTCCGATGCGTCATTGTCCCTGTCGCGTATCGTCAGGATCTCGTAGGACATCAGCGTCACGCTCATCCCACCGCCCGGATCAATCGGCGTGCACTCATAGCGGATGACTTCATAGTCCCATCGCCGATCCGATGAGATGCCGGTCATGAGCGAAAGTGGTTCGCTCGCAGCGGTGATTTCCGCAATCAGCTCGTCGTTGGGTCGGGGTTCGGGGGCCTGTGCGTAAAGCGCCGAAGCGCCGGCCAATGACATCAGTGATGCCATCAGGGTCAGAAAAAACAGGGACAGCAGCAGTCGTTTGTTCATGACATTCCCTTTCTGTTTTAGATTCTGTTTGCATATCCGATTGATGGTCGATGGTTACGACGCCGGACTTTTGAGCTTTTCCAGCAGATCGTTTTCTATCAGGATGTTCCTTGAGAGGGATGCGAGATCGATGTGACTGAGGATGAGGTGAGACGTCACATAGCTGTCGGCCTCAATCGAGATCAGGCCGCTGTTATCGGTCAGCCAGAACAAGTCAGTATAGATGCCGGGATCGATCAGCGGCTCGAAGCTCGCCAAAGGTTCCGGCTGCGTACTGTCATAGAGGGTGATGACGCGGTTGTCGGTGGCGATCGTTGCCAGATAGCGGCTGTTCATGGAGAAGGTCGCCGCACCGAGGTATTCCGACTGCATGGTCTGCAGGTCCAGCCGGATTGCTGGCGGCCACCAGACGCCTTCGCCTCCTGGCACTCCTTGACGGCCATTCGTGTAATAGAGATAGCGGCTGTCGGGAGACCATTTGAGAAAGCCGACGCCTTCTGCGCCGATTCGCTCCCCGCAGTATGTGATCTGTTCGTCAATCACGATCGGATCATAACCTGCCGCATCTTTCAGCGTCAGGATCTCATAACCTCTAAGCTCTGTTTCGTTTGCCTGTACAGGAATAGAAGTGCACCCGTAGATAGTAAGCTCCACGCTCCACCGGAAATCCGGTGAGGGCGGATAGGTGTAAATCTCTGGTGAATTTTCTGCTGTGATGGCCGCAATCAGATCATCATCGGGCTGAGGCTCACGGGTGACCTCTGGATCTTGTGCGTATACAGCGGCGGTAAGGCTTCCGAAGAAAATCAGCATGGCGGTGGTGAAGAGGGTGACAGGTCGGTATCGCATCACAAAGCCCTCGAAGAACGGCTGATGAGGTTATTATAGGAATCTTCGCCATCACGGAGTCAGTGCGTAGGAAAAGCGTTTATATCCCGTAGAGGAATCGTACATTTGGTTTGAATCCTCATACCTTTCCGAAAACAGGACGGATACGCCCGGTACACAGCGCCCGAATCCGGTATAATCATAGTCACCTGAAAGAACTGATGTTCGCATGTTGTTAAAATGATGCAGTTATTTACCGAAGTCTTCCCAATTGAAAACCCGCCGACACTGACGGCCTATACGCTCTGTCTGTATCCGCTGCCGCCGGAGATCGTCGTCACGCCCGACGAGCTGCGCCGTCTGGGGCGGACGCTGGTCACGCGCCTGCGTAAAGCCCTGCCGGGGAACTGGCTGTGGAGCGAAGACCGCGTCCTGACGGATACGCCAGCCATGCCCTTCGAGATCGACGGCACGGTCGAGTCACTCAAGGCGGCGGACCCCGAATATATCGGCGTGATCGAACGACTGGCGGCGGATCTGATGTGGATGCCCACACCTGAAAACACCGCCGACTTCGTGATCCGCACCCAGCTTAAGGCGCTGGATGATGCTTTTAACGCCGCGCTGGAGAAGTTCAATCGCGAGAGCTTCAAAAACGCCCGCATCGAGCGCGAGTACAAGGCCACCCCGTGGAATGCAGGCGGCCTTCCCGCGGTTTCACTGTCAGTCGCGGCACGTCTGGTCGCGGAGCAGGACGCGCAGAGCTACGCCGCCCAGCGCGGTGATCCCGAACTGCTCATCGGCCTGCGTGCGGCGGACAAATTCTCGGCCACCACCGGCGATATTGTGAAGATCTCCGGGCGGGTAGGTGAACGCCGTGAGAAGCTGCTGAAATCCGCCCAGAAGGACGGCCTGCGCCGTCTGCTGCGGCATGCCGCTGATGATGAGTGGGCGGTGCGTCTGCTGTGCGCCGGTCGCAGGCAGGAATATCCGGCCAGCGCACTGGAACTGCTGATCCGTCCAGCGGATTTTGTCCGCTTTGGTATCGACGAGCAGCAGGCCAATACCGCCCTGCGACCAGATCCGGCCACGCGCTCGATGATGATCAAATCGCTGTCCGATATCGCCAAGACGCATGGCATTCTGGGGCGCGGCTTCAGCGCCCGTGAACACGCACCGCTGTTTAATGTCCCGGATTTCCGGCCTTATCTGCGCTACGCTAACGGACGCACCCGTCCCTATGCATCCGGCAAACTGGCCGTCGATTTCGTCCAGTGCGGGGCGCATCATGTCCGCAGCGCCTTTGCCGCAGCCCCGCTGAAGATCGGGGTGGTCAATACGCTGTCGTTCCGCGTCGAGGATTTTGTCGAGGCGCTGCGCCGTCAGCTCACCAAAACAGCCAATTTCTCGATTGACGTAATCCGTGAGCGTAAGGTGCGTGTCGTCTCGCTGGAAAATATCGAGTCGGCGGTGCGCGTGCTGGAAAAAGAAAACCCCGATATGATTCTGGCCTTTGTGCCGGATGCCAACCGCACGCAGGAAGGTGAGAACCTGCCCGCCTTCGTCAGGTCACTGACCTTAGGGCGCGGCATCCCGGCGCAGGTGATCTTCGAGAGTACGCTCGATGATCCCGACGCCATGCCTGGGATTGTGATGGAAGTCCTCGCCAAGACCGGCAACACACCGTTCGCGCTGGCCGATCCGCTGGAATTTGCGGACGATGTGGTGGGCTTGTCACTGGTCACCACCGGCGAAGATGAATCCGAAAGCGGACAGCCGACCCAGATCACGGCGATTGCCCGTGTGTACCGTTCCAACGGCGAATTTGTGCGCTATGCCATGCGCACGGTCGAACTGTCGGACCATGCCAATGCGCCGGAGCTGTTCGTGCTGATGCGTGACCTGTTCCCGCAGAAGATGTTCGCCGGACGCCGCATTGTCCTGCATCATGATGAGCCGCTGTCCGATGCCATCCGTCAGGCACTGGAGACGTGGGGCAAGGCCATCCGCGCCAGCTTTATGACGGTTGAAGTCCAGCGCAAGGGTGCGCCGCGCCTCTACTGCTTCTCGGATGGACGCATCCATGCGCCGCCGTGGGGCAGCAGCTTTCACCTCAACGAGGCGGAAGGCTTTACCGTACTGGATCTGAACGACGATGAAGACGCGCCGGTGCATCCCGATTTCGTGCCGGATGTCCCCGCACCAGAAGTCGAGGAATACATCGGGGAAGACGGCGACCCGGTCGATGCGGCGGCGGTTCGTGCCTCTCAGACCATGAAGGCGCAGGCTGCACGTACTCAGACCATGCGCACGCAGAATCCCCGCAGCACGCAGACTCAGACACGCCGTCAGGTCGCCGTCCACATGCCGACACCGCAGCCGCTGCATGTCACCGCCCATGGGCTGACCATCGAACAGGCGGTGCGTTCGCTCCAGCTCTGGACGCTGCTTTACTATCGCGGGACCGGGACGCAGCCGCTGCCGGTCACGCTGTATGGGGCGGGGGAACTGGCCTTCTGGCTGCGCAAGGGCGGTAAAATGCAGTCGCCTGAAGGGGAAGTCCCGTTCTGGTTGTAGAGCCGTCTACAGCCACCGTCACGGAACACAGAGATCAGACACTGATGCAGACAGGTTTTCAGTTAGGCTATGGGATCGGGCGCGTGGTGGGCATCCTGCTGCCGCCGCTGGTGGTGATGCTCACCGTCTACGGCGTGCAGTACATGCGCACCGGCAGTCAGGAAGCAGCCCGGCAGGCGTCCGCCTCTCGCTGGACACTGATCGCCGCCGGCGTGCTGTTGTTACTTGGCGTCATTGCATTGGTGATGCCGTAGGCGGCAGCGCTTACAGAACCGCCGGACAACATTCTGCGCGCTGTGTAGGGACGCTGCACTGTTTTGTCCGCCCGACTGCCCACCACCATCCCCACATACATACGCTGTAGGGACAATGCCTGCATTGTCCGCCCACCGCCTACCCTGACCAACTGCTGTCCCCATCCGCACCCCGTAGGGGCCGGATTGTTCCGGCCCTGTTTTTCTCCCTTCTCATAGAGGGGATTTTTGGTCCAGTTCGTTTGAAAATTCGAACCGCACAATCAGAACATTCGTGCTACACTGTGAGGTTCCTGCACCTTAACATCAACGAATGTTTTGCAGTGCCAGGAGGTAACCTCCCCTTATCCATGCAAACTTGTTTGCCGAGAAGGGGCTGGGAGATGAGGTTGCAGCAAAGTGCAGCAGAATCGTGCAGCAAATTTTCAGATTTGAGGGGAAAACCCGTTGTTGCCGCACAAAAATTTTGTGCGGCAGCAGCAGCAACAAGCTGCTACAGGCAGCAGCAACAAGCTGCAACACCCCCGGAATCAAAAGGGCCGGAAGAATCCGGCCCTCTGGTTCTGACGATCCAGATACATTCAAGAGGTGTTTACAGGCGGCTCAGCACACTTTCGACAAAAGTCTCATCGAAGAACGACCCCTTCTGAAGCACCAGTTCCACGTTGCTGGAAAGGTGTTCCTTCTCGCGGACGGTCAGGTCCTTCGCCGTGATCACCACAATCGGGATATCGCGCAGGGCTTCATCAGCCTTCATCATGTCGATCACCATGAAGCCATCGACACCCGGCATCATCAGGTCAGTGATGACCAGATGCGGCCTCCAGTGACGGATCAGCTCCATACCGCTTTCGCCGTTATGGGCCATCCGTACTTCGGTGTTGACGCGCCCCTGAAGGATACGGCTCATCAGGCGGGCGGCCTGTTCGTTGTCTTCCAGCACGACCACGCGCTTGTTATTGACGCCGATGCTCACACTGTCAAAGGTTTCGGCAATCACTCGCGAGATTTCACGCGGCAGCAGCGGGGACTTCGAGACATTTTCCAGATCGACCTGTTTCTGCCATGCCTCGCCGAGAATGTCTTTTTCGACGGCCATCGTATGCCCGGAGCAGTTGACGACCACCACTTCTTCAGGGTGGATCAGGCCGTTGCGCACCATGCGGAACAGGCCGGCAAAGGTCACGCCGGTCGCCGGTTCCACCGAGATTCCCTCAGTCCGCGCCAGAATACGAATGGCGTTGAAGGCCTCTTCATCACTGGCGGAGGTGAATACGCCGCCGTGGTCCTGAACGTAGTCGTACAGCAGCTCATAGGCGCGTCCGGGGCTGCCGGTTGCCAGTGTCGCGATGATCGTCGTCGGATCTTCGACCGGGGTTGCGACGCGCTGATTGCCTTCAAACGCGGTCACCATCGGGGCGCATCCGCTGGACTGTATCACACCGAGCGCGGGCAGGGTATCAATCAGGCCGAAGTGCTGAAGTTCACGGAAGCCCTTGTTCACCCCAATCGGCCCCATCCCGCCGCTGACACCCTGAATGAACCAGTCCGGCGAGCGCCACTTCGTCCGCTCCGCGCCGAGTTCGGCGGCCAGCTGCTCGGCGATCTCATACGACATGGTTTTCATCGCCTCAATCGCAGCGTAGCTCTTGATCCCCTTGTCGAGGAAGATGCCGCGATTACGGGCGAACTGGGCGGCCAGTTCCTTGGTCTGATCGTAGTTGCCGGTCGTCTTGATGATCTCGGCACCGTAAAGCGCGGCTTCACGCATCTTGGAGTTCGGTGTCAGGCTGGGGAAGAAGGCCCACAGTTTAATCCCGGCACGGGCACAGTACGCGGCATAGGCGATGGCGACATTCCCGGTACTGGCGACGACCAGCTCGTTAATTCCCATCTCCTTGAGGGCAGAAATCGCTACGGTTGCCTGACGATCCTTGAAGCTGCCCGTCGGCCCCTGACGCTCATCCTTGATGTACAGATGCTTCAGCCCAAGCGACGCACCGAGGCGTTCGGCGTGAATTAATGGCGTGGAGCCTTCGCCGAGGCTGACAATATTGCGTGTGTCGTACAGTGGAAGGACTTCGTGATAACGCCAGAGCTGTGGACGGCGCTGCTGCCACTGCTCGAAATCAATCGTGTCCAGATCATAGCGTGCCTCAACAATAACCTCACCGCAGTTCGGACATGCTCCTCCAAACTGGTGCAAGGGTGTGGTTGCTCGACAATAGGTGCACTCGAGCGTAATGCGCTTGTCAGCGCGTGTCATATGACTTGACCTTTGGCTTATAGCCTGACGAGATAAAATGAACGATAAAGCCGCGCCTGGCCGGATAAATTGGGATAAGTGCGAATGAATACGCCGACTCTTAATGCGCTGCTGTCAGAATGAATGGTTACAGACTGTTATGTTTTATTTTATGTAAGTTTGGGGTAGGAATACGCTTAAGGGTTTGAAAAAAAGGTAAAGGAATCGACATGAGTGGAGCGGATTATATCACAAAATTCTATACATCCTTTTCCCTCAGAAACCCTCAGAATCGCAAGAAAGGATGTTCTAAAACAGTGAGAATTATGATATAATCTGATCTGTCGAGTCGGAAGCGAAATTCGTCGCTTCTTCTGCGCGAGGCGGCGGTCAAAACGCCTGCGCTCTGCGTAGCATTGTCGAAAACGCTGCCACCAGACCTAATCAGTTGCCATGTGAGCTACGCAAGGAGAACGGACAGTATGTATCAGCAGGTAACCATCGTTGGAAATGTAGGACGAGATCCGGAACTGCGTTATTTGCAGAACGGGACTGCCGTATGTGATTTTTCAGTGGCCGTGAACCGGCGCTTTACCTCGAATGGTGAACAGCGTGACGAAACAACCTGGTTCAAGGTCACATGCTGGCGTCAGTTGGCCGAAACCGTCAATCAGTATCTGTCCAAGGGACGGCAGGTGCTGGTGATAGGAGAGGTGAAGGCCTCGGCCTATCTGGATAAAAGCGGCCAGCCTACCGCTAGCCTGGAGCTGACAGCCAATACAGTCAAATTCCTTGGGAACCGCAGTGAAGGCGGTGGTAGTGATCAGGATGGCGGTTATAACAATCGCTACGAGGACTTCGCCCCTCCGGGACAGGTGGACGACATCCCGTTCTAGGGTCTGGTTTACCACAGTTACCATTTCTGAATGAGCACTCAACCATCGAGTGCTCATTTTTTTGAGTCCAGAATAAATAAGGAAAAGTTATCCCGTGATGGTTCCATTAAGAAAGGTGTTAGAATCTTATAGAGATTTAGTTGAAATATGGTTTATACTGGAAAAGATCTCTATGATAGACATGAAGCCCACATTTCAAATTTTATTTCAGTGTACTGATTTGAGCGATGCTGCCCACACTACAATAGATTTCGGTCAGGTAAAATAGAGTTATCTAAACATATTGATAACAAGGCTTATACCTGTTTACGGTTATGCTGGAAAAATGAAGTAGGTAACAAGAGGTTCCATGTACCAAAAGAAGTTGCGTTCACTGTCCGATCTTGAGGTTATAGGGCCAGTTCAAATCCACCCCCAGGCCGAAGAAGCTGAACGCAGAATAGAGCAGTACTGCCATCAGCTTGGCATCCACCTCCCGCATTTTGACGAATATACAACGATGTCGTCGTACCTGTTCCCACACGCCAGCCTTGAGCGTCTGGTGGTCATCGATGTGCTGACAAATCTGCTGTACTACATTGACGATATTTACAGCATGAACCGTGGCGAAGATGAGCGTGGTGATGCGCCAGACAGTGCCACGATGCTGCGGATTTTTACCAACTGTCTCGCAATTCTGGACAACGGCACGCTGAAGGATGGCGAAGCGGTCGATATGACGGAGCCGCTTTATCGCACCATGAAGGCGCTGCACGATGATATGCGCCGACTAGCGCCAGATGTGTGGCGTAAGCGTCTGGTCGCCAGCCTTGAGGATCACTTCCGCCATTCACTGCTGCCGGTGGATGCGATCATGACCAACGGCTTTCTCAATCTCGAAAAGTATGTCTATGTGCGCGAACACGACTCCGGCATGCATCCGACCATCGACCTGCTCGAACTGGGACTGGACATCTTCATTCCGGATGAGATCCGCCGTCACCCGGTGCTTGATACTTTGCGTGTCTGCACCATGCGCATTGGCGGGCTGATGAACGACATCTTCTCGTATCATAAAGAAGTCGTGAAGCTGCGTTCACATTTCAACCTGATCGTGGTGTTTATGCAGAGTGAAAACCTCGACTTCGATGAAGCCGTCGATCGGGCAGTGGAATTTGTCAACGGCTTTACACGTACCTTCCTCGAATATGAGCAGAAGCTGCCAGACTTCGGCGATGCGAAGTTAAATCATGATGTGCGACTATACGTTCAGGGCCTGCGTGACCAGATCATCGCCACCTATCACTGGCAGATGTCTACCAACCGCTATCGTTCAGCCGATTCGCCATTTCCTGAACTTCGCCATATGCTCTGATTAACGCTGCCCACGCTGCCTGCTATCTCTGCATGGAGGATGGCTATGCGAGTCATGACGCTTAATCTGTGGGGGCATCACGGGGTGTGGGAAGACCGCCTCCGCGTGCTGATCGACGGGCTGCGTGAGCTAAAGCCCGACATTGCTCTGTTTCAGGAGGCGGTGGTGACCGATCACTACGATCAGGTCAGCGAGCTGCTTGGCCCCGATTATGACCTCTATCATCAGCCTGGCCGCACGGAAGACGGCGTCGGCGCTTCGATTGCCAGCCGGTGGCCGCTCGGCCCGGTACAGACAACCTCACTCCATGTTACACCGCGAGTCGATCCTGAGGTCGGATGGATCGGCAGCATCACCACCGTCGAGATCCAGACTCCTGAGATTGGGCCGCTGCTGCTGGCGCATCACAAACCCTCGTGGCAGTGGGATTACGAACACGAACGCGAGCTTCAGGCGGTCGCCGCCGCCCGCTTCATCGATGAAGTACGTGCATCCCGTGATCTTCATATCATACTCGCAGGTGACTTTGACGCACCACCAGACGCCGCCAGTATCCGCTTCTGGCGCGGGCTTCAGTCACTGGATAACATGAGCGTCTGCTATGCCGATGCGTGGGAAAGCGCACGTCCCGGCCAGCCCGGACACACCTTCACGCCCTATAATCCGCTGGTGGCCGGTGGGGAGATGCCGCTGGAACGCGGTCGGCGGATTGATTACCTCTTTGTGCGCTGTAACCATTACGGCCCCACACTGCGCACCCAGTCCTGCCGCCGGATCTTTGACGAACCGGTTAACGGCGTGTGGGCAAGTGATCATTATGGAGTGATGGCCGACTTTGCCCTGCCGGAGTAAAACCCTCGGCGTCAACCCAATATCGTGCCTCCACGCCCACTGACAACCGATGGTGTGCATAAGTCCACATTGGATAGATCCACCGAACCAGGTTCCGCTATAATACCGGATGGGTTACATACTTCTGTCTCTTCAAACTGACCCTCATAAACTGGATTATGCATCTGATGCATTTGGGCAAGCGGAGGAGGGATGCGTCAAAAATGCGGAAAAGACCTTGAATATTATTAACCCGTCTATTGTTAACCAGTTTGATACAAATCTAAATAATCTTACGTAACATTCACTGACATTTTCCCTTATATTGTAAGGAGCATGAAAGGAACCTGTCATACTCGGTTCCCATTACACGCAGATCAAAAAGCTAAGGAAGCGGTTTAGAGAGCGCAGTCAGGCAGGTTCAACTCATGGCTTATACAGTTGAGTGGTTAGTACCACAGCGGGTCGTTATTATTGAAATTGTTGGTGATTATTCCAGTCATGATCTTAATGAGAGCACCCTACAGGTCCGTGATGATTTTCTGGACAAGGGGACCGCGCCGGTGCATCTGATCTGCGATGTGCGTCAGATCACCTCGTATCCCACCCAGATTTTTGTCATCAAGCAGGCATCGGAGATCTATCTGCGGCACCCGAATATGGGGCGTCTGCTGCTGGTCGGGTTCGATAATCCGCTGATGCGCTTTATCGCCAATGCCGTCAGCCAGACAATGCGCGCACGTTTCCAGCAGGCGGAGAGCATCGAGCAGGCGATCAGCAGCCTGAAAGTCTACGACGAAACGCTCTAAAGATCATCCGGGTTGGGGCACCGTGTCACCACCCACAATAAAACGCGGCTGCAATCCATAAGATGGGCGGCGATGCTGACCCATCACAGGTTCACATTGCCGCCCTTTGTTTCCCGTCTCTGTCCCCGCTTTAACCTGCTCTGACTCGCTTAATTCGTAAACTGCCCGTTCTGGTAGAACAGCTCATCATCTACATAGACTTCGCTGTCTTCGCGCATATCGCAGATCATATCCCAGTGGACGGCGCTGCGATTCACACTGCCGGTATCCGGATAGCCTGCGCCGACCGCCATGTGAATCGTCCCGCCGATTTTTTCATCGAACAGGATGTTGCTGGTAAAGCGGTTGATGCCGAAATTCGTGCCGAAGGCGAACTCGCCCAGGTAACGCGCACCAGCATCGGTGTTGAGCTGTGCATCCAGCAGATCCTGATTTTCCGCCGCTGTTGCCTCAACCACCTTGCCTTCTTCAAAGCGAATCTCGATGCCGGAGACAGCACGCCCGCGCACAATAGATGGATAGCTGAAGCGCACCCAGCCGTTGACGCTGTTTTCCACCGGCCCGGTGAAGATCTCGCCGTCCGGCATATTGCGCGTGCCGCAGGCATTGATGAAGGTGCGCCCGTCAATCGACAGGCTCAGGTCGATATTCGGCCCTTTCAGCACAATCGAGCGCTTGCCCTTCAGATAATTGATCTTCTTCTGCTGCGACTCTCCGACTGCCTGCCAGCGTGCAATCGGGTCGTCCTGATCGCAGAAGGTCGCGCTGTAGACGAAGTTGGTATACTCTTCGAGGCTCATATTCGCTTCCTGAGCGCTGGCCTCGTTCGGAAACCATGTGCCGACCCAGCGCATGTCACCATCAGCGGCACGACGCATACGGGTTTCCAGCCATGTGCGCTGTGCCTTGGCCTGATGCTGCATCCGTGCGGACGGGATGCCCGTCATGGCGCGGGTATTGCTGCCACCGCCGATGCGGATGTAGACGTCGCCCTCATCGAAGTACTTCGACAGCGCCGGATCGAGCCACTCAAGCTGCTCGTCGCTGGCTTCACGCAGGAGCGTGCGTGCCATCTGCTCGTCGGAGATCATCAGCGACGGATAGCCCCCCGCCTTTACCACTGCCGTATAGACTTCACGCAGGGCAGGCAGGGTTGAGGTATCCCCCAGAATCCCGACCCAGTCGCCAGGTTTGACTTCGGTCGAGTAATTGACCAGCAGGTTTGCCAGCCGCTGCAAACGTGGATCTGTCATTTTTGCATTTCTCCTGTTCCAGTGATGCCGATTTAAAAATTGTTGAATGGAGCATAACCCGCTTTTTAGTACTCCGCCATACCGCGCTGCTGACAGATGCCTCTCACCCCAGTATTCATCCACACGTGCGATTTCTGCGTATTGCTGATGTAACCATGTGAACACAGGGTATGCATACAGGGTGTAAGTTTGCCGGATTCTCAACGTCAGGAAATAATCTGCGATAGACCGTGCTGATGCAGATGCGGGTCAATATCCAGTACCAGTATCGCCCGATTGCTAGCCCCTCCTGAGTAGAAAGCGATTACGATGTCCCAGATCATCGAGAAACTCCCTGCTGCGACCCACATGGGGGCGGTTACGCTGGCCGTCTCTGACCTTGAGCGCTCTGTCGGCTACTACACCGAAATCATCGGCCTGCGGGTGCTGGAGCAGACGGGTGACAGCGCCGTCCTCGGTGCCGGACAGACCCCACTGCTGCGGCTTCAGGCGCTGCCTGATGCCCGCCGCCAGCCCTCGCGGACGACCGGTCTGTATCATGTGGCGATTCTGCTCCCATCCCGCGCCGATCTGGGACGGGTGATTATCAATTTTTCCCAGCGCCAGTACAGCCTGGATGGTGTGGCGGATCATCTGGTGAGCGAGGCGCTGTATCTCTCTGACCCTGATGGTAACGGCCTTGAGATTTACCGTGACCGCCCGCGTGAAGAATGGGTATGGGATGGCGAACGGGTGCGTATGTCCACTGATCCGCTGGACGTTGAGGGGATTGTCGCCAGTGTCCCTGATCCTGACCAGCCGTTTACAGGTATGCCGGACGGCACCGTGATCGGTCATGTGCATCTGCGTGTGGCGGATGTCGCTCAGGCGCGTGCTTTCTATGTCGATACCCTCGGCTTCGATCCGGTTGCGGAGTGGCGCGGTGCGCTGTTCGTCTCCGCCGGACGCTATCATCATCATCTGGGGCTGAATACGTGGCAGAGCGCCGGTGCGCCGCCTGCCCCTGCCGATTCTGTCGGCCTGCGCGAGTTCGTGATCGTCCTGCCAGATGTGGACAGCGTACAGGCACTCGTCGGACGGTTGTCCGCTAATGGGATACCCCATGAGCAGGCAGGTGACGGGCTGGTGTTCGATGATCCGTTCAGCAACCGCGTTCGCGTCGTCATCGAGGGCGCTGCATAGTCCGTACCCGCTGCGGATGTCGAACAGCACCTCAAAACCAGCGTCTTTATTCGACATCCGCTGTAATTTGTGGGACAATAGGGTTATATCGGCGCTTCAAAACCTTCATTTTTTCAAAGTCGTTTAAATCTTTTTTTAATTAGTAAAGATATGAGGCTTTGAAGACCGTGGAACTGTGTGTAATAGAAGGCGACGCTGTCGGCCATGAAGTTGTGCCTGCTGCCGTCCGTGTATTAAAAATCCTGATGCCTGAAGTGCAGATCATCCCTGCTGAGGCGGGTTTCGAGACGCTTGAGAGGATCGGAACGCCGCTGCCACAGGAGACGATCGACATCGCGGTGCGCTGTCGTGCGGTGCTGTTTGGGGCAGCGGCATCACCCTCTTTTCCGGTAGAAGGCTACTTTTCGCCCATTATCCGGCTGCGTCAGATCCTCAACACGTATGCCAATATCCGGCCAACGCGCTATGTGCCGGTGCCGACAGCCCGCCCCGGTGTGGACATCGTCGTCGTGCGCGAAAATACCGAAGACCTGTACGTGGTCGATGAACAGACCAACGAGGGTGGGGATCGCAGTATCGCCCAGAAGGTCATCACGCGATCTGCGACGGAGCGTGTGGCCCATGCCGCCTATAAGCTGGCCCAGCGCACCGACCGCGAAAAAGTCACCATCGTTCACAAGGCCAACATCCTGCCCCAGTCGGACGGACTCTTTCGCCGGGTGGCGCTGGAAATCGCGGAGCAGTACCCGCACATCGAAACCGACGAACTGCTGGTCGATACCGCCGCTTACTGGATGGTCAAGGAACCGACGCGCTTCGACGTGATCCTGACCTCGAACCTGTACGGCGACATCCTTTCAGACATGGCGGCGGCGTGGGGCGGCGGTCTGGGATTGGCACCGGCACTGAACCTCGGTGATGATGCCGCGATTGCCGAACCGGTTCATGGGACCGCGCCGGACATCGCCGGGAAGGGCATCGCCAACCCGATCGCCATGATCCTGAGCCTCGGTATGCTGATCAGCCATTTCTGGCATCGCGATGACCTGGCACAGCGCATCGAAAACGCCGTCCGCCAGACGATCAACACCGGCAGTCATACCTTCGATATTTACAACGATGGCGCGATCTCGACGGAAGCCTTCACCGAGCTGATCTGCGAGAATCTGCAGCAGTCTGCTGAGAATCCCTAGCGGTCCGCGAAAATTCGCATTTGCAGGGCGGCGCGTTGCGGCACTTTGTGGCGCAATTGTGCTGCAATCAGGACCACACCGCCAACCCTCAGGTTCAAAATCGATTTGCAGCAGCAGCAGCACATAAATTTTTGTGCTGCTGCTGCGGCGTTTCTGTGAATCATGATATGCAAGGCTGTTAAGGTGCATGAACCTCCCAGCGTAGTACAGATGTTCGGAATGTGCGGTTAGAGTTTTCAAACGCTCCTCTATCTCCCGCGTATTTTGTAGGGACAATGCCTGCATTGTCCGAGGTTTCCATAGTGATGCACAGGAAATAGCCACCCTTGTATGGGGCTTCCACAGAGTGCGTCTGCTTCTCCGATTTATCCCTCCGAAAGCATAACCTTAACGTTCAACGGCCCGTTTTGAGCGTAAAATTTAATTTACGAAAGCGAACGCCAATGGTGCGAACGGCGTTCTGTAAGCCTGTTAGCCATTTCTACACACATGAAGAAGCAGGTCTGCAATAAGGGGAAAAAGGTAGACCATCTGATGCTGCATTCGAATGAGACCACACGGGAAAAACCGTTGATCCTGATTGTGGATGATGACTCCAGCGCACGGCGTTTACTACAGATTATCCTTGAACGCGCTGGCTATCAGACACAACAGGCCGAAAGTGGTGAGGTTGCGCTGGAAATGGCGCGAGCAGGCGTCCCGGATCTCATCATCCTTGATGATGTGCTGCCGGGGATATGGGGGGATGAGGTGCGTCAGCATCTGAAAGCGCATCCCGATACACGTGATATTAAGGTCGTAATGCACACCGGCCAGTACGAGAAGATCGCCCAGTACAAGCAGTCACCTGATCTGGCGGGGGTGATCTCGAAACCGTCCATGCCGGCATCCCTGCTGGATACCGTCCGGCTCTGCTTCGAAAACTAGAAGACAGTCCCTTCGGAATCGAAAATCGTAGGCTCAAGTCAGCAGTGACACCCACTGCTGACTTTTTGTTTCCTCATCTTCTTTAGCGCAACTGTTTGGTGAAGTTCAGCACCAGATCATCATCCACGATCACCGACTCCCCGTACTGCACCACGCGATCATGCACATACAGGCCGCGCCCGTCCGGAATGTAACCACGCCGGATATACAGCCGCTGTGCTGCGCCGTAGTCGCTGAACAGGCCGACACCGATTCCAACCGTATCCGAACGCTCGGCGGCGCGTGCTTCCGCTTCATCCAGCAGACGGGTGCCGATTCCCTGACGCCGGTCGTGCGGCAGCACGTTGAAATCCTGAATCTCCGGGATGCCCAGCTCGCGGAAGGGCATGGTCTGCGGCTGCCAGTTGATCGTCAGGTAACCGGCGAACATATCACCGACCAGCGCCACCAGCACCGTGCGCAGGCCGGATACCTGCTCCGACAGATAGCGTTCGTACTGTGAGGCCGGTTTATCCCAGCCGAGCAGGGCAAAGGCATCGGCAATCGGCTGAATATCCGCCTGCTGCATTTCCCGGATGGCAAGCATCACGCCGTCTCGTCCTTCGGTGGGCCGACCCGCAGCATCCCCTCATAGATTCCCGGCCACGAGTCCGGAATCACGATCGCGCCAACGGCCCGTGTGTAGAAATCGACCGGGCCTGCGCCGCCGATGATGCCATAACCGTAACCCTGTGCCCGCAGATCATGCAGACAGGCCAGCAGCAGCGCCTTGCCTAATCCCTTGCCGCGATAAGTGTCATCCACACCGGTCGGGCCGAAGAAGCCTTTCGCGGTCGCGTCATAGCAGCCGAAACCCGCGCAGCGCTGCTCATAAGTCGCCACCCAGCATGAGATCGGCTGACGGGTGTAGGCGATATCGGTCTCGCTGGCCCATGTCCTGCCGAAATTCTCCGCCACCCAGTCCACCACCACATGCTTTTCGGCGGCAATCCCGCGACGGATAGCGAAACCCTCAGCGGCCAGTGTGTCGATCAGGGGCTGGACGGGCGGCAGCGTATACAGTTTTACCA
Organism: Chloroflexota bacterium; assembly: GCA_023430545.1. Classification (GTDB taxonomy): domain Bacteria; phylum Chloroflexota; class Anaerolineae; order Aggregatilineales; family Phototrophicaceae; genus JAEZAF01. The sequence continues at coordinate 21,723 of JAEZAF010000310.1, forward strand.
GTAAATCAGGCATAAAAATGGAACCTCTCAAACAATGGACAGTATTCCCTAACTATACTCGCAATCGGGTTAACCCTGTATGCATAATGTTTTGTTGGATGTTCAGCGCTGATGTGTAGCGCGTGCGCATCAATCTGCATATAATTTCTCTTGAACATTTAAGAAAATTCAAAAGGAGTGTCAGAGATGAAGATTTTGCTGATTGGCGGCCCCAAGTTTGCCGGACGAGCGCTGATCGATGAAGCCCTGGCACGCGGTCATGAGGTGACGACCTTCAACCGTGGCAAAACGAATGCTGACCTGTATCCCGAAATCGAAAAGCTGCATGGCGACCGTAACGGCCAGCTCGACGCGCTGAAGGGCCGCACATGGGACGCGGTTGTCGATACCAGCGGCTATACGCCCGACGTGGTCCGTCAGTCCGCTGAACTGCTCCGTGATGCCGTGAAAACCTATGTCTTTGTCTCGACCATCTCCGTCTACACCGATCCGCTGAACGGCGTCGATGAAAACAGCCCAGTTCAGCCGATGCCGGAAGGCGCATCACTCGATGAGGTCACGGGCGAGACCTATGGCCCACTGAAGGTACTGTGCGAAAATATTGTCCGCGAGATTTACGGCGACCGTGCGATCATCACCCGTCCGGGCATGATCGTCGGCGCGAATGACACGACTTACCGCTTCCCATACTGGGTCAGGCGCGTGGCCGAGGGTGGACAGGTGCTGTATCCGGCCAATCACACCATCCAGTTGATCGATGCCGTTGACCATGCCCGCTTTATCGTGCATCTGCTGGAAAACGGCACGACCGGCACCTTTAATGTGACCGGGCCGGACCAGCGCCTGACGTTCCTGGAGGTCCTGCAGACGATCCGCGATGTGGCTGGCTCGGATGCCGAGTTCGTCGGCGTCGAGGATGAGTTCCTGCTGGCGCATGAGGTCGGCCCGTGGATGGAGTTTCCGTTCTGGTTGCCCGGTGATTCCGGCTGGACGACGGTCAATGTCAGCCGTGCCATCGACGCCGGCCTGACCTTCCGCCCACTGCGCGAGACGGTGCGCGATACGCTCGACTGGCTCAACAGCCATCAGCCGCCGTCTCCGTTCCCGACCGGACTCACCCGCGAGCGCGAAGCAGAACTGATCAGCGCACACGTCCAGACGGAGGGATGAGTATCTGATCCTCATAGGCCGGATTGTTCCGGCCCAAATGCAGCAAGTTAAGGAATCTTGAGGCGAAAAAGCCCCCCATCCCAGCATTGCTTGCAATGCTAACCACTCGCTGCCGACGGGAAGTGCATCCGTCGTCCACTTCGAGGGAAAGGGAGAAAAGCAGGTTTAACGGGTGGATAAAAAGTCCTCCCCTGTCAACGGGGGAGGATTTAGGTGGGGGTCTTGGCGGCCTAATTTCGAGCGTGTAATTTGCTTAACTTCCTAAATTTTGCTCAAAATAAGGCGCAAATCAGTTGAGCGGTCAGCAAAGGCGCGACAGAGGACACCAGCTAAAGGATGATCGCGGCTAAGTCGTAAGCGGACGAGGTGACCATACGCATCAAAGTGCAACTGGCCGCTGATGGCCCCGACATCTCGTACCAGACGCAAGATGCCAAAGTGCTGAAAACGGGGATCGACCGCCGTCAGGCGCGAGCGTAACCAGATCAGTAGATTGTGCGCCAGTTGGGCTAACAGCACCAGCATTTCCTGCGCGTCAAAGCGCTGCTTATGGCGTTTGGTTAAGCCTAATCCCTGCTTGTCACCCTTGA
>JAEZAF010000030.1 GCA_023430545.1 Chloroflexota bacterium
GTAACCGCTGCGCTCCATCAGCGTGAGCGTCCATGCCAGATCATAGCGCGGATCACTGATCTGCCAGCCCCAGTCGATGACAAACGGGCGGCCCTGCTCGGTCACCAGCACGTTCCAGGGATGATAGTCACGGTGGGTGATGACCGGGCGATCGGTTGGCGCATCCTTGCGACGCTCGTACAGCCACTCGACCACCGGCATCATCTCCGGCCTGTTGTAATGCGTGGCGAGGCTGCGCAGGGTATAGACCTCACGGTTGACCAGCGTATGCTCGGTGATCTTGGCATTTGCGGCGAACTTCTCGATGCCTTTCTCGTGCAGCTCCACCAGCAGGCCGACGAACAGCCGGATCAGTTCGGCCCGCTTGTAGTCGTCCGCATTCTGAATGGCGTCCCATAAGAGCTGGCCGTCCACCTGTTCCATCACGACGAACGGCGTCCCGAGATGGACCGGATCAATCTCGACGGCGGAGACACCGGGAACCGGATAGCGATCCGCCCGCAGGTTGAACAGGGCATGACGTTCCTTCAGAGCGCGGTCCTTGCCATCAGGTGTGTCGGCATAGGTTTTCAGCACCAGATTCTGGCCGACGCTTTCGCTGTTTTCTTCATAGCGCAGGGTAAACGCATAAACATTGCTGGCCCAGCCGTTGTTGATCTGAGTCAGGTTGTCGATGCGCGCATTTTCGCCGGTTTCGGGCTGTGTGTGGTAGTAATCAAGCAGCCGTGTTTCAAGGGTTTTCAGAGATGTGACAGTCATTATTTCCGTATCCTCGTGATGTACAGAGGGGGTGAATGGACAGGTAAATTCGTTTCTGTGCGCTGATGATACACACAGAAAGCCCAGTATAGCAGCCGAATATTAGAATTGTGGCAGCCGTTCGGGGTTCGGCGTCTGGGATGGAATCCGCCGTTGGATTGAGGTGATATTTGTCATAATATAGACGGGTTCTGAGGCTAAATCTTACGTTTGCGCCCATGTCTGATAACCGTGAAACAGAGAAATATGAGCAGGTGATTCAGCGTCTTTTTCCGCACACCAGCCTGCTGAAAACATGGCCGCTGACGGGTGGCATGTCTGCACAGATGACCGCGCTGGAACTGCGTCAGCCAGATGGTCAGATCAGGCGTGTGATCGTCCGGATACCGGGGACTGCCGAGCAGTACGAGCTTCTGAAGCATCTGCATGCATCAGGACTGCGTGTACAGCAGGTGTATGACTTTGATGCATCCGGTGATATTTTCCCCACGCCGTATCTGGTGCTTGAATACGTCGAAGGCAAGCCAGAATTTGCCCCGTCTGATCTCGATGGTTTTATCAGGCCGTATGCGGCGCAGCTTGCCAGCATCCATCAGGTGGATCACTCGGCCTTTCGTCTGGATGGGCTGAAACAACGGAGTTTTGCTGAAAGGCTTCAGGCGCTGACCGTAAACCCTGAACCATCACCGGATGGGCAGCGTATCCGGCAGGCGCTGGCGCAGGCTGCCAGCATAGACCAGTGGAACACGCCCGTATTAGTGCATGGGGATTTCTGGCCCGGTAATGTCCTCTGGCATGAAGGCCGTCTGGCAGCGGTTATCGACTGGGAAGACGCGGAGACAGGCGATCCGCTGGCGGATCTGGCTGTCAGCCGACTCGATACGCTCCTGATCTTTGGTATCAGGGCAATGCATGATTTTACCGCGCACTATCAGTCGCAAATGTCTGACTCGATCAGCTTTGCCAATCTTCCGTACTGGGATCTGCTGGCCGCTCTGCGTGCCGTGCCGCATCTGGGCGAGTGGCCGGTGATGTATCCCGCGGTCGGGCGAGCAGATATTACCGAAGCCTCAATGCGCGAAGGGCATCACTGGTTTGTGAGGGATGCACTGGAGCGCCTCTCCGTATAATGTACACTTGTCAAATAAGTGATTTAAACGAAAGAAGGACTATGGAATGTCGTGCTGGCTGTGGGGCGTGCTGCGTCGCCCTGTCGATTTCATCCCCCATCCCCGGGATGCCAAATGGTAAACCCGCCGGTGTACGCTGTGTGCAGCTCACCGATGATAACCTGTGTAAAATCTTCGGCCATCCGGATCGGCCTGCGGTCTGCGGCAGGCTGCGACCTTCAGAGGAAATGTGCGGCCAGAATGCGACCGAAGCGTTCATTTACCTGACTGAACTCGAAGCCCTCACCGCACCGGACTGACAGTCACCTCTCGGATGGATGCCGGTCCATCAATGGATTTGATCTGTAACCCTGTCAGGGTTTGGATTAAACTTTTCATGCATTGGACGAATGGGCCAATGTCTGATTAAGGTTTGTTGATCTATTCCATCAGAAAGTGGTCGGCTGCTGATATGCCGTTCTCCGAGATTCTGTTTCTGGTCATTCTCTTTGGTCCCCTGCTGATCTGGCCGGTCGGGACATGGATGCGCATTTATCGTCATCTGCATTATTACCAGCTTGAAGAGTACAAGAGCAGCCGCTATCTGCGCTGGCTTCTGAGCAAGCCTGTCCGCTGGCTGCCGATTCGCCCGGTGGGTGTGGCGCTGCTGACGATTGCCGTGCTGCTGATCTTTGGCTGGACGACGCTGGCTCCACTGGCTGCGCCGGTCGCATTCCTCGGTTCGATCATCGCGGCGTGGCCGCAGCCCAAAGGTGAGGTCAAGAAGCCGTTTAACCGCACACCACGTGCCACCCGTATCCTGATCACCGCCTGTGTATTATCCGGCCTGACGCTGTCCCTGCCGATCGTCCTGTATGTGATCGACCGTTTTATCCCCGGCGCAGTGGCACCGCTGATCGGGATTATGACGACGCTGCTGCCTGATGCCCTGATTTCTGAAAATACCGCAACGATGATCTATGCGGTGCTGGTCGGCTACGGGCTGATGGTCTTCCTGCTGACGCCGCTGTATCTGGTGCTGGCAAACATCCTGATGACGCCGGTTGAAGCGGCGATCCGGCAGCGTTTTATCGCGCAGGCACGCGGGATCATGCAGCAGGTGCAGCCGCGTGTGATCGGCATCACCGGCAGTTACGGCAAGACAACCACCAAGAACTTTATCGCCGACATCCTCAACGGGCGCTATAAGGCTTATCCGACGCCGAAGAGCTTCAACACCCTGATGGGTGTCTCGATTGCTATCAACCGTGACCTGACCAATAACTACGCCGTGGATTACTTCATTGTTGAGATGGGTGCGTATGTGCGTGGCGAAATCCAGCAGATCACGGAGCTGACGCCACCTCAGATCGGGGTGATGGTGGAAGTCGGGCCGCAGCATCTGGAACGCTTCGGCAGCCTTGAAAATATCGCCACTGCCAAATATGAGCTGATCAAGGCCCTGCCGCCGGATGGAGTCGGGATCTTCAACTGGGATAACCCGTATATCCGTGACATGTACGAACGCGGCTACCCGCAGACGCGCATCGCCATCAGCCGGACGATTGCGCCGGATGCTGTGCCCGCTGGTGGACCGCGCTTTGTGGCTTCGGACATCACTGAGACACTGGACGGCCTGAGCTTTAAAGTCACCGATACGCAGACCAGCGTCAGCGAGATGTTCAGCGTGCCGGTTTCGGGTGAGCATAATGTGACCAATATCCTGCTGGCAACTGCGGTCGCCGTCCATGAGGGGATGGCACTGCGCGATGTGGCCTATTTTGCACAGCGACTTAAGCCGTCGGAGAGCCGACTGGTGCGCCGTGAAGTCGCGCCGGGGATCACCGTCATCAATGACGCCTACAGCGCCAATCCTGCCGGTGTTATCAGCGCATTAAAGGTGCTGTCCATGTATCAGACTGGACGCCGTCTGCTGATCACACCGGGGATGGTGGAACTTGGCCCACTGCATGAGACGGAGAACCGCAAACTGGGCGAAGCGGCGGCACAGGCGGCCACCGATGTGATTCTGGTCGGCAGGGAACAGACGAGGCCCGTCTTCGATGGCCTGAAAGCCGCTGGTTTCGCACCCGATCGGCTTCAGGTGGTCGATAAACTATCCGAGGCGGTACAGTGGTATCAGACGCACCTGCGCGCTGGTGATGCCGTGCTGTTCCTCAACGATCTGCCGGATACCTACTGATCCAACAATCGACAGGTGGGGCGGCAGACCGCTCTCTGGCACTTTGTATCAGATTCGGGGCCTGTTTTTGTTAAGATTCGGCTGTAGCCATCCCGACCTGATCTGTGATACGCTTCCTGTAATCCGTAAGGTCGATTTTAATGATCAGGAGGCCAGCCTTGTCCACTTCGCACTCTCTTACTTATAAAACGGTTGATTTTTGGCTGCGTGACCTGTCCAATGCATGGCTGAACACCGTCCATCCCAACGGCCATGCACACAGCGTTCCGATTTGTTTCTGGTGGAATGGTTCCGAAAAGCTGCTGTACTTTGTCAGCCGCCGCGATACCGCCAAGGTACGCCATATCGCCGCACATCCTGCGGTCCGTCTACAGGCCAGTTATGGTGAGATGAGCATCATTGCAGAAGGGGACGCCCACCGCGTGAAAGATGCCGATGAACTGTCGAGCGTCGGTCTGGCATGGCGGGAAAAATACCTGGAAGAGCATTTCCTGAATGCCGGTGAGGATCTATACTGTGTGCAGGTCAATCGCATCTGTATCTGGGAATATCGCGACGCCGTCCGCTATCAGGAATGGGAATTCGACCACCTGATGCCATCTGCTGTTTCAGTGGCTGCGCTCTGACCCTGTACTGATCTCCCATCACCGTCTATCGCATCTGAAACGATCAACCATCCGCAGAATACGCTGCGGATGGTTTTTTGTCATGTGTAAGCGTAGGGTTTGCGTAGGGGATCCGACAATCATACGTTGGGTCACCGGCCTTTATTCGGGCGTATGATGCCCCTTGTCGTCGATGTCAATATCATGTACGTCATCGCCTGCATCGCAGACAAGAGGAAAGAAGCCATGAACACCGCTATAAAATCCACATTCAGATCCATCTCCAGTTCCACCCTGTTGTCCGTATTGTTCATCATCCTGTTCAGCACCCTGCTGACGGGTGTACTCCATGCACAGGATGCCACCGAAGAAATATCCGCCGTGTCCCTGCCTGTGTACTACATCGCCGCCGATGCTGATGGAATTGATCAGGTCTATCAGCAGAAGCTCGGCGGACAGAACGAACCGCGTCAGATCACGACTGCCGAAGAGGATGTACTTACCTTTGGCGCAGCCTATGACGGACTCGGTATCGCCTATATCAGCGCCGGTCGGCTCTGGCTGCAATCGGTTCATACAGAAGAAGCGGAAGCCGTGGCAGAAGTCACCGCAGAACGTTTCTTCAGCAGTCCGGTGTTCAGCCAGGACGGAAACTATCTCGCTTATGCTGATAATGGTGTCTGGCTGATGGACCTCAGCACCCGTGAGACCGAGCCGATTCTCCAAGATGTTCCGGTAGCCGAAGATGGCAGCAATATGGCCGAATACCGTCTCTATACACCGAAGCAGTTTGTTGCCGATCCAGACGGAAGCATCACCCATCTGGTGGTTGATGCCGGTGTCTGGGAATGGAATACCGACGCACTCTACGATCTGTCAACTGGCGACGTGCAGATCCTCGGAGACGAGGAGCCGACGCAGCAGTTCCATACCGACATTCTGCCATTGTCAGACGGTCGCGTCCTGCTCTATGGCAACGGCGGCGTGGGCGGCGAACCCAATCTGCATCTCGCGGACAGTCTGGAAGACACCAATACCTATGCTGAGGTGCTGGACTTCAGCACGATCTCTGACGCGACTCTGTTCGCGAATCAGGCGGTCGAAATCGAACCGGGGATTGTGCGCATCTTCGGCCCGGCAGCGGACCCCAGAGCAGATGTTGCAGCCCTCACGGTCTTCTGGCTGGATGTCAACGTAAACGAGGGCACTGCTTCGGAAGTCAGCCTGCTGACGCTGACCGATGGCAGCGAAACCGGCAGCGACATCGCGGGTGAGCTTTCACCCGATGGCAGTTTGCTGGCTGTCTACGAAGACGCGCAGTTCGCCGAAGCCGGTCCGATCTATGGACGGCTCTCGGTGGTCGAACTGGCGACGGGTGAGACCAGCGCTGATACCTTCCCGGAAACTGTTGGTATCTTCCACTTCCAGCCGCAGATGCCTGAAGCACTCCGTCAGTAATCGAACCTTGTGTAACACCAGAGGGTAGGCGATATGCCGCCTGCCCTCTGTTTTTTTGCCACCGCCTCAACAGGAGACACTCATGCAAAAGCACCTGAACACCCTCATCCTCTCGATCTCTCTTGTCCTGATACTGCTTGGCAGTAGGGTATTGGCCGAAGCCAATACAGCAGAAGCCGAGTCACTCACCACACCTGATACCGTCTACTATCTGGCGGACGGTGATAACGGCGTCGATCAGATCTTTCGTCAGGTACTGGATGGACAGAACAACCGCCAGCAGCTTACCAATTCTGAAAGTGACATCGTCGCGTTTGGTGTTGCCGTCGATGGTCTTTCTGTTGCCTATATCGCCAATGGAAGGCTCCAATTACAGCGTGTGGATGCCGAAAACAATCCTGCCCCCGAAGCCGAAGAGCTGGTTGTGATTGACGGCGGACAGACTCAGTCAAGCCCGGTATTCAGCCCCGATGGGCAGTATCTGGCCTATGCCGATCACGGTGTCTGGCTGATGGATCTGAATACCGGAGCGGCACACCTGCTTCTAGCGGATATTCCCTTTGATGCTTCCGCGCCGAACACGAGTGATTTCCGCCTCTACACCCCGGACCGCTTCGTTATTGACCCTCAGACCGACGCTCTGAAGCTGCTGATCCATATCGTCATCTGGGAATACAGCGCTGTTGGTGTGTATGACATCGCTGCCGGGAACTTTCAGGAAATCGAACTCTATAATCACACCCAACTGCTTCCACTGTCTGATGGCCGTGTGCTGATCTACGGCAACAGCTTCATCGGTGGCGAAGCGGAACTCGAAATCGCAGCCAGCCTGGGCGATGTTGCAAACCCTGAACTGATGCTGGATCTGAACACGGTTCCCGGCGCAGCAGAGACGTATATCGCACTCTCCGCCTATCAGGCGGTTGAAATTCAGGCCGGGAAGTTACGGGTATTTGTGTACCCGCTGGATGTGAAGATCCCGCTGGAGGACGGTATCCACACGTTCTACTTTGACTTTGATCTCGAAACTGGCACGGCTTCTGAGGTACAGGTTGTCCGGCTGGGTGATATAGCGTACAGCAGCGATATTACCGCAGGCCCGGTCTCACCCGATGGGATGAAAGTCGCGGTTTATGGAAGCTATGCAGTATCGGAGACAGGAACTGAAGCCGGGACCATGCAGATTTATAACCTGATGACCGGGGAACCCACGAGTGATGTCTTCCCGGATCGTGTCGCCGAATTCCAGTGGAACTCATAACTGTTGATACGCTGACCGACTGACACATATTGAGTCAAAAGACCTCACAATACCTGTGAGGTCTTTTTTGTCTCACTGATGACAGGCTGGCGAACTAAAACCGTTCGCCGGAGATGTCGCTGTCCTGAATGTCGTGCATATCCATATCGTGCATCTGCCAGTCGGCAGGGGCACCGAAATCGGTGGCGCTGTCTTCATGGCGGTCGAAGACCAACTGTTCGTTGAGTTCATCGATCACGATCAGGTCGCCGGGGCGGAAGTCGCCACGCAGCAGCCGGACACTCAGCGGATTTTCGACGTAGCGCTGGATGGCGCGGCGCAGCGGCCGTGCGCCAAACTGCGGATCGTAACCGGCATTGGCGATCCAGTTACGTGCAGGCTCGGTCAGGTGGATGTTCATACCGGCTTCGCGCAGGCGTGAGGCCAGCCCGACCATCTGCAGATCGACCATCTTTTCCACATCCTGAAGCGACAGCGGCGAGAAGATGATGATCTCGTCGATACGGTTCAGGAATTCCGGACGGAAGGTCTCGCGCATCGCCCGTTCGATCTTCTGATGATCGGCGATCTGCTGGGGATCGTTGCTCTGGACAAAGCCCAGCGCACCGGAGCGCTTCGCGAACTCGGTTCCGAGGTTGCTGGTCATGATGATGACCGTGTTGCGGAAGTCCACCACGCGGCCCTGTCCATCGGTCAGGCGACCGTCTTCGAGGATCTGGAGCAGCGCGTTCCACACATCCGGATGCGCCTTCTCGATTTCGTCGAACAGGATCACGCGGTAGGGGCGACGGCGCACCACTTCGGTAAGCTGGCCGCCATCTTCGTAACCGACGTATCCGGGAGGCGCACCGAACAGACGACTAACGGTGTGCTGTTCACGGTACTCGCTCATATCGATGCGGACGAGCGCTTCTTCATCGTCGAACATGAACTCGGCAAGCGCCTTGGCCAGCTCGGTTTTACCGACACCACTGCTGCCGAGGAAGATGAACGATCCAATCGGGCGGCGCGGGTTCTTCAGGCCGCTGCGGGCGCGGCGGATGGCGTCGGCCAGTGCCTGAATCGCCTTGTCCTGCCCGACAACACGCTCGTGCAGCACTTCTTCCATACGCAGCAGTTTTTCGCTCTCGGTTTCCAGCATCTGATTCACCGGGATGCCTGTCCACTGGGCGACAACGGTCGCGATGTCATCGGCATCCACGACTTCGTCCAGCGTGTTTTCCTGCTGCCACTGGATCAGCTCCTGCTCGTATTCACGCTCAAGCTGAAGGCGCTGCATCTTGAATTCGGCGGCGCGTTCGTAGTCACGAGCCAGACCCGCGGCTTCTTCTTCATTCGTCATGCGCTGGACGGCGTCTTTCATCTCTTTCAGACGCGGCGGCATGGAGTACAGCGCGACGCGCAGCTTGGCGGCGGCTTCGTCCAGCAGGTCGATGGCCTTGTCCGGCAGTTTACGGCCGGTCACGTAGCGATCCGACAGGCGGACGGCAGCATCAATCGCTTCGTCGGAGATGGTCACCTTGTGATGTGCTTCATAACGATCACGCAGACCGTGCAGCATGTCGATGGTGTCTTCCTGCGACGGCTCTTCGACGAAGATCGCGGCAAAGCGGCGATCCAGTGCGCTGTCCTTCTCGATGTACTGGCGGTATTCGTCCAGCGTGGTCGCGCCGATGGTTTGCAGTTCACCGCGAGACAGGGCCGGTTTCATCATGTTGCCGGCGTCCATTGCACCGCCAGCCGCACCGGCACCGACGACCTGATGCAGTTCATCGATGAACAGGATGATCTCGCCAGCCGAGCGCTGCACTTCTTCAATCGCAGCCTTGAGGCGCTCTTCGAACTCACCACGGAAGCGGCTTCCGGCCAGCATCGCGGGCAGGTCCAGCGCCAGCACACGCTTGTTTTGCAGCGGTTCCGGCACATCGCCATCGACGATCTTCTGCGCAAGGCCTTCGATGATGGCCGTCTTGCCGACACCGGCTTCACCGATCAGGACCGGGTTATTCTTGGTGCGGCGTGACAGCACCTGAATGATGCGCAGGATTTCGGCTTCGCGTCCCACGACGGGATCGAGCTTGCCTTCACGGGCCATGCGGGTCATGTCACGGCTGTATTTTTCGAGCGTGCGATAGCGGGACTCGGCCTGCGGGTCGGTCACACGCTGACCGCCGCGAATATCCTTGATCGTATCGTAGACACGGTCACGGGTGATGTTGGTTTCAGCCAGCAGACGGGCAACGGCGGTATTCCGTTCCATCAGGATGGCGAGGAAGATATGCTCGGTGGAGATGTACTCGTCGCGCAGGCGGTTTGCTTCTTCATTGGCGACATCGATAATGCGCTTCACATTGGGGGTGATAAACACCTGCCCGGTTCCACCACCGTAGATGGCCGCCTTCGGGCTGGCACGCAGCAGATCATCCAGTTTGGCACGCATCAGACTGGTGTCTGCGCCCAGTTTTTCCAGGATTTGCAGGACCACACCATCCGGCTGTTCCAGCAGGGCCAGCAGCATGTGCTCGGTATCCACCTGATTATGGCCGTACCGCTGAAGAATCTCATAGGAACGGGTGGCGGCATCCTGGGCACGTTCAGTAAAACGTTCAAAACGGATCATAGGGTCCTCAGGTTCTGTTTAGGATGCTTCATAGGGTGCTTCATTGAAGCGGCTGATCGGGATCGGAAGTGATCTGGGCCAGAAAGCGGTCCTGGGTGGAATGATGCAGCGAATGATCGGCAGTGATAACCATAAGGGTCTCAAATAATCTCACCACTGATGGATTATTTTAGCGCATTCTGCGATGTATTGCCGTCGCTGTTCATGTGCTTCGAGGATCAGAGTTCGTTCCGGGTGCACGTCCTGCAAGATACTTCGGTCTTTTCAACCGGGTTCTCTATCAGACAGTGCGACCAGCTTTAACTATACGGATGTTCTGTTAAAACTATACACACACTGCGTAGGAAAAGCGTAAACAAGCATCGACCGTTCCTTGAAATCCATCACCTGTCAACAGGGCAGATAACTGCATGTGTATGGAGGCGGTTTGCCGTTGTCTGCGAATTGTGGCGGCAGCGGCGGCGGCGCGAAAAAAATGTGCCGCCGCAACTATTTTCCCCTCAAAATCGGTGGTAATGTCAGCAATGGTGGCGTAATTGCGCCACAAGGCGCCACAAGCTGCGCTGTAAGATGCATGCAAATGCGCCGCTGTTTGCTGCAACTGCTGCAATGCGGCTCTCATTCTCAGGCGATCATCTGGGATGTTAAGGTGCAGGAGTCTTACAGTGTAGCACGGATGTTCGGGTTATGCGGTTCGAATTTTCAAACGAAGTGGACCAAAAAACAGGGTTGGAAGAATCCGGCACTCGTAAACCAGACAGATAAAAAACAGGGCGAACTGCCGCTCGCCCTGTACGGATACTACGGGGATAAGGTGAGGCCTTAGTCTTCGATGGGCAGTTCGTCGCAGGGACCGCTGACGGACACCAGATCCTCGCGCACCCACGTATCATCTTCAAGCTGATACCAGATGAAGTCCTCATTGTCTGGTTCAGACTGGGCAATTGCCTCGGTGGGTGTATTGCCGCTGAGGCGACCTTCGCGGTCGAAGTCAGTGCCGGGACCGGAGCGCTTGTTGATGCTGCCATCCGAGGTGACTTCGCAAACGCCGCCTGTGCCGCCGAAGCGGTAAGCCCATGTATTGCGGGTTTCGCAGGTTGCGTCACGGCCATCACCGCGCAGCAGCACACCGAACGAACCAGCGCGTTCATCGACTTCCAGACCTTCAATTGCCAGTTCGCCGTCGATGTACAGCGAGATCTGATCGTCGGCGATTATCGCCAGATAGTGAAGGACATCTTCCGGGTCGGCGCTGCCGACAGCGGTGAAGAGCGATTCATCCTCGCCGGGGCCGAAGGCATCGAAGATATAGAGTTCTTCATCGGTGTTGAGGCCAAATTCAAGGAAGATATTGGCGACATTGTCGGAGCCACTGACCACACGTGCCGCCAGTGAGCAGGTCTGATACTCATCACCATCCGGTGTAAAGGTCAGTTCCCCGGCCATGACGACATTCTGTACCGAGGCGCGGCTGGCAAGGCTGGTGTAGTTGCCACCTGCACCGCTGATAAAGGCATAATCTTCGAAGAAAACCAGTTCACCGTCGGCGGGGATCAGGCCTTCATCTTCCAGTTCCGCAACAGCATCTTCCCAGTCTGCATCGAAGTCGCGCAAGGTATCAACGCTGGTGGTCGGACGGTTGGGCGTGGTGGTTGAACCCTTGGTGCCGCCATCGCGGGTGGGGGGCGCATCATCTGAAACAGAATTAAACGAATCGGTAATTTCAAGAACTTCCAGCAGCAGATCGTCGTCATCGGTGACGTTGAGCGAAATCAGCGCGAGGCCGAGGCTGCCATCCGAGAAGACCTTGGTCACACCGATATAGGCGAGATCATCACGGCGGAGGATGACGATATAATTTCCGGCGACATCGTTGCTGAAACTGAGTTCCTCAAGGTCATATTCCTCGATATCGGCGACATCTTCCATGAGTTCAACCGGATCGTCGTAGCCCTCATAACCGAAGCTTTCGAGGACGACCGGTCCATAGAGTTCGAGTGTTGCATCACGGCTGGAGAGGATGCCGACATCATTACTATCGGTCTCGATGTCGTAGCCACGGCGGACTTCCACCTGCCAGTCTTCGTCTGGTGAGATAAAGATCTCCTGTGCCAGTACCGGCATCACCATACTGAGCATGGCAATTATGACAAGTGAGGCGATGCTCAGAAGACGAAGCTTAATTTTACGGGAATACATGCAATCCTCCTCTAGGTATACCAATGTTCTCACATCATAACGATGGTTTGACGTTCCATTCAATAAGACTGTTCCCGATTTTATAACTTTTTTATAAGTATTACGGGGGAAATTAAAAAAGTGTGTAATACCAATTTCGGCGCAGCCCCTGTTTCTGTCAGCTTCTCAGCCTGTGCGAATGGATCTGAACTTCACCGTTGATGATCCGATGATACTGGCACAGGTTCATCTCTCATAAGCTACTTTGTTGTGAAACGCGGGTGTTTACGGTTAAATTCGTCGCACTGGCGTTTTTATTTTCATTAAAGGATAAAACTGACATGGAATACACACGTTTAGGACGCACCGGTTTAAAGGTCAGCCGGCTTTGCCTCGGCACCATGAACTTTGGGCCGCACACCACCGAAGAAGACAGCTTCGCCATTATGGATCACGCGCTGGAACTGGGCATCAACTTCTTCGATACCGCCAACGTCTACGGCTGGAAGAAGGGCGAAGGCATCACCGAAAATATCATCGGGCGCTGGTTCGCGCAGGGTGGCGGACGCCGCGAAAAGGTCGTGCTCGCCACTAAAGCCTATGGCGAGATGGGGGACTGGCCGAATGAATCCAGGCTGTCCGCACGGCATATCAAGCAGGCCTGCGAAGCCAGCCTGAAGCGTATGCAGACCGATTACATCGACCTCTATCAGATGCATCACATCGACCGCAATACGCCGTGGGAAGAGATCTGGCAGGCGATGGAACAACTGGTGCAGGAAGGCAAGATCATCTACGTCGGCAGCAGTAACTTCGCCGGATGGCATATCGCGCAGGCCAATGAAGCGGCCAAAGCCCGTCACTTTATGGGCCTTGTCAGCGAACAGAGCCTCTACAACCTGATGGATCGCACCATCGAGCTGGAAGTGATCCCGGCATGTGAAGCCTATGGCCTCGGCGTGATCCCGTGGAGTCCGCTGAAGAGTGGTATTCTCGGTGGCGCACTGAAGAAAGCCAGCGAAGGCCGCCGCGCTTCAGAGGGCAATCAGAAGATCATCGACGAGAACCGTGAAACACTGGAACAGTGGGAAGCCTTCTGCGACGAAATCGGCGAACATCCTGCGGATGTCGCGCTGGCATGGATGCTGCGAAATCCAGTTATCACCGGGCCGATTATCGGCCCGCGCACGATCGAACAGCTTGAAGGCAGCCTGCGCGCCCTTGAGATCAGCCTGACGGATGATCAGATCAAGCGGCTGGACGAAATCTTCCCCGGTCCCGGTGGCGCGGCTCCTGAAGCATACGCATGGTAGGACTGAAGTCGTGAACGATAGACAAACTCCCCCGGCTTACCTGACACCGAACTGGAGCGATGAGAAGCTGCTGTTTCGCCCGTTCATCGATGCCAGCCGCCCCGGTCTGATTACTGATGTGGACGGCGTCATCAGTCCGATTGTACTCGTGCCGGAAGAAGCGCAGGTCACTGAACGCAGCCGTGAACTGCTGACCGCGCTGTCAAAGCATCTGGCGCTGGCCGGGGTGATCAGTGGACGGGGGGCCGGGGATGTCCATCAGCGGGTGGGCATTGAAGGTCTGGAGTACGTCGGCAATCATGGGCTGGAACGCTGGGGCGGCAGTCAGATCGAGGTCAGCCCCAGTGTGATGCCTTACCGTCCTGGGCTGGAAGCGATGATGCATGAACTGAAAAAGCATCAGGCGGCACAGCCGGATCTGCTGCGGGATATGCAGATTGAGGATAAAGGCGCGACCGTGACCGTGCATTACCGGCGGACAGCCAATCCGGAATCCGTGCGTGATTATCTCGACCCGGTCCTGACCGAGCTGGCGACCCGCGAACAGATCGCCCTGTTTCCCGGTCGAATGATCTTCGAGCTGCGTCCCCCCATTCCGATGAACAAGGGGACGGCCTTCGAAGCGCTGGTGAAGCAGCATCAACTGGATGCCGCGCTGTATATCGGGGATGATACGACCGATGCTGACGCGATGCGGGTGGCACGCACCCTGCGCACCGCCGGAGACTGTTACGCGGTCGGTGTCGGTGTGCTGTCGGAAGATACGCCTTCGGTAGTGCTGGAAGCGGCAGATGTCTTCGCAACTGGCATTTCGGATGTCGAATCCTTCTTTGACTGGCTTCTAAACCAGTTCAATGCATCCACCAGTTGAAGATCAAACCACACATTGACATCTGATGACTCGACGAGTTGGCGCAGGGCTGAAGCTCTGCGCTGACGTTCATCCAGCGGCATCACCAGCGCTTCATGCATTGCTTTGGCTGTGCTGTGAACATCGAACGGCGAGACGATCAGCGCGTGTTCTCCAAGTTCATAGAATGCACCGGCGAACTCTGACAGCAGCAGCACACCGTTACGCTGATTGACCAGCACGCCTTCCTTCGCCACCAGATTCATCCCATCGGCAATCGGGTTGACGACCAGCACATCATAAAGCTGCATCCCGGCCAGTGCCCGTGCATAATTCCCGCCGACCAGTACCCGTACCGGTTCCCAGAAGCCGTCACTGAACTCGGCGTTGATCATCCCGATCTCGGTCATGACTTCCGCCAGGTAACTCTGATATTCGCTCACTTCCATGCGCGATGGCACCAGCAGATTGAGCATCCGCACCTTGCCGATATGCTGCGGATATTCTTCCAGCATGGCGCGGTAGGCCTTCAGGCTGCGGACGATATTCTTGCTCGGTTCGACCCGGTCCACACGCAGAATCACCTGCGAGTCGCTCAGGTAATTCAGAAGCTGGACTTTCAGCAGGGTGGTCTCGCGCTCGGCGGCCAGCTCGCGCACCTTCTGCACATCGATTGAGATCGGGTAGGCTTTGGCTTCCACGCGCCGGTCCAGATAATTCACTGAATTGCGGCTGCCGTGCGAATGCGCATCCTCGATGTAGAAACGCGCTGTCTGGACGAAGTTGAAGGCATCCTTTTTGGTCTGGAAGCCGATCCGGTCTGAGGCCAGCAGGCTCGTGATGAGCATCCGGCGCATTTCATTGGGCAGCATCCGCCATGCGTCCGGACCCGGCCACGGGATATGCAGAAACGGCTGAATATATACGTCGTCGCCAAGCAGTTTACGCAGGAAGTAGGGCATCAGATGAAGCTGGTAATCCTGCGGGAAGATGAACACTGGGCGTGGTTTCAGCGCGAGTTCATCCCTCACCGCCGCCGCTACATACTCCGCAAACTGCTGATTGACGGCGACATAGCTTTCCCATGCCTGCCAGATCTCGCGGGTGATGGTCGGCTGGCGCGGCGAATCCCATAATTCGTGATGGATAAACCACAGCAGTGGATTGGCAATCACGTTGTAATACTGATCGTAGAGTGTCGGCTCAATGTCGATCAGTTGAATCAGGGTCTCGTCGATACTCTGCGGCCTGTGACCGTGCTGCGCCGACCATGCGCGGTCATCATCACTGAGGGCGGCGGCCACCCACAGCACATCATAGCGCTGGGCAAGGGCGCTGAGCGCTGTCACCAGCCCGCCAGCACCGCGCTTGCTGGTGAAATTCCCATTTTCATTCAGGGAAAACGAGAACGGCCCGCGATTTGACGCGATAACGATCAATGGCTCCTGTGAGGAGTCGCGGATTTCATTTTGTGCATGTTGTGTATGCTTCTGACCATTTGGCGCTGAGGACGGACTCGGTGAAGCTGACTGCGATGAATTCATCATTTTTCGCTGCTCTTTCACTGTTCGTTTCGTTAGCTGCCACAAATTTAGCTGTCGCAAACTGCTATCAGGCGCGATGAAATACGCACTTTATGAATACGGTTGATTCACGAATAGCAGCATCTATGTTTTCCAGGGCCTGAGATCGCCCTAGTATACAACATCGGTCTGGCTCACGGTTTAGCAGCGACCAAAGGATGGATTAAAAAGCGGTAATCTGCACGCTGTTTTAAGGGTTCCTCACGGGCTCAGGCAAGGGATAGAACAAACAAAAAAGATAACCTTAAGCCTATCCGTAATGTACAGTCAGGCCGACTTGTGACTTTTACATACCGGATCTTGACTCCGAGATACAATTCTGTATATTCAATTATGAATATACAGAATTGAAAGAGGTGCGCGAATGGAGCGTGAACTCCTGTTATTAGGCTTACTGCGGCAGCGGAGTATGCATGGATACCAGTTGCAGGAATTTATCAATCGTGATCTGGAATACTGTACCGATCTTAAGCAATCCACTGCCTATAACCTACTGAAAGGCATGTCAGAGAAAGGGTGGGTCACAACCACCCAGGAACAGGAAGGCAATCGTCCACCGCGAACCGTCTATGAGATAACGAACGAAGGCGAAGCTATTTTCCAGCAGCTTTTGCGTGAGAATCTGGCAAATCACACGACAATGCGCCTGCCTGACGGCATTGGGCTGGCATTTATCGACGCTATTCCACCCCTCGAAGCCGCTGAATTACTCAGCAAGCGGCAGGCCGCCATTCAACAGCAGTTAATCAACCTTCAGCAGGCTCGTCAACATGGTCACGATCATGGGGGACTGCTGCTGACTCTGGAACATCAGGAAATTCATCTGAACGCCGAATCGACCTGGCTAACAAAAGTGATTGAACAACTCAAGGAGATGAAGTAGATGACCATCGAACAGATAATCCGCTTTCTGCATTCATGGAATCGCTGGCTGCTGGTTGCGGCGGCGCTTATAACACTGATCTATTTTGCGCGAGGCTGGCTGGCATCACAGCCGTGGACCAAGACTTCGCAGACGCTGCTGACGGTCTTCAGTTCACTGGTAGATCTGCAATGGTTACTGGGCTTAATCCTTCTGATCAGTTATGGAAGTGTAACCGGCTTTGGGATACGGCATTACTGGGAGCATCTGACGATGCAAACCATCGCCGTAGTCGTGGCGCATCTTCATGTGCGCTGGCGTAAAAAGGAACTTGAGGACAAAACCCGTTACCAGCGCGGCTTCCTGCTGGTGATTGCTGTACTCGTACTGATCTTTGTCGGAATTATGGTGCTGCCTGCTGGTATTCAGTGGCGCGCGATAGGTCTGTAAGAAGAGGCTTCCATGACGGATACAATCAACCCTGAGATCGGGGAAAAGCTCGATTTTAAACGTGTTTTGCCTATCTTCATCATTGTCCTTGTCGATTTACTGGGACTCACGATCATCATCCCACTGCTGCCGCTGTATACCGTTGCT
Organism: Chloroflexota bacterium; assembly: GCA_023430545.1. Classification (GTDB taxonomy): domain Bacteria; phylum Chloroflexota; class Anaerolineae; order Aggregatilineales; family Phototrophicaceae; genus JAEZAF01. The sequence continues at coordinate 17,399 of JAEZAF010000030.1, forward strand.
ATGGGAGCAGATCCGTTCGCCATTGGACTGCTGGCAGCCACTTTTCCCGTGATGCAGCTTTTCGGTGGGCCTCTGCTGGGTGGTTTATCGGACCGCATTGGTCGCAAACCTGTTCTCCTGATCAGTCAGATCGGGACGTTCATTGGTTTTATGATCCTGGGCTTTGCAAACACGCTGGCGCTGATCTTTTTATCACGCCTGATTGACGGTATTTCGGGTGCAAATATCGTGGTGGCGCAGGCGGCGATCACCGATAGCACCACCGCAAAAACGAGAGCACAGGGTTTAGGTTTACTGGGTGCGGCATTCGGTTTAGGGTTCACGATTGGCCCTGCCATCGCTGGTATTACGCTGAGCCTGACCGATAACAACTATCAGATTCCTGCTTTCATCGCCGCCGGATTTTCGCTGCTGTCCATTCTTCTGACGCAAGTGTGGTTTAAAGAAACGCTGACCGATGAAATACGGCAGAAAAACCTGACTGGTAAGAACAGGAAGCCGTTTTTCGCAAAGGTTTCACAGGCGCTCAGTAACCCGCTTGTTGCGATTCTGCTGCTGCTGCTGTTTACCCAGCAGCTCGCATTTTATGGGTATGAAAACCTGTTTCCTCTGTTCACACTGAACCGGCTCGGTTTAAACGCGGCGGGTAATGCCATGATCTTTGTATTCATCGGCATCGTGCTCGTCATGGTACAGGGGCGTGCGATTGGACCGCTAAGCCGAAAATACGGCGAACGCAAGCTGATTGTCGCCGGTTTAACCCTGCTGAGCATCGGCCTGATTCTATCTGCTATCACACCCTCGATTGCGATGCCGGGTTACTCGCGTGAACTGCTGTTAGAAGAGCTGGGCAAACAAACCAGCCAACAGTCATTCGCGGTCACGATTCCAGATGGCAGTCAGATCGGTTGGCTGGGGATTGGCTGGCTGCTGATGGCTTCGATCCCGGCAACGGTCGGGGCCGGGATCCTCGCGCCCAGTATCAACAGTTTAATCACCAAACAGGTTCCCGCTGATCAGGTGGGGACGACGTTAGGGGTCAGTGCTGCTTTTGTGAGCGGCGCGAATGCGATCACACCGATTCTGGGTGGAGCGATCTTCCAGTTTCTCGGCTCGACTGCGCCGTTTCTGCTTGGAGGCATCCTGTTGCTGATCTTACTCATCCCGGCAGTTACAAAAGTGTCAACCGGAATGCAGCCGAGAGCAGCTTAGCAGCGCACCATCAGGATTTGAGCAGGATAATGTGCGCGAGTGAATAAAAATCTGCCGCATGATCGACAGGAGTCTCTGCGATTATGCGGCAGTCCTTCATTAGTCTCGAAGTTCCAGCACGCGTCCCCAGTTTGGATCGACCTGAAGCGACAAGGTTGAACTGAGGTTTTCAAAGGTTATTCCCGGGTTCAAAAGATCGACCCATGTCCCCTGTGGAAGATGAGGCAATTCAAGTCCCACCGGGTTATCACTCGAATTCACACAGACAATCATACGCTGGTCGTTTGTCTCGCGTGCAAAGGCAAAGGATTCCGAAGCAACATGCAACTGTCGATAATGCCCCTGTTGTAAAGCAGGATTATTTTTCCGAACAGCACTTAAGCGTGCAATCGTCCCTGCCAGATTTGGCTCCGGGGCGGTCGCAGCAGCGGTTGATACGTCCAGTGCTGGGCGCAGCATCCGGTCGCTGGAATCGCTGCGACGGCCCTGTATCCCCCACTCACTGCCATAATAAATCGACGGGACACCCGGCATTGTAAACAGCAGGATATGCAGCGGATAAAGGTGTGCCTGCTTGGTCAGGTTAGAGGTGATACGATTCACATCGTGATTATCGACGAAGTTGTACAGCGTCAGGTGACGGTACAACCCACCTTCTCCGTATAAGCGATTGAGTGAGTGGGCGATCTCGAAATAGTTTCGATCGACATGCGAGGAATACAGCCCTTTGTAGCATTCGTAATTGGTTGTGGCATCGAGGCAGCCATCACAGGCCAGTGTACGATAATCACCGTGAACCATTTCGCCCATCAGCCAGAAATCCTGCTTAACGGCACGCGTATAACTGGAAAGCTCACGCAGAAAATTCACATCAATCACATCTGCTGCATCCAGACGCAGCCCGTCAATGTCGAATTGCTCGATCCATGTGCGAACTGCTTCGAAGAGGTGCTGCTGCACGGCTGGATGATTCACATTCAGCTTGACCAGATCATAATGCCCTGCCCAGCCTTCATAGGAGAACGCATCACCATACGGGCTGCGGCGCGAGAAATCAATCTGGTAAAACCAGTCGCGATAGCGGGATTCCTCCCCATTGACCTGAAGATCACGGAACGCCCAGAAATCCCGGCCAACATGGTTAAATACCGCATCAAAGATGACGCGAATACCGCGTGCCTTCAATGCGGTGATGAAGTCGCGCAGATCCTCGTTCGTCCCAAGACGGCGATCGACGCAGAAATAATCCGCTGTATCATAACCATGCCCCGTCGACTCGAATAGTGGCCCCAGATACAGAGCGTTAACTCCTAAATCAACAAGATGATCAATCCACTTATGGAGAACCTTTAACCGACTCACAGGGACGGCATGAAAGTCGTTATGTTCTGGTGCGCCGCATAAACCCAGTGGATAGACATGATAGAACACGGCACTTGAAACCCACGCTGGTGTCATCGCGATTTCTCCTTTATATACCGATCGGTATAGTCATGCAGCAAAAAAAATCTGCCTATGAAAAAATACCGTGCATAAACTGATGCTGGATGCGGGCACGCTGTTCCTCATCACGCAGGTCAGCCATACCTTGCAGGTACAGACCAATATAAGTGTCAATTAGGCCTCGCAGGGTCACAGCATACTGCATGTGCCGTCCGCGCATATTACCGTGATCTTCTGAGGCTTTCAGAAACATATCGCTGATGAGTTCAGACTGCCGACCCTGCAAATGGGCAACCGCTGGAAAGTAATCGCTTGAAGTGGGGGCGAACCACATCGTCAGTAGCATGCGGTAAAACATCGGGCGATACTGCGCGTACTCAAAATAGGTGTCGATCACCTGATGTATCGAGCCACGAATATCGCCTTTGTAACGAGTGGCAGCCGTAATCTTCTCAATAAGCGCTGAACCCTCTTCCTGAAAAATGGTCTCAATCAGGCGCTGTTTGCTGCCGAAGTAATGGTAGAGCGTCGGCTTTGTGACCCCGGCTGCTTCCACAATCTGTTGAACACCCACCGCATCATAACCGCGACTGGCAAATAAACGAACAGCCGTATCGATCAGCTTCGTGCGATTATCCATTGAGAGTCCAATGCTCTAACTATTATACCGATCGGTATAATACTGTCAATAGACGACTGCTGGTGCAGACCCAGCTGTTTCAAAAAGCTAGCTTACGGCCTTCTGCCCGAGTTCACTGCCGATGCGCAGCATTTCCCGCACCATCTCGGGCGAACGGCCTTCGGCATAAACCCGCAGCACCGGTTCGGTCCCACTCGGACGGATCAGTAGCCAGCTATGATCGGCCAGCGTGTACTTGACGCCGTCCAGTGTGTTGACGCGGGCCATGCGCTGACCGGCAATTTCTGCCGGGGCGTGTTCCGCCAGTGTGCTGACAATCTGCTTTTTGGGAAGCTGACGTTCCAGCCGGGTATCGATCCTGGCATAGTGGGCAGGGCCGAATTCATCCTTCAGCCCCTGAATGATCTCATGCAGTGGGGCACGGGTCTGCGCCATGACTTCCAGCAGCATCAGCCCCATCAGGATGCCGTCACCTTCCGGGATATGTCCTCGCAGGCTGATCCCGCCGCTTTCCTCACCGCCGATCAGGACATCCCGAGACATCATCAGATCGGCGATGTGATTGAAACCGACCGGCGTCTCATGTACCGTCAGGCCATAGCGTTCGGCCAGGGTATCGATCATCAGGGTGGTGGAGACGGTCTTGACGACCTCACCGCGCAGCCCTTTATTCTCGACCAGATGCCGCAGTGTGAGCGCGAAGATGGTATGCGGATCGACAAAGTTACCCAATGCATCGACCGCGCCGATACGGTCGGCGTCACCGTCCGTTGCCAGACCGACCTGCGCCTGCACCCGCCGTACCGCCGCCACCAGATCATTGAGGTAATGCAGGATCGGCTCCGGATGGATGCCACCGAAGCCCGGATTCAATACATTGCGGATTTCCGTTACCTGACAGCGCGTGCGGGAAAGCATTGCGGCAAAGGCCCCACGCCCCGAACCCCACATCGCATCGGCTACCAGCATCGGCGCTCGTTCCGAGATCTTGTCGAGGTCGATTAGCGTGCTCAGATGCTCGTAATACACCCATGACGGGTCAAACCGCCGGATGCGATCCTGTGCGACAGCTTCTTCATAGCTGATCAGGCGCGGTTCGCGGTCGGTATGCTGATTCTCCGCCAGCCGCATCTCCACCTGCTGGCAGGCCTCCGCCGTTGCCGATCCGCCATAGGCGGACTTGAGCTTGAAGCCGTTGTAGCGCGGCGGGTTATGGCTGGCGGTGATCACGATCCCAGCCACTGCGCCTTTCGCCTTCACATTGTACGAGATCGCCGGGGTCGGGGCATCGGCCCGTGTCAGCCATGTGATGATCCCGTTTGCTGCCAGCACTCGTGCGACCTCGGTCGCAAAACGGTCGGACATAAAGCGCGTATCATAGCCAACCACGACTTCGGGCAGGTCATTTCCCTGATGGCTGTCGTTAATCGTATCGGCCACCGCCTGCGTCACCAGCCGGACGTTCTCGTAAGTGAAGGTGTCGGCGATGACTGCCCGCCAGCCGTCGGTTCCAAAATGAATCATATGTTTGTCTGTCTCTCTTTCTGACTGAAACATGTTACCGAAGTATGCTGCGTTGTCAGGATACTGGGCTGCTTCGTTGTACTCCGGCACAAAAACAGACGGCTTTTGCCGCCTGTCTGCGTTTTTAAGCATGTGCATTTTAAATCAGACCTGCCCGAATGACATCGGGCTATTCGCCGATTACGTTCAATCCGGTCTTTTCAATCAGGGCTTTGGCGCGGTCTGGTGTGATGTCGATATCATGCAGGATACTGTAGGGCAGGTTATGCTGCTTGACGTACTGGGGCAGTTTCAGCAGGGTATCGTAGATGGTATTGGGGCTGAGTTCACCCAGACGGATACCTGCCGAAACCAGTGTTGCACGCAGCGGGGCGACATCCTGCCCGTGCAGCGCCGCCGAGATCAGCAGACCGGGGCCGACCAGATCCGCATATGGGATACCGCGCCCACGCGCCACGCGCGGCTCGATGGCATAAGCGAAATACTGCTCACTGCCTTCCTGCGGACGCGTGTGCCCAAGCTGGTTGGTGAGCTGTACTTCCATGCAGATCAGGTCCAGAAGCTGGCGCAGTGCTTCGACCTTGCCATCGCCCACATCCTTCGCGATTTTGAAGGCCTGCTGTGCGATGCCTGCTGCCAGCCCTGCCGCCCACTGCTGAAAGCGTTCTTCCGGACGATTCTGCCCGCGCTCTGCCGCATAGCGCCAGTCCAGCAGGCCGGTGACGATGCTCAGAATCTCGACGATGCCTGTGCCGCGAATGGTTGGCGGGGCATTGCGCACCACTTCCCAGTCGATCACGACTTTTTCAGCCGGGCCAGTGGTATCATAACCGACCGAACCCGCTTCGCGCACGGCGACAATCGGTGTAAAAAAGCCATCGACGCTCAGGGCTGTGGGCACGAGGACCACCGGCAGCTTACGTCTCCAGCCGATATATTTCGCGACATCACATGGCAGGCCACCCCCGACGCCGTAAATCACCTCGACCTGCGGCGGCAGTCCGTCCGCCATCGTATCCATAAACGAACGCTCAGCGGTATGCGGCTCTGCCTGAACCACCAGCGGCAGCTTCAGCATTGACCCGACCATGTCCCAGGATTTACGTCCCGTCAGCAGGGCTGTTGGTCGCTCTTCAGTCAGGCTGTTCAACTCGGCAAGCTCGATACGCGGCAGTGTCCAGATCGTCGTCATCGCGGCTACGACTCCATCCTTATGATGATTTGTGAGCAGCCTTTAGGAGCAGCCCCGCAAATCGTGCAGTATCAAATCAAAAGTAGTATGAAATGCAGGTGAGATGCCCGCAGGGTATTGTATGCAAACCAGTATGGTTAACTATAATGCGGAACGGCACGTTTTCCAAATATTACGGGCGGTGATCCATGAAAAGTCGATAGGGAAGCAAAAAGCTGGCGCATACGCAGCCAGCTTCCGGGCAGACCGATGAATATTGCTTTACAGTCCGAGTGACAATGATTTTAATGATGATTTCAGCCGCTGCGCGGGTCTAACGGTGCGATTAAGCAGGCAGAGAGACTGAACTAGTCTTCTTCCTCGTCGTAATCGTAGTCGTCTTCATCATCATCGTAGTCATCATCATCGTCGTAGTCGTCATCGTCGTCGTAATCTTCGTCATCCAACTCTTCGTCGAAATCTTCATCTTCGTCGTCGTAGTCGTTGGGGCCGAACTTCAATTCATCGTCGAAATTAGCCATCTCTATCGCTCCTCAGGTCAAGTCTTTGGCTTATGACGCGCAATAGCATACTTCAAAATAAGGGTAATGACACCTGCACTGGAACCCCCAAATTTTAGGGTGTAAAAGTCATTAATGAAGCGATAGCATGCCTGCCCCTTTTGGGCGACCGCTGCGAGCCATACGCTTCAGAAACAGATGGATCTGGGAAGCCACTACATCCGGCAGCTCGATCTGCGGCAGATGCCCACAGTTTTCGATCCGTGCCAGTTCTGATCCGGGCATATTCGCCTGAAGATGTTCCCCCACCCGGATCGGCACCAGCCCGTCATTTTCACCCCACAACAGCAGCACCGGCACCGGTGGATTCGCCAGTGTTGGCACCGATGAGAGGGTGATTCCACGCATCAGTGCGGCCAGCGGTTTGCGGTTGGCATGAATAGCGGCTGTTACAGGCGGCTTGAGCACCGCTTCGTTGACGAACAGGCCTTCAAGCTGTGTGCGCGTGGTCATCGATGCGACAATCCGATTAAACAGAAATCCGCCCACGCCCGGGATACCTGCGAGTGCGCGTGCCAGCGGCGCGATATCCGGTTCGATGCCGCCGTTGATCAGGATCAGCGCCGGGATCAGTGCAGGATCGGAGGAGGTCAGCATCCGTGCCACCAGCGCACCATAAGCACTGCCGACGATGACCACAGCGTCGAACTCCATTAGCCTGATGAACTGCTTCACCCACGTCACAAGATGATCCAGCCGCAGCGGTGAAATCGGACTGCTCTGTCCGTAACCCGGCAGATCCGGCGCGACGACGAAATACTCTTCGCTCAGTGAAGCCATTACCTCTGACCACTGGGTATAGGCATTTCCATAATCCCCGTGAATCAGCAGCAGCGGACGCTGGCTCGGATCGCCAGCCTGCCAGTAATGGACGGTTCCACCCGATGGATGGGGTACACTGTGTTCGGTCAGACTCATCATTACTCTGTATCACTCTAAATCACGTGCGGTGTACAGCTATTATGCCCCAAATATTACATTTTTTACGTTAGATTACAATTTTGCCTGATCACTGCGGCGTGCGGACGGCAGGCAGCAGATACTGAATATCCGGCGGAACCGGTGTCAGCAGGTAGACATCGGTCCAGCGTGCCCAGTGTACCCAGTCCTCGTCACTGTAACCGAGATCGATCCAGTAGCGTGACAGGCGCGGTCCGCCGGTATCGGCTGCGAGTCCAATGCCGTAGTCGGGGATAAACATCTGGGTATCATAGGGGATCAGCTTGGGATCAATTGCGACGATCCCTTTTACCAGCACTTTGCCGGTCGCGGTGATGTTATCGCCCCCCAATGCCTTTGGATAGTAACTGGTTGCATACAGCCGCAGCTTGCGCCAGTATTCGCGCGGGCCCTCCGGGGTATCGATGGTTCGCAGCACAATCTTCGTGCCATATCCGACGATCTGACTGACCGGGTCCTGTGTTATGGTCATGCCTTCGTCCACCCGGCTGACCTCGACGCCGTCTTCATAGCGCACACGGATATTATGCTGCTGCACGCCGTTGACTCCGGCCTGAAGCACAGCCTGCTGATCGAGTTCAAGTTCTGGGTCCGCCTGATATACGATTTCATAAGGCAGGGATGCGGTCTCCGCGAGGACTTCTTCGGTCACGCGGATTACGCGCACATGCATCTCCGCTGAAAGCCGCGTATTCTCCGGCGGCACGGTGTAATCCAGCCCGCTGAGGATAATATCCGCCGCTGCCAGTGCATCCGCGACGGTGTCACCTGCGGCGCGGGTTTCGATCTGCGTATCGTCAATCGTGATTGTGACCGGAAATGAGCGCTCCACGCGGATCGTCATACCATCGGTCACCGTGCTGTCAACCGGCGGTTCGACAAGATCCCCCAGATACAGGGTGACTCCAGCATCTTCCAGCACATCCCCCACCGTTGCTGCTGTGCTCACCCATTCACGGGTTTCACCATCGACTTCCAGGGTGACGCGGATGCCGCTGCGCACTTCGATATGCTGGGCGGGCAGGGGATAGCTGTCGAGGTTTTCAAAAGTGACCAGACTGCCGTTGACGAGTACCGCGTCGTGTTCATCCGGGAAGACGCCGAGCGAGTCCAGAATAGCCTGCGGATGATCGAAGGCTGTGCGAAACATCGTGATCTCGCCATCGAGCACAACTGTCACCTGACGTTCGGTCATCACGGTTACGCGCATAGCATCGGTCAGCGGGGTATCCAGTGACGGCACCACCACCTGATCGCCCCGCAGTGTAATCCCCTGCTGACGCAGCAGATCCTCCACCTTCGCCGCCTGTGTGGTGATGCTGCTGGACTGATCCTCAACGTGCAGAACCACCGTGTGGATCGGAAGCGGGGCGGCGGCAGTTCCAGAGAGGCGAAAGATGAAGTACAGGCACAATGCGAGGACGGCGAGTCCACCGACACCACCGAGGATCAGCCAGAATGCAGAGGCTGAGGTCGTCCGGCGGGCGGCATGCGTGGTAAACGGTCGGGTGTCACCGTGCGAGATGACCGGCTGTGTATCACCCGAGTGAATCGGTGGTTCGTGAGAATTCCATGGGTCCATGGCACAACTCTAAACGCACACTGTACATCTTTTCAAGTGATCTTTTCGACCTATCAGCCTGCACTCGGCTGTAACGGTCTGAACTGTGTCCGACACCACCCCGTGTTTCCAGCCGATTTTGCGGTAAAATGACCGCTTTGTGAAGTTGTTCACCGATCATGATGGCGAAGAGGAGCAGGAAACGATGTTCGACTCAGATGAGAATGAAGGTCAGGGGAATTTAGGTCTGCTGGGATGCCCGGTGGCACTGGCGGTCGTACTGGTCATGGTGCTGCTGGTGCTGGTCGTCGGGGGTTCGATTCTGGCCTTCGGATTCGGCGGCTGAAATCCTTACACCCATACGGGCGGCAATACAACAGGGCGGGAAGACTCCCGCCCTGCAAGCAGATCGTGACAATGCACACGCTGCTGAAATAACTATTCCTTAGCCTGTTCCGTTTCGCGTGCTTCATCGGCCAGTACCTTCGCGACCGCCTCCAGTACCTGATCATGGATGGCCCCGTTGCTGACGATCATCCCCTGATTCTTTGAGAGCATCCGCCCCTGTGAGAAATCAAGCGGTGACCCGTCGATGTCCGTGACTCTACCGCCAGCGGCGTAGACCAGCGCTGCACCCGCCGCATGATCCCAACTGAAATGGCGATTTTCGCTGTTCAGGCGCGGCAGCCGCAGGTACAGCTCACCATCACCAGCGGCGATACGGGCGTACTTCTCCTGACTGTCCACCCGTTCAAGCAGCGCATTCTCCAGACCTGCGGCCATACGGACGCGCTCCATGCGATCATGGCTGGCGTGGCTTTTCTCCACACTTTCCAGCACGCGCACCTGTGAAGCGTCGGTGGTTTTGGTAGCGAACACCTCACGCGGCGGTACCGACGGATCATTCAGCGGCTGGACATAGGTTCTGCCGCCGATGGCATGGAACAGGGCGCCCCCGTCGTATCCCGGATAGCCGGGACAGCCCATCACACCGGCCACCGGCACGCCGTTTTCGACAATACCGACCGCAATCGCGAAGTGACGCAGCGCCAGAAAGCCTTTGGTGCCGTCGATCGGGTCAATCACCCATGTGCGTTCGGCTGTGGTGTTCTTGTTGAAGTCCAGCCACTCCACCACCTGCTGTTCCGTGACCGGACGGCCAAGCCCCACACTGATCAGTTCGAGCACGCGTTCGCGTTCGCTGTCACTCACCAGTGAGGTGAACTGTGCGCCAGATTCTTCCGAAAGCACGGCATCGTTAGGGAAGACGCGGCTGAGGGCTTCGCAGATGATCGCTTGTGAGCCGTAATCGGCGATGGTGACAGGTTCCTTACCGGTCTTGTCGCTGCGGACGATCTCGACCTGCTGTACTTCATGGCAGAGCAGTGCGGCACGGCGTACCGCCTGCAGAATGGGTTCCAGATCCATTAGTTCAGTCCTTTGGTTGAGAGATGGATTCAGGGGCAGAGCGTTCTGGCACATATCTGTCGGACAGATGATGGAGCAGGGTCTGTGCCAGTCGTTCGTAATCGGTATGCGTGCGGTTGGTAAAGGCGACGACCGGTTTCAGGCCCTCGCCAGTGAAGAAGCCCGCCGCACGATAAGGAAACGGCAGATCCCCTACCACCAGCATCAGCCCATCAGCGGCCTGATAATGGCGGCGTCCGACGGCGGCGCGGCGCACGGTTTCGGTATCAGTCGGGGGCAGCAGTGGATAGCGTTTAATCGCTTCGACCTGTTCCCAGCGGATGCTCTGATGCGGCCAGATGGCCGGATGCAGGGTCAACCCCGTATCGGTCAGGGTGACGGGCGGCGTCACCAAGGTGTACAGCATCAGCGGCAGGATCAGCAGCAGCGACAGCACACCTGTGAGATAAAACAACGGCGCATTCGGCAGGGAAGCCGCCAGAAAGATCTGAAACGGGACCGCCAGCAGAATGACAAGCATGGCAATCCCTGTCAGCACCTGCGTCAGACGGTAGAGCTGAGGTTGTAACGGCAGATGTTGTGACTGCTCAGAACTCATGCGATGTGTCAGATCCGGTTGGTGATGATCGGTTTTACATACTGCGACAGGTGATTTTGTCGATGTTACGGTACATCACTGTGACAGTTTCTTCAAGGCGCTTATCCGAGCCACCGCAGGAAATACAAAGGGCAGAGTGCTGCACTGATGGCAGCCGCTCCGCCCGATGATGTTACTGTCTGAGGGATCTGTCAGTCACGCTATCGGCTGAAGAACAGACCGCTGACGGTGTCGATATAGTACTTGCCTTTGCCGCCGTTCATCGTGAACTTGATCTTGGCGTTCTTGGCGACATTGGTCAGGTCGACCGTGTGCGAGTACGGTGTGTAAGGTGTATCGCCCTGCGGGATATCGATGACTTCCTTTGCCTTGGTCCCGTCCACATACTTCACCTTGATCATGGCGCTGGCACCATTGGTAAGCCCCTCACCCTTTGCGAAGAAGCTGAAGGCCAGACGGTCACCCGCCTTACCAAACTGGCTGATCTTCTGGACGATGGCGCTCTTGATGCCGTCCTTACCCTTGAAACGATAGGCGCATTCACCGCTATGCGAGAAGAACTTGCCTTTTTCAGGCTTGTTGCACAGACGCTTGTCGTTGTCGGTGTTTTTCGGCTTCCACGCGGCGGCGATCTTCTTGTTATCGCCCTGCTGTTCGAACGAACCGTTCTGGACAAGCTGTGTGCCGGTCGCGATGTTGAAGAAGAACGGCGCATTCGTCGCATTCGTGGTCAGGCCCTGATTGTTGGCGACCACCTGCCACTTGAACTGTCCCGTGCTGAGGACGGCCTTCTGTGCGGCAGTCAGCGTCAGCGTACAGGTGCCGCCAGAGCAGCTCAGGTTATCATCACCCGGAGGCGGTGTCAGATTAGGCAGGTTGAGCAGAACCTGTTCTGGCCCACCACTGATCTTGCTCAGGATGAAGCGGTAGTTCTGTGAATTGCTTGCTTCACTCCAGCGGAAGGTGTTGACCTCACCGGCGGACAGGAAGACCGCGTTGTTACCGGGGAACACAAGGTTGAAGCCGCTAGGTGGTGTGAGTGCCCGTACGGTGACAATGTTGTTCACCGAGTTGCCGTTGCGATCTGTCACCTTGTACTGGAACTTGGCCTGCGCATATCCACCGGGGATTGAGGGGACATTCGCCAGATTGACACCCCAGATGCCGCGTGCCGCGTTCAGCAGCACCAGATTATTGGCGATGATTTGCGGATCATCGTTGCCGGGTGCATTCGGGATCAGCGTCGGTGTGCCGTAGGTGAACATATAGTCCACCTGATTGCGGGCGCTCGGCTCCAGCGTATTGTTGCGCTCGGAGAAGAAGAACCCGTTGGTGAAGTCCACATACGGACGCAGGCGGAAGAAGTTCTGCGCTGCCGGACGACCGATAGCGACTGGTGCATCGACGATGTCACCTGCCGGGGCGTTATTCCCCAGCACGGTAGCCAACGGCGCGTCGTTCACTGGATTGATGACGTACTGCATCGTGCTGTTGGCGGAACGGTTACCGCTGTCTACCACGCGGAAGTCGAAGCCAGCGTTGGTCAGCAGGAAGGTCGGATCGGTGACAGAGGTATGGAAGTCCTTCGGCGGGCAGTAGAGCAGCACCGGCGTGCCATCCGGCAGTGCGCCAGTCACGACGCCCTTTGCAGCAGCGGTAAAGCGGGCATCACAGAGCGCACCGTCAACCCCGGCGACACCGAAGTATTTCGGATAGCGCAGGATGTTCACTGTATAGGGCGGGAAACCACCCGACAGGCGGCTGGCATCCAGCGGCACGGAGATCACACCCGTGTCTTCGTTCACCGTGATATCGATTCGGTTGACCAGTGCCAGCGGTGTGAATTCATATGCGCCGATGTCGATGGCGATACCGGGTGTGGTGTCGCCGTTATTACGACGGTTCACGCCGCGTGCATCCACACCACTCGCAAATTCCGGCAGGTGGGTGACGACAAACGCATCAAGGCCGCCATCGACGCCATCTGGCTTGGTGTTGTTGCTGGAACCGGACAGCGCGTAGTAGGCCGGTGTAAAGCGGGCCGCAGGTGCCCCGCCCAGCATGTAAGTCACAGCACCCGGAATCGGGACATACTGGTTATTACGCGGATACGGATTAATGTTCAGGTTACCGTTTGAGTTGAAGACCGCGAGACCGCATGCGCCCGGTGTACCCGCAGCACGGCTCAGCCAGTTATTGAATGCGCCTTTATCGGCCTCTCCAGCGAAGTTTGTACAGCCAGTACCGAGACCTTCAAGGTCATCCAGGATACGGATCGCTGAACTCATGGTGTTGAGGATCTCACCGGTGGCCGGGTCTACCTCATCGAACACATTATCGACGACGAAGTTGTTATGGAATTCCCAGCGCGCCAGATTTGAACCTACACTACCGCTCTGATTGTTATTGACGGATTCGAAGTAGTTTCCAGGGATTTCGTCTCCGCGACCGATAAGCATCCCAAACTGACCGCTTTGCAGTAGGTTGTTGCGGGCGATGGTGTTATTGACGATCATCACATTCGGCGAGAAGAAGTAGTGAATCAGGGGGCCTGATGTGATACCGTCGTAGCTGTTGGTCATGTTATTGACGATCGCATTACCCAGAATACGGGTTTGCTGCGGTCCATTCTTGACACGGGTAACACCGGCGATCAGCGCCTCGGATTCGTTCCCCGTAAAGGTATTGCTGACGAGATCGGTATAGCTGTCCACCGACCGCACCAGTGACACCCACTGCATCTGTTTGGTGTCCTGCCCCTGATCGACGGGCAGATTGTCCAGTATCCACAGGCCGTTGGGATTCTTATTCCCCCGGAAGTTGTTATTGGCAATGGTGACACGCTGACCTGCGGCTGCCGCGCCCGATCCTTCGACCACAATCAGATGCATCGTACCGAAGTACTGCGGCGTCTGACCGTTCATGGTGAAACCCGGGATGTTGTTCACAAACGAGTTGGAATTGATGGCGACACCCTTACTTCCGTTGAGGATGTCGATCAGGACATATTCCTGCGAGCTGGTCAGCCCGTTCAGGACATTGCCGCCGAAGGTGACATTGGTGCCCGCGTTTACCACTAGGGCCGATGGCTCTGGAAGCTGCGCATTGGCGAAGAACGCACCCTTGGTGAAGGTGAAATAATTCCAGCCAACGGTGGTGCCATCCACGAAGATACCACCGGTGTGATTGAATCCGCCGACATCCTTCGTAAAGCCGTTCTGCAGATGCAGGCGGCTCGGCTGTGCAACGGTGTTGACCACGCCGGAATAGCCAAAGACGTTGACCTTGTTGGGCAGGCCCGCAAGGTAGATATTGGAGCTGTACTCACCCGGAAGCGCGATCACGCATGAGTTGGCTCCCATGCCGGAAGCAACCGAGATTGCCTGAGCGAGACTGTTATACGGCTGTGTGATGCTGCCAGTCATATTGGCCGCCCCGACGTTATACGGGCCGACATAAACTGTACCCGTCACACACAGGCCGGGGGGAATACGGTTAGGCAGCGGAAGCGATGCCGGTGCTGGCAGCGTATCCTGTACGAAATTGGCAGCACCCAGTACCGGAACACCAGCGCCGTACAGCATATCGTAACCAAGCATGCTGACGGTCGCGGGCTGATCAAAGCTGTGGCTGCGCAGATAGCGGGCGATGCTTTCGTAGGCGTTGGCTGAACTGAAGGATGGCGTGGTCGTACTGCTCATCATGACCGCGACCTGCCCGGCAACGTGGGCTAAACCAGCCTGTGTGCCGCCAAAGCCCTGAGCACAACTGTCTGGATTACTGACAATGCTAAAGGTAGTGCTGACCTGCGCTGGTGCAACCAGATCAGGCTTGACCTGAGCGCCAGTATAGTAGGCTGGAACGGGTGCAACATTGACACCGCCGCCCGCTGTGTAGATCGGGCCGCGTGAGCTGTAACCCATCAGCGGGTAATTGAGCTGTGCAGATGCGCAGACTCCGCCAACAGTGAGGGCGTTCGGGGAGTCTCCGGGGCGTGTGATGGTTCCAAAATTGTCGAAAGGCGATGAACCGACCATAGCACCGACAGTACCGTTGCCGACCTGAACCTGTACGACGCTGGCATTTCCTGACAGCCCGCCCAGATTCAGGGTGACGGTGCAGAATCCGCTGCCGTTCGCCGTGCAGGTATTCGGGACAACGAACTGATGCCCCGGCTGTGATGCACCACGTCCGGGCTTAGTGATGGTTGCAAATCCGGCACCGCTGATATTTGCGGCAAAATCCTCGCGAGGAGCACCTCCGTTAGGGGAAGTATCCCAGTCATTCCAGCCGATGTTGACGGCTGACCCTGGTCTCACAGTGAGGGTGATAGATGTAGCAGTGCCAGTGAAGTTGAATGCAGTATAAGCCTGACGGCTGTTCCCTGC
>JAEZAF010000112.1 GCA_023430545.1 Chloroflexota bacterium
CCCCTGCGCCAGATTATGGGAAAAGCGGCATACGGGGCATGCGACGACTCCAGGAAGAGGGTTTCAACCCAGGGTCAGACCGAGGACGGTGCGGCAGTGCGTCCGGGGGATGACACACTTTCCACAGCGCTGGGGCGATTGGTGCGGTACAGCGTGGTGATCGTCACGGCCATAAACAGCAGCACCGCCGTCACATTGAGGAGGCCGCTCCACTGCTGCGCCGGAAAATCGCGGATGAGGCTGCCCCCGACGCGGATCACCAGCGAGACATGCAGCACGGTCAGGTGGACGTAAAACAGCGGCGTGTAATTCAGGCGCAGGCCGGTCAGCGCGGGGATGATGATCGGCGCGTGGCCGAAGATCATCGAGAAGACGAAGCCCAGCAGCAGCGCGTGCAGCATGGCGGAATAATCCGGCCCTGCATACAGCACTCCCTTCCAGACGCCGATGGCTCCACCCACTGCCAGCCAGACATAACCGATCAGCAGACAGGCGGCGATGTAGCGCACCAGCCCGGTCTGGCGGATCGTCCGGCGGGCGATGTCATAGCGCAGCAGCCACGCGGCCATCAGCACAGCCCCGGCCCCCAGCAGACGAATCCCCAGATCGAGATTGACAATCGTCAGCAGCACACCGGCCAGATAGACACCGGCGGTCAGCATCAGCAGGCGTTCGCTGGTACGGGTGAGGCGGCGCACGCGGGACAGTTCCAGCCGTTCGCCGACAATCGTCAGGATCAGGAAGGCCGTCCACAGATGGACCACCTGATAGACCGGCTGACCTGACAGCCAGAGCGCGTTGCCGATCAGCCAGCAGAGCGTCCCCGCCGTCATGATGACCATGTCACGCGACGGGTGCAGCCGCAGCATGATGATAAACAGCAGCATCAGGCCCAGGCTGCCAGCCGTCAGAAGCGCTTTGGCCGCAACAGCATCGCGCATCAGCAGCAGAGTCACTGCACCGGCGGCATTCACCAGCGGGACGAGCATGCTCCAGCGGACACGTGACGCCAGCGCCACCGCACGCTCCAGACAGATGAGGGTGCCGAGGAAGCCGCAGATCATCAGCGGACCGTGTACGAGAATCCAGTTCTGGCTGAAGGAGTCCATCTGCCAGCCCAGCCGCGCCAGACCGGAGCCGAGTCCGCCAAGCAGCGCGACGACCACCGCCAGCAGCATCAGGATGCGGGGCAGCATGCGCGATAGCGTACGCGGCAGGATGAGAGAAATGCGTTGTACAGGGTTCATGGTTTAACTTTCTGATCTGCGCTTCGGTGATACTGGGTCACGCGTGCAAGGGCCGGATTTTTCCGGCCCCGAGATACATCGCAGGGACGCGCAACGAGGCATGTCCTCATTAAGTCGGGATATCTATGGTAAAGAAGTGCCGCTACTCCCCGCTGAACATCATCAGCAGCATGATCAGCGGCGTTCTGGCGTGGACACTGTGCTTCAGATTCGGGACCATATGCAGCCAGCTTCCCGCCTGAAGTTCGTGTGTATCATCACCGAGTGTCACGGTCGCTTCACCCTGAATGATCTGGATGAGGGCGGCAGAGGTCGAGGTATGCTCGGACAGCGACTGCCCGGTGTCAAAGCCGAACAGGACGGCTTTCAGTCTGTCACCCTTGTAAAAGGTGCGGCTGATGATGCTGTCGGGCTGGATGGTCCCCAGCAGACCGACCAGATCCGCGATGACGGTGTAATCGGCAATCGTTTTATCGGTCATGCGGTTATGACTCGGCTTCGGGATTACGGCTGATGCGGACGCGCCAGGTTTCAGGGCCTTGTTCGAGGTATTCCCACGTGAAGAGGCCGTCACGTTCGTGCAGGAACTGATAGTAGAGTGGTCTTGGTTCATGATCATTGACGAGTTCAAAATGCTCGCCGGGTTGCAGGCTGTCAAAGGTGCTGAAGATCTTCGGGTGACGCTCACGCGGTGGAATGGTGCGAACATCGAGCAGGGTCATTTGATTTTCTCCTGTGAATAGCGATAACGGATAAAAAAGGTAATCCGGAACCGGCAGACCGGCCCCAGGGTTACGAACTCTGAGAAGCGGCATAACCGCCAAGCGGTTTGACGCGCGGATAAATCAGGACGATGAACAGGACCACCGCCGCCAGCATCGCCAGACGCCCGGCCAGCAGCATCCATTCCAGCGTCAGCCACGCCCCGCCTGCGGTCATCAGCAGCGCGGCATTGAACAGGCCGAAGCTCCACCAGCCGAGACGGGTGCGACCATAGCGGTCTGGCCCGCTGAAACGCGGAAGAATCCAGTAGGCCGTGCCCATCACGATCTGCATCGTCCAGCCAAAGATCATCAGTTCAATGTGCGGGTTGAGCAGCTTCCACGTCCAGTCGAACAGCGGGACGCCCTTGTGCCACAGGATCATTGCGCCAAACAGAAACCCGACTCCCATGTGAATTAAGGCGGCACGCACCATCCATACACTCAGCTTCGGCATGATCTCAGCGCTCCTTGATCCGGCCCCACGTGTTGAGTATGAAGCCCCAACCGGCGATCAGCAGGCAGATAGATGCGAGGACCAGTGTCCAGCCCAGGTTCATATCCGGGGCGAGGATCACCGCCGGTTCGCCAATGGTGCGGAACAGCATCCCCAGATTGAGGGTGATGAACACCAGCCATCCGAGCCATTCGCTGCCACGCGGCTTTTCCTTCGACTGCTTGGGGAACATCCAGTAGCCGACGCCCATAATCACCTGCGTGACCCATCCGATAAACAGAAAGTGGAGATATACCGGGCGCATCACCTGAAGATTGGAGGACCAGTTCATCACCGGCTGTGCCAGCAGCACCACCCCCATCGACAGGCCGAGGGTGAAGTAGAGCATTCCAATTCTGATAAACCAGCGGGATAACGTGGGCACAACTTTTTCCTTCTGAATGTTCTGTAAACGGCTGTGGGACTATCTGTGTTTCTCACGGTGCTTATTCTGAGTTAAGGGGAAGCGCCGCTTTTAGAGTAGGCGTTTGATTTTTGACCCTTCCCTGGCCCTCCCCGAAATCGGGGAGGGGACAAACACCTCGCTGTTTTAAGCCCCTCTCCCCCAATTTCAGGGGAGAGGGGTTGGGGTGAGGGGTTTACTTTCTCACCGCCTGACAGATCACTCCGTACGGATTAATGACCGGCGGTGTCCATTTCACCTTCGCTGTGGAAGATGGTGGGATCTTCGTCACCTTCGACGATCAGGTATCCGGCCAGCCCGCGCTCCAGACGGCTCAGGGCGTGATCGACGAGGATGTAGCTGCCTGGGACATCGACTGTGAACTCGACCATCGTCGCGCCGCCAGAGGGGACCAGTGTGGTCTGAACGTCGGTCAGCGGTGCAGCAGTCAGCGAGGCCTGATCGTATACCCGGTCGAAGATTTCACCGATCACATGGAAGGATGAGATCGCGTTCGGGCCGCCGACACCGAAGTAAATGCGGACGGTTTCGCCGACTTCGGCGCGCAGGGCATATTCGTCCTGCGTCAGAGCGTTGGCCGAGCCGTTGAAGACAAAGTATTCGGCGTCTTCATCCAGCATGGCTTCGTGGCTGAAGTCAAGGTGACCTTCGGTGCCGAAAGGCTGCGCCGTGTACATCTCACCCTGCATCACATAGAACTCACGATCCACGGGCGGCAGTCCGCCTTCCGGCTCGACCAGAATCAGGCCGTACATACCAGAGGTGATGTGATGGGCAACGCTCGGTGTCGCGCAGTGGTAGACATACAGGCCGGGGTTAATCGCCTTAAAGGTGAAGGCGGTGGAACCGCCCGGCAGCGTCTGCGTGTAGACCGCGCCGCCACCCGGACCCGTCACGGCGTGCAGGTCAATCGAGTGTGCAAGCTGGCTGTTTTCCAGGTTGTTCAGGGTCAGTTCGACGGTATCGCCAACGCGGACGCGCAGCATCGGGCCGGGGACCTGCCCATCGAAGGTCATATAACGGTAGGTGGTGCCGTCTGCCAGAACGCCGTTGAGTTCGACGGTATCCAGCGAGATCTGAAGGGTCTGCGGTTCACGGTCGCCCACCGGGGCCGGGACATCCGCCGGATTACGGATAATCGAGACAGCATCTTCAGCGGCGGGGCCGGCTGCCGGGACCTGCGGGACGGCGATGGTCTGATTCACATTGGCGAGTTCAGAATCCACCGAAGCATCCGCTGCACCTTCGACAATCAGCTTGCCTTCCATACCGACCGGGCGATGACCGGGGATCGAGCAGAAGTAAGCAAAGGTTCCCGCCTTGTCCACGACGAATTCGACCACCACCGTCTGCTCATCTTCCAGCAGTTCGCCGGTATACACACCGAATTCCTCAATGCGCAGGTCGTGCAGCATCGGGTCGCCGTTGATCACGGTCAGGCGCACGGTGTCGCCGACTGTCGCATGCAGGTCAGGGTTGGAGACGCCGTCGATCTCGCCGCCGACGCCGACAAAGGCCATCGCTGGTGTACCGCCAATGGCGGTGCGCAGCGTGTACTCCACCACGTTGGAAGCGGGCTGTTCGTTCTGTACCAGCGTCGTGCTGGTGGTCGTGCTGGCTTCATTCGAAGCCCCATAAACGTCCACTGAATTCGTGGCTTCGGCAGACGCTTCATTCGGGACAAACTGCACCCGGACCGGAAGCACAGCCAGAATCAGCGCTGTGAAGGCGATCAGGATCACCGGGATAAATCTGGAGGTTTTACTGGACATTGTTGAGTTCCTCTTGGTGGTCGGCTTTTACAATCAGATAAGGTAGTTCAATTGCCCCTACCGGGCAGATCTCTTCACACGCTGCACAGTAGGTACAAAGTTCAGGGTGAAGCAGGGCCGCTTTCTCGCCCTTCGTGACAAGTGCGCCCACCGGGCAGGTGTTGACGCATTCGGCGCATCCGATACAGAGCGTCTGGTTAATCTGTGGCATCCACTGCATCGACATCTCACTTTCATTTCGGATGACGATCGGCGCTGGATGCCAAACCGTCTTACTTATGACACCAGCATAGGGCATCATCGGCAGGCTGTATTTAAGCTGGATTAAGTCGGGGGTATGGGGTGAAGAATGTCAGGGCATAGAGATGACATTTGTCGCGTGGCGGTCTCAGGGATTTCGCGTCAACCTCTATCCCCTCGCAAATTGGGTCCACTTCATTTGAAAAATCGAACCGCACGCACAGAACATTCGTGCTATGATGAATGTCATTCTGTACAGCAAAAAAAGATGGGGTGGGTATGCTTGCAGTGTCATATCTGTCGTGTAGCAGCACGTTGTGGCGCATTTGTGGCACCTGGCGGCGCAGATACGCCACAACATCCAGCCGGAATCGCATTTTGAGGGGAAAATTTGCAGCAGTGGCGCTTTTTTTCCACGCCGCCGCCACTGCGCCACTGCCGCCACAAGAGGCTACAGCATGGCGGTTAGAGCATGGCGGTTAGAGCATGGCGGTTAGAGCATGGCAATCGACCGCAGGATGCGCTCGTTGACAATCACGATACGGTGACGGTTGAACTGGATCGCGCCCATCTCTTCCAGTGTATGCAGCACATTGCTGATGGTCTGCGGGGTGGTGTTGATATGCGCGGCGATGGCGGTGCGGGTCACACCTGGGCCGCTGAGCGAGGGATCATCCGACTGTTTGATCAGGAAGCGCGCCAGCCGGACGATCACCGAGTACAGCGCGAGGTCTTCGATCTGCCCCACCAGCGCACGCACCCTCACCGCCAGCAGTCGGATGACGTTCAGCGCGACCTGCGGATTCTGTGAGAGGATCTCGCGGATCACAGGCGCAGGGATCAGCCACGTCTGCACTTCGCCGCTCAGCGCCATCGCAGACGCTGGATTCTGACCGCCATCGAGCGCGGCAATATCGTTGAAGGTCGTGCCGGGGCCGCGCAAATGCAGGATATGTTCTGCGCCGTCCGGGTTGAGCTTGTAGATCTTCACGCTGCCAGCCTCGACAATCCAGAGGCCGTCGGCGTTCTGTCCTTCGATGAAGATCACCTCTCCGGCGGCGAAGGTGCGCAGGACGCTCTTTTCAGCGATGTAATGAAGCTCGCGAGTGTCAATGCCCTGAAAATAGGCAATCGATTGAACATAGTGCTGAACAGAAACCATCGTCAGGGCATCACCGGCAGACTTAACAGGATACAGATCATCAGCCTATTCTAGCCTATCTGGTCAGATGACCGTAGAGCAAGCGTCAGCAGGCAGGCATCCGCACCGCTAAAACAGAACAGCGCCGCAACTCTCGGAGTCACGGCGCTGTCAGATGGTTTGAAACTTGCTTATCGCGGGGTTACGGGACGAAGAAACGCCACTGGATCGCGACGGGCAGCAGGAACACGCCGATCAGCGCCAGAATCAGCGAGACGGCAATCACGATCAGGCCGTTGCGCCAGCGGACCGAATCCGCGAGATCCCGCCGCCGCCAGCCGTGATGGGCATTGGCAATCACCACTGCGACTGTCTGGATAAAAAGATGTTCCCATAAGTGACGCTGGCCGAAACCGGTCAGGCTGCCGTAGGCAATCAGCAGCACCGCGCCGAACAGCCACTGCAAACCCAGCAGCGAGCTGTAGGCATTCAGCAGACGGTTGGCATTCTGGTTCCACGGGCGGTTCTGAATCAGCCCAAGGATGAAGACCACCAGCGCCACCACCGCGACCACGACGACGAGCCATCGCGTCCACGAGTGCAGCAAACGGGAGAGAAGCATGATCGTTTCCATTACAATTCTTCCTCTGTAGATGTGTGATGAGATAAACGATTGATCGTGGTATCGAACATCCAACGGTTCGATCCACCATCAATTTCAAAGCCGTGTCAGGGTTTCAGCGGATTATAGCCCTCCACCCACAGTTTCGACAGGCACACACCAATTGAGACAGGAGGCGATGCCATATCCATTCGTATAATCCATTCTTTTGATAGGTGACACCCATTCCACCCGGCCTTATGCTGATGTCGGTTCAGATGCGAAAAGCCGCTCACTTAAGGAAACGGTTCAATGGATGTGAAAGTACGTGGTGCAGGATGTCTGGATGTACTGGGCTGTTTTCTATCGCTTGGCGTGCTGCCCATCATGCTGATGATGCAGACGCGCAGTATCCCCCGGCAGGTGACCGAAGAGGGATTCGTGACCTCCAGCGGAAAATCGATCCCGTGGAGTCAGTTTACCGCCGCAAAGGTTACGCATTATTACGTGAAAGCATCAAACCTTTCGAAAGGTTCATATACCGGGACGCGCTTCGAGTTGAGACATGCGGACGGAACGCTCAAGTTCACTTCTTCTCGTATCATCAATGGTAAGGAGGTGATCGATTTTATCCTGTCCCACCTCCCACCGGACATCGTGACGCAGACAAAGATGTGACAGATCCTCTCGACTGCCGGAGACACTGTCAGTCCTGATCGGTGGGACGCCAATCGACACAGGAGATGTTATAGGGATATTCACCGGAAAACGACGGCGTGCGGATCAGTTCACGGATCTCGGCGGTTTCCGCATCCACCACCGACAGACTGAACGCCGTCGTGAACGCTCCGCTGATGATGTCGATCCACATGGTGGAATAGGCGATCTCGCTGCCATCCGGAGACCACGCCAGCGATTCGACGGTGGAGCCGTTGAGCGTCTCACCCACTGGGACCAGTTCACGTTCGCTGCCGTCAGAAGGGTCAATCACCGTCATGCGGTACAGCGAAGATGCCAGCAACGCCCCATCCGGCGACCATTCGACGTAACCATTCGCCCAATCGACAGTCAGGTCGCTTTCACTTGCGCCGTCTGCGTCCATCACATAGGTGCGCCAGTTGTACAGTGACACAGCGAGCTGGTTTCCATCCGGAGACCAGTGGTGCGAGAACGGCACATAGTTGGGGACCGGCCCGCCGATATAAAGCGGGGACTCATCCGTCAGCCCGATGTCATCTCGAATGGTGACGACGTCCCCATCCTCTAACGACACGGTCCGAACCCCATTGGCCGTGACCAATCCGGTACCGCGATCCGCATCCAGAAAGCCGAACGAGATCTGATGCGCATCCGGCACCCACTGAGGGAAATAGATATTGTGCAGGGTCTGGTCTTCGTGCTGGACTTCGTACACCAGCTCAACATCGCCGCTCTCGACATCGACCACCGCGATATAGCTGGTATTGGTTTCGGTCACCGCGCCGTTGAAGGCAAGCTGTGTGCCATCCGGCGACCAGACCGGACAGCGGTAACCACCGTTGAAGATGTCATACGGTAAACCGAGGTCTTCAAACAGAAACAGCGGACGCTCGTCCGTGCCATCGGCATTGATGGTGTAAATCCCCTCGCCGCCGGGTTCGCCATTTGCCAATCGAACGAAGCTGATTTCGCCGTCTGGCGTGTCGTCCTGTGCATGGGTCTGATGCGAGCCGGAGAGGAATAGAGTCAGTGCCATTAAGAAGGGTAACGCGAGGGATAGAGCGCGTGCCGCGCCGGAGATGCCAGTTTGCATGTGTGCCTGCATGTTGTGCTTCCTTTAACGTTTGCTTGTGCGGCTATAACGCCTGATGTGATGTAAAGGTTCCTGCTGTCGTACTGTGCACTTTATCAGGCAAAAAGGCGCATCACCGAGGGATAAGACGGCAGGATATTTTAAACGTTACAGGGTGCGCTGTCCCAGAGCAGACTTCAGGGCTGGTAATACTCAGCATCGATTTTTGCAATTGAGACCAAAGCCCCCTAACATCCACCTTAAACCGCTTCAGACATTGGAGAAGATCAAGGATGCTGACCGTCAATCTCGAGACCGCACGTCGCTTTATCCTCGGCAAACAGGGCTTGTGGCCCGGGCGACGCTGGCGAGGCATCGAGGGCACCGCGCAGGCCATGCGCGAGATCGAGTATCTTCAGCTCGATCCACTTCAGATCATCGCACGCAGCCACGACATCACCCTGCACAGTCGCGTCCTCGATTACACGCCCGGACTGTGGGAAAACGTGACGTATGAGCAGCGTCAGTTCTTTGACTGGGGTGGATGGCTGGCCGCCCGACCGATGGACGAGCTTCCGCACTGGCGGGTGGTCATGCGTCGCGAACGCGACGGCGATCCCGGTACCAATACACGAATTCATCAGATGGCCGTCGAACATGCCGAGGCCATCGCGGAAATGCGGACGGTCCTGCAGGAACGCGGTGTCGTCAATAACCGTGAATTCAACGCGGCCTCCCGGAAGCGCACCGACCATTATCGCGGTCGCAAGGACAGCGCACTAGCCCTGTATTATCTGTGGCGCACGGGCGAAGTCATGACGCATCACCGCGAGAAGTTCGAGCGCGTCTATGCACTGACGGAAGCCGTCGCACCGGCGCAATTTATCCGCGAAAGTGATGAGACCGAAGCAGACCGCTACCTGATCAAAAAGGATGTCAGCTTCTCCGGGCTGGCGCGAATCAGCCGGACCAGTGATGCGTGGCAGCGCGGCGTCCCCTTTGCAAAAATGGCCCCGATCCTCGATGCCCTCATCGCTGAGGGTGAACTGGTCGAAGTGAAGGTCGAAGGCTGGAAGGTGTCGCATTACATCCTCGGCAGCGATGTCGAACTGCTGAACGAGGTCAGCGCGGGGCGTGTGCCGCAGGCATGGATGCCGACAGACACCACCACCACCGAAGAAGCGGTCTTCCTCGCGCCGCTGGATCAGGTCAGCGCACGCGGACGCGCCAAGATCCTGTTCGGTTTCGACTATATCTGGGAAGTCTACAAGCCGGAGCACAAGCGTAAGTATGGTTACTATACCCTGCCGGTACTATGGGGAGACCGTCTCGTCGCACGCTTTGACAGCAAACTCGACCGGACGACCAGCACGTTTGTTATCCTCGGCTTCTGGCTGGAAGATGACACACTGGGGACAGATGAAGCCTTTGCAGAGGCATTGGCACGGGGCTTTGTGCGTTTCGTGAAGTTCCTCGGTGCAGGCAAACTGAATGCTTCCGCGATGGGTGAACCACTGCTGCGCAAACGCATCGAGGCGGGTATCCAGCTTCCGGAATAGGTGATAATCAGGCGTGGTGGTCTCTGGCAGTGATGAGACCACCTGACCGGTGCTGTGGGAATCAGAACTGGACCGCGACGGGCTGTGTCAGCCGGAAAAGCTCGTCATACACCTTCTGACCGGTGTCATTGTCCAGCACATCAATGCTCAGGGCGCGGGTGAAGACCAGACCATCGACCGCCAGCCGGATAATCGTCGCCTGTACCGGATCAAGCTGATCCTCGACGGCTGCCTGCTGGCTCTGCTCGAAACTGCGGCGGATGCGGTCCAGTGTCTGATGATCGGCGGCGACCGCAGCGGCCAGCGCCGGGATGAGGTTGTTCACATCATACTGGACTGAAAACACCGTGCGGATATAAGCACGAAGCCAGCGTCCGGGGGCTTCTTCCGGTTCTGCTTTTAATTCCTCTTGCAGCCGCGTATTAAAAATATTCATGACATGTTCAATTAAACCGTTGATCAGGTCTTCCTTGGATGGAAAGTGATGCAGCACGCCGCCTTTGGTCACACCGGCTTCACGGGCGACAGCATCAATGGTAAAGGCGCTGACGCCCTGCCGCCCGATGATCTGTGCTGCCGCCTTCAGCACTGTTTCGCGGGTCTGCATCGCTTCTTCTTTTTTCCTGCGCATTGCTGCCTGCTTTCTGCTGTCTCCTTTAGTGAAAATCATCCCCTGTTTTGGGGAATGCTGTCAACTATATCGGTGTGAGGGCTGGGATTCGGGATGTTGGCTAAAGGGCGGGAAGCATCCCGCCCTTGGTTACTGATTGCTGGTGACGATCAGCGGGTGCGTTGCGTCAGGGCTGCGCGTATCCCGTATTTAGGACGGAGTGTACCTGCCAGCTCGGTCGCGATAGGATGATCCGGCAGGACGGCGACATGATAGCGCTGGACGAAGGTCGCCAGCAGCAGCACGGCTTCCATCATGGCGAGGCCGTTGCCGATGCAGATGTGAGGTCCACCGCCAAACGGGATATAGGTCTCGCGGGCGGGCTGTTCGGATTTATCCTTCAGCCAGCGTTCCGGCTGGAAACTGTCCGGTTCGGGATACCAGCGCGGGTCGTGGTGGACGATCCAGGGGCTGAGGAAGATAAAGGTGCCTTTCGAGATTTCACAGCCGCCGATTTCGACATCCTCAACCGCTGTGCGCTGCGTCACCCACGCGACCGGATAACAGCGCAGGGACTCCCTGATGACCGCGTTACAGTACAGCAGGCGCTGGACATCGTCAGCCGTCGGAGCGCGTCCGTCGAGTACCTGATCGACTTCTGCTTCCAGACGGGCATAGGCTTCGGGGTTCTGCGAGAGCAGCAGCCACGTCCATGAGAGCGTGGTGGCCGTGGTCTCGTGACCGGCCAGATACAGCGTCCGAATCTCATCCAGAAGCTGCTGGGTACTCATCGGCTGACCGTCATCGTCACGCGCTTCCATCAGCATGGTCAGCAGGTCGTGCCGGGAGCTGTTGCTGCCTTCCGCCCGCCGCTTCCCGATGATGTCCAGCAGCAGACCGTTGATATATTCGACACCTTCAAGCATCTGTGTCCGCGATGAGGTGGGGACGAACTTCGGCAGCACTGCCTCGATCCCTTTCATCTCCGAACCCATGGCGTGCATCATGGCGTCGAAGGCTTTGCTGGCCTCACCCGCGTTATTGATGACATCGACGTCAAACAGCACCTTCATGATGATGCGCTGCGTCAATGTCATCATCTCCTGATGGACATCGCGGACCTCACCACCCTGCCAGGTGTTCACCATATCCTGCCCGTAGGCCACCATCTGATCGGCATACTGTTTGATCGACTGATGGTGAAAGGCCGGGGCAATCAGTTTGCGCTGCCGCTTCCAGAAATCGCCTTCACTGGTGACGAGACCGTTACCAAGCACATTCTGAAGCACATAAGTCGGTGCGAATTTGCCATAACCTTTGCCGGTTTCCTGTAGAATCGTGTTGATGTCTTCGGGATGGCTGACGAGCACGCTTTTATTCCCCAGAAGCGAGAACGCGGCGACATCGCCGTAATCGCGCTGGAGACGGGTGATAAATTTAATCGGATCGCGGGCGAACTCCAGCATATTCCCGATGACGGGATAGCCCGGAGCGGTGACCGGCTGTTTCTGGATCTCAGGTACACTTACCATTCATGACTCCATAGTGAACGTTTTTCAATTTACATACCGTATGGTCGGTATGTATCCTATAGGCATGTTTCCCTATATGTCAATGATGCCAGAACCTCGCGCCTGGTTCTTCGCTACGGGTCCTATCATCCTGGGCTATCCTGCCACTTATTTCTTATCCCGTACAATTGTTAGCATTTGAAACCAATTATCGACTCACGAACTTCGACCCACGGGATCACAAAACATCATGAACTCCGAGAACACACGCGAACTGACCAACGCACCACGGACGAATATCTTCCAGACACTTGCACGGATTTTGCTAGGGGCCATACTGCTCTTCACGGGTGTCTCACATCTCACATGGGCGCGGGATGATTTTGTAGCGCAGGTGCCGCGATGGGTGCCGCTGGATACCGATCTGGTCGTCGTGCTGTCAGGATTTGCCGAGATCGCCCTCGGCGCAGCGCTGATCGTGCTGTGGCCGTTCCGTGTGATCGTCGGCCTGCTGACTGCGGCCTTCTTTGTGGCGATTTTCCCCGGCAATATCGCGCAGTATCTCAACCGCGTGGATGCTTTTGGACTGGATACCGATCAGGCGCGCTTTATCCGGCTGTTCTTCCAGCCGGTACTGGTGGCATGGGCGCTGTGGTCAACCGGTGCGTGGCAGGCATGGCGAAATCGTCGGAAGGCCGAGCGGGATTAGAAGCTCCTCCGCCCTCAGATGGGTGCTTTTTCGCAACATCGGCTCCGCTTCAGCGTATAACGTGATGCGAATAGCGGATCACCCACAGCAAGAAGGAGGCGATAAACATGCCGGAACAGCGTATTTCCGAGATTTACGACATCGCGCAGCAGCGCGTTTCCGCACGCAGTCAGCAGCGGCTGTGGTGGAATGTGAACATGGCCGGATTCCTGATCTATATCGGGCTGTTTGTCCTGCTGGTGCAAACGCCGCTGATCTTCCCTGCCCTGTTCATCCTGATGGCATGGATCGCGGGCTTCACCCTGCACACGCAGATGGTCGAACAGGGGGAAGCCTATCAGCAGGCCGTGATAGACGAAGCATCCCGCCTGCGGATGATCTTTCAACCTCAGTCGGATAGGTTGCCTGCTGCACCAGTATCCCCTACACCGGAAAACGCTTCGAGAAACAGCGTTCCCGTCGAAGATCCGATCTCGCTGGACTCGCTCAGTCCACGCGAACTGGAAGTGATGACGCTGCTGGCGACTGGCGCTTCTAACGGCGAAATTGCGGCCCAACTGGTGATCGCGCCAAACACCGTCAAGCGGCATGTGAAACATATCCTCGCCAAGCTGCAAGCCACCAACCGGACACAGGCTGTGCATCAGGCACGTCAGCGGCAATTGATTTAATGTGTAATGCACTTTCAAAACCCCTCCCCTAATCCCCTCCCCGTTGACAAGGAGGGGACTTAAAGACTCAATGAGATCTGAATTCAGTCCCCAGGTGATATGAGGCGCTGAAATTCAGACTACTTGCAGAAAATGCCCCCGAAATACTCCCCGAATGCTCCTCAGGGAGTACGACAGATCAGGCCAATCCCTCTATCCTGAAATCATCCGTAGATCATCCGCACCCTGACACACCAGCGGTGCGGATCTGTTTGCAGCCTGTTTTCTGAACGATCAGAGGAGGAGAGAAACGCCTGATGGGAGTCATCGAAGTACAGAATCTCTATAAGACCTATGGCAGTCATGTGGCGGTGCGCGATATTTCCTTCACCGTCGAAGAAGGCGAGATCTTTGGCATCATCGGCCCGAATGGTGCCGGAAAAACCACAACCGTCGAGTGCATCGAGGGGCTGCGCCAGCCAGACGGCGGAAGCATCTCCGTGCTGGGGCTTGACCCACAGCGCCAGCGTGACGAACTGCGAAAACAACTCGGCGTGCAGACACAGGCCAGCGCCCTGCCTGATAAGATCCGCGTATGGGAAGCGCTCGACCTGTTCAGTGCGCTCTATCCCAATCCGGCAGACTGGCGCAAACTGCTGGACGATCTGGAGCTTGGGGAGAAGCGCAACGCCTTTATCCACCAGCTTTCCGGCGGACAGCAGCAGCGGGTTTCACTGGCGCTGGCACTGATCGGTCAGCCGCGGATCGCGGTGCTGGACGAACTAACCACCGGGCTTGATCCGCAGGCACGGCGGGATGTGTGGGACATGATCCAGCAGATCCGCGACCGGGGAATCACGATTGTGCTGGTGACACACTTCATGGATGAGGCACAGTATCTGTGCGACCGGATCGCGGTGATCGACGCGGGACAGATCGTCGCTCTTGATTCCCCTGCCGGACTGATCGCCCGCGCAGGAACGGAACAGCGGATGCACTTCCGTCCGTCGCACGCGTTCGCCGATTCGCTTCTCACTTCGTTGCCCGAAGTGCAGTCGGTCCAGCGGCAGGGGGCGCACGTTGTCGTCACAGGTGATGGCAATCTGGTCTATGCCGTGACGGCAGCGCTGGCGCAGCAGGGGATCACCGCCGAAGCACTTCAGGTCAAAACGGCAACGTTAGATGAAGCGTTCGGTCTGCTCACCCGTCAGGGCAAAGCGATGCAGGAAAGAGGTGCAGCATGACAGGTCTGCGTAAACTCACCGTGGTCGAACTGAAGCTGCTGCTGCGAAATCCCTCATGGCTGTTTACGATTGGCATCCCGCTGTTTTCACTGCTGATCTTCGGGCTGCCCATCCGTAACGGCGGGGGCACTGGCACAGATCTGAGTGGATTAACGGCAACGGCGGTCACAACCTCGCTGGCACTGGTCGGACTGTACATGGTGCCGGTGACGCTGGTCACCTATCGCGACAAAGGGATTCTACGGCGTTTTTCGACGACACCGCTGAATCCGGTCACGCTGCTGATTGTCCAGTTAGTCCTGCATCTGGGACTGATTGCGGTCAGCACCGGCTTTCTGATTGCGGTGGCCCGGATCGTGCTGGATGTCTCACTGCCGCCGGAATTCCTCGGGTTTACAGCGGCCTTTCTGCTGGCGGCCTGCGCGATGTTCGCCATCGGTCTGGTGATCGCCTCGGTTGCGCCGAGTGCGCCAGCCGCAAATGGCATCGGTGTCCTGCTGTTCTTCCCGATGGCATTTCTGGCCGGGCTGATGGTCCCACCGGCAATGATGTCCCCGATGCTGCTGGAAATCGGGAACCTGACCCCGCTCGGTGCCTTCCGACATGCTGTGGAACATGTGTGGATGGGAGAGTTTCCACCAGTGGAACCTCTGGGAGTGATGGCGGCATTTGCCATTGCAGCCGGGTTGATCGCCGTGAAAGCGTTCCGGTGGGATTAGGTCAACCGATATGAGGACTCCTTTCGCAACAGGGTTGACAAAGCGCATCCCATGAAAGGAGTCTCAGCATGGTATCGCCTTGTGACCGTTGAGAGAGCGTAGAGCAGATAGCGCTAATTGCCCAAATACTATAAAGTCTGGACTATCTCTTACACACTCCAAAGGAAAAAGTGCTTCATGCGTTATATGCTCCTTGTGATTTTGTTACTGGTCATTCACTCCGCAGCCGGCCCCGTACAACCTTTACAGGCACAGAGTACCGATGGCTGTCCTCCGACGGTTCCGCTGCCGCTGGCTGTCGGCGGACAGGGGCGTGTGGTTCCGGGCGGGACTGCTAACCGTGTCCGTTCCACGCCATCGACCTCGGGCGAAGTCGTGTTTCAGATCGCAGCCGGTTCTGTCTTCGACGTGATCGGCGAGGCAGAATGCAGCGACGGCTATCGCTGGTGGCAGGTCCGCCATCAGGGACAGGAAGGCTGGACAGTCGAAGGCACCGATGAAGAATACTTCCTCGAGATCCTCGCACCTGAAACCGATGCGACATCAACGGCAGGCCCTACAGCCCAGCCTGCTGACTGCGCACTGGAGCCTCGGCTTGTTATCGGTCGTGAGGGGCAGGTTATCACGGATAAGCCCAGCCGCCTTCGCAGCACACCCAGCACCGATGGCGCGCAGGTCGGGCAGCTTCAACCGCGAACCGTCGTCTCTATTCTGGATGGCCCGGTCTGTGCGAATGGCATCCAGTGGTGGGAGGTCTCCGTAGGTGAACTTTCTGGCTGGACCGCCGAAGGTCTGGATGGTGAATATTTCCTCGAACTGGTCGAGATTGTGCCCACACCGACACGGCCTACGCCTACAGCATCCGTCACACCCGCAGCCACTGCTACAAGTGTTGGGTGTGAGATGGAACCGCTTCTGGCTGTTGGTCGTGAGGGACGGCTTATTGTCAGTACACCCAGCCGTGTCCGGGCGACTCCCAGCACCGATGGCGCACAGGTCGGGCAGCTTCAGCCACAGACCATATTTTCAATCCTTAGCGGCCCAACCTGTCGGGATGGCATCAACTGGTGGAAAGTCTCGGTGGGCGAACTTTCCGGCTGGACGGCTGAAGGCCTGAACGGTATCTATTTCCTCGAACTGGTGGAAATCGTGCCTACGGCCACTCCCGCTTATATCGGCCTGCCCAATCCCGGTGAGGTCTCATGGAACAGCGACGGGACGCGCGTTGCGGTCGGGACCGATGACGGGATCTTCGTCTATGATGCGTCTGACTGGACAAAGGCCCCGACCCAGATTCTGGCAGAATCCAGAATTATCTCGCTTGCGTTTGCGCCGAATAACCCAGATCTGATCGCGGTCAGTTCACAGGCGTCAGGTGAATGCGGCGAAGACGAAGGTGAGACCGTGTCGGGTGTGTTTGTCTATGATCTGGATGCAGACGCGGTTGCGACGATGATCCGCGAGCTTTCGGGCTGCGGCGGCGACCACATCTCACAGCTTCAGTTCAGTGCCGACGGCACCATCCTGATCACGAACAGCAGCGGCCAGTTTGTGTCTTACAGCCTGCCTGATGGCGAACAGGCTCTGCATATCGCCCCTCATAATTTCAGCGGCTTCCCGGCCTTTGACCAGATTGTGATCAGTGAGGATGGGTCGCAGGTCGCGCTTGCTCAGACTATCAGTGGGGCTGAGGGAAATGTGGGATACCTTTTCCGAGCCAATTACAGCGACGGCGAACTGATCGGCTTTGAAGATGGCCGGATCACCAGAGTGGTCACGGCACTGGCATTCAGCGATGACGCCAGCCAGATCATCATCGGTGATGAGATCGGCAGTCTGCGGACTTACACCCGTCCTGAAGATTCAGAATCCTTTAGCGATTACAACTCCTTCATCCGCGGAAACCGCTCGACCACCAGCAACCGCATCAACGCGATTGCAATTGGGCCTGAGGGTGAAATCGTGACTGCGGAAAGCGATCCTCATGCGATTGTTCGCGTTTTCCATCCGGACTCGCTGCAAGCGATTACGAACTATGTCGCAGGACAGTCCACCACCGCCGCGCTTGATCTGGACTTCAACCCGGATAGCAGCCTGTTAGCCGTTACCATCGATGATACCGTGCATATTCTGGATACCTCCGATTACAGTCTGGTGGCAGAACTGGTTTTGCAGCGGAACTGATCCAAAAGGCTGGACAGGGTCATGGGTCACTGATGCATAACAACGAAGCGCCGCGAGAAGACAACTTCCTGCGGCGCTTTCGTTTGAAACTTCTGGAGGTTCTGTGTGCTCAGAAGCCTCTGATAGATGGCTGATGATCAATACTGCACAACCTCTGTCGGAACAGCCGCCTCCTCTCCCGTCAGACGTCCGCGTGCGGTCTGTCTTCGCCCGGTCATTGGCAGATGCACCGCTGCTTTTGCCAGCCCGAAACGGGGCATATTGCCATAGATACTTTCATAACTGCCAGCTTTGACAAGATAGGTTTCGTGCCAGATGCCAAAACTGCCGTCGCTGGCAATCTCCTTATTGAACCGCCGCCAGGCTTCCAGATGGGGATCATCCTGACTGCGGGCGAACCGTTCCAGATGCTCATAGGAGCGCCAGTAGGTGATATTGATCGATTCACGGAAGAAATTGCGGGTAAAGCCCTCGCCACCCAGATAACCGTACTCCGGATTGGCTTCAAGGACACGGTACATGGCGCTGTTTGCCTGTCCAATCCAGCCGAGCTTCATCAGTTTGCGCCACGAGTTAATGCGTGCGCCGATCAGAAAGATAACAAAATCCCCTTCGAGCTGCGCGGTATAGCGTCCGTTAAAAACTGCGTTATCCATCTGAATGCTCCTGAATACAGCGGGTAATATGTTGCTATACGCAGGATTTTCCGAACAGTTTCATGAAAACCGAACATTGTTCGGAAAAATACAAAAAAAGATGCTCAACCCTTTCGCAGTCCCTCAATGAACGTGCTGATGGCGTGGCGGTCTGACGATGCGAAATCCCATTTGAACTGGCGCAGATAAGTCGCCTGAAGGATTGCCAGACCGTGTACAAGTGACCAGAGACTATAGGTGATGCCGACTTTGTCATAGCCAGGTCGGGATTGAATTACGCCGCTGTCGAGCGCACGCTGCACGCCATCCATGAGTAAGCCGTAGGCATTCGAATCAGCGGACGGTGCGAAGTCCGCCAGACTCACAACGGGCAGCGCCTGATGATGGGTGAACATCAGCATAAAGTGATCGGGATTGAGATGGGCGAACTCGATGTATGCCAGACCCAGTTCGAGCAGATAGTCTTCCACCGGCAGGGTTTTCGACACACGGTTCAAATGCTGAAAGAAGCGTTCGCTGGCATCACAGACCAGCGCTTCGACAATCGCGTCCTTGCTGGCGAAGTATTCATATAATCCAGCGGGGCTGTAATCGACGCGCCGCGCGATTTCGCGCAGAGACAGCTTGTGTAAGCCTTTTTCAATCACGAGTGCCAGCGCCGCCTGCAGGATCTCCTGACGGGTGCGTTCACTGCGGCGTTC
>JAEZAF010000122.1 GCA_023430545.1 Chloroflexota bacterium
TGTTACAGGCTCACGAGCGCCTGTGCTGTGAGGCTGTCTTTTACAGCTATCACATTGCAACCGGGCAAATGCACAGATTAGGAATAGTTGAAGTATCGGGTGACGATGCCTTCACCCTATTGAGTACAGCCGACAGTACGATTGCAGTCATCTGCAAATATGACACCGTTCGTCCGCAGTACGGATATCGCTGTTACGGTATCGACCTCACCCAGCCTGACAGTCTGGTATATGTTTTCGGTGGAGTATCGGAAAATATCTTCCGGCTGGATAACCCGCTACGCTTCGGTGCATTGCATTCAGATATTTACTTTGCAATGATCGTTGGTGGAACAGCAGCCCGTCACGATCCCTGTACACTGAGGCTTTATGATCAGGATGGCGTGCAGGAGAAAGCACTGGGTTACGAATGTATGCCCCTGCGAATTGATCACCAGAGGCATACGCCTTTCATTCAACGTGACAGCACGCTCTATTACCTGACAACAGACCGGGAGCTTCAGTCGTTTTCTAAGCAAACCCCGAAAGCCTCTATCCTGAAATCGTATGACATCCGGGAACTGAAAGGCAGCGACTTTCTGTATAAAGGCGAGCTTGAGTCGCTTCTCAGTGTTTCGCCAGACGGTCGTTATATCGTGCTGCTTCTCGATGATAACGGTGTGCTGGATTTCCCTTTTGGCTCTCTCGAGCCACACTATGAAGATGACTTCATCGCCTACAGAGGCTGGAGAGTTGGAATTCTCGACACACGGTCAGGAGAACTCGTTTACCAGTCGGAGCCGCTTGGGGTTTATGCGATCGGTCAGGTGATATGGCTGAATGAGCACACGGTCATTATCGTAAATACAGGCACAAGTGAGACTTACTATTTAAGCACACAGACCACACGAACCCCGGAGCCTGCTCTCTACCCAGTGACTGGCACCCTGCTTCGAATTCAGCTTGATTCATCCGGCTCATCACCTGAAATCCAGACCACGACCGAGTTTGCCTACCGGCAGCCAGGTACATACACCATTAACGCCTCACCGAATGGCTGCTATCTGCTGATTGACGATCATCGGCTTGTAAACCTCCATACCTTCGAACAGGTGCCGCTGCTTCGTGACGGTGTGGTGGAAGCTTACGAAATCAGCACGCTCTGGCAGGAAGACCATCAGGTCTACGTCTCCGTTTCATCCAGAACTGAGGATAAGGGATACATCAGTTACAACGCCACCCTGCCCGACTGCACTGCGCCACAAAAGTGAGAAAACCCAATGCAAAAATACAGAATTCTTCTTCTGCTTCTTCTATTTGTTACGCAGGCAGTTATCAACGCTCAGGGGACAGAACCCACTGCGCCGTGGCCGCCTGATCCGGATACGATCTTCGAAGAGGGTGTGCAGTGGGAAGCTGCGCCCCCTCAACGGCTAGACACAGACGCCTACTATGACTATCGACGACGCGTCATTCACGTATTCGATACCGAGAGCGAAAGCTGGCTGGAATTCCTGTATCCGGCTGGATGGGATGATGTCAATCAGGTGACCAAACTGCCCAATGGTCAGGTTCAGGTAGCCAGAAATACTTATGGGGGGTCTTATCTCCTCGCTGAAAACGTGTACTGGCTGAACATTGACACAGGAAGGTATACAAGGCCTTCTACTATCTGTAACGGCCTCGTCATTCGGGAAGATGCTGAAAACGGTGAATGGGTCATCATCCCTGAGGCAACCGAAACGCAGGTGTTGTGTCATACTGCAACCGATGAGAGGCTCGATATTCTGCCAGAGCACCCTCCTTACTGGAGCGTTCGCACATCACCCGATCAAAGCGCGATCGTTCTGATAGGCCGTGATGAAGCGCCGACAGGAGATTTTCAGATTTTAGGCTATAACGTTGCAGATCAGGAACTGATTGAGATAGGCACACGCAACAGATACAGTGATGATGTGCTTAGCTACTGCGGATGGGTAAGCAGTACACAAGGTTTGCTCTGTTTAGGTGATTATTATCGCAGTTGGCCCGGAACCGCTTTTTATACCTTCGATACCACACAACCAGACAGTCTTGAATATGCCTTTCACACTTGGGGCGGAAATTATTTCTTTCTGGAAGATATAAAACGCTATGCCGCTGTTCAGTCCGATGATTATTTTGCATTCAATCTTGGTTCACGTTCTCAATCTCACTCTGACTGTTATCTCGCAGTCCTGGATTCCGCCGGGCGGCGCACTGAAACCCTCGGCTATGAGTGCCTGCTGCTTTCACCGGACTCAATCATATATCGACCATACTTTACTCAAGACAGTGTCATTTATTATCTGACGAAAGACAGTGACGATGCGGCTGTCTCAACCCTGAAACACTATAATCTGGAGCGCGAGAGTGGAAATTTTCCTTGGTTTTCCGCTGAAATCGAGACGATTCTCGGTGTTTCACCAGATCATCGTTATATCGTTCTGGCGATGGATGATAATCAGCATCTTGGAACCTACTCACCTGAGGGCTTTCAGATCGTGATTTGGGATTTTTCTGATCATCGAATTGTTTACCAGTCCGAGCCTATCAATCTTTTTTATCCGTCAGAGATTGCATGGATCAACGATCATACGGTCGTCATGGGTGCATATGACGGATTATCCTCTCATTTTAGGGAGACCGAGGAGCGTATTCCGTATCTCAGTCCGAGTTCAATTCGCACGATCATTCTGAACTCAGACGGCAGTTACCAGGCGATGATCTCGACAGAATATCACATCGACTACCGAAATCCTTTCCATGTCCGGCAGTACAGTTGTTATTTCATGCACGAAAATCGCGCGGTCGTGGATCTGTACACGTATGAAGCACACCATGTTATTCAGGAATCAGCAGCAGACGACTATACCATCCGGCTGTTTTTAGTTCAGGACAGCGCGAACCGGCTGCGAATCCACATTACGCCAAAAGATGATGAATACTCCATCACGCAGTCGGTCAGTTATGAGACTCTGCTGCCCGACTGCGCCGCGCTACAACCGTGAGAAAACCCATGCGGACATACAAAATTCGGTCCACTTCGTTTGAAAACTCAAACCGCACAAACCGCACATCCGTGCTATAGTGATCTATACTATACTCCCCACCCACAACCTGCCCTTCTCCCTTTCCCTCGGAGCGCACGACGGATGCTCTTCCCGTCGGCAGCGAGTGGGGGAAAGGGTCGGGGATAGGGGGGCACGTTGCAGCCAAATCGTGCTGCAAAATCGCCCCTTGCAGCAGCACATCAGTAAATTTGAGGGGAAAATCAATTGCAGCAGCACAAAATTTTTGTGCGGCAGCAGCAGCAGCAGCAACAACCGGTTGCTACAAGCAGCAACAAGCAGTAGCTAATCCAGATGCCGGACGAAGAGGAAAAGCAGGATCGGGGCAAGCAGGCCGATCACCAGTGAGACGATACCGATCGCGGTGAAATCCTGCGTTGCACTGTACAACCGGCTGCCAAGCAGGGACCCGAGCAGACGCCCCAGCGAGAATGCGCCGCCTGCCGTGGCGATCATCATCGAACGCGCCTCCGGTACGACTTCGGTCATCAGCGGAAAGGACG
This sequence comes from Chloroflexota bacterium, assembly GCA_023430545.1. Taxonomy (GTDB): domain Bacteria; phylum Chloroflexota; class Anaerolineae; order Aggregatilineales; family Phototrophicaceae; genus JAEZAF01. The sequence continues at coordinate 3,572 of JAEZAF010000122.1, forward strand.
CCACAATCGACGTCTCGACGGCGAAGAACATCACGAAAATCCCGCCCACCGCCAGCCATAAGGACCCCAACTGCGGCAGCACCAGATAGGCAATACTGGCAATCACTCCAGAGAGCATCGCCAGCCGACGCTTCCCGAAGCGGTCCGAGATACCGATAACCAGCACTTCCCCGCAGATCTCGGCTGCGGCAATCACGGTGGTCAGCAGGCCGAGTTCCGCCGGCATCAGTCCAAACGAGCGCTCCATAAACGTGCCGTAGTTGATGAACAGCACTTCGTTGGAGATCGAGACAAACAGCGCAAATCCAAGCAACGCCACCGCCGCCGGGTTGCGCAGTATCAGACGTGCGACGGTGCGGGCGGTACGGTCATAGCCTCGCGCTTCGAAATCCGCATCCTGCGAAACAGGTCGAGCCGAGCGCGAATCCGCCGGTATCCTGCGCCAGATGACAAAGGCAAACGTCAGCAGCGTCACGCCGAGCACGGCGAACACCGCACGCAGTGTGCTGACCTCGAACAGCCATCCGGCAATCGGCGCGAACAGGATCAGCGACCCGGCCCACGAAAGCTCCGCGATGCCGAGCGCCATCCCCCGCCGTTCGTAGGGGATGCGGTCACCGATATACGCCTGCATCGCCGGATCGAAGATCATCTTGCCGAAGCCGAACATCAGCATGACGATGAAGTAAATGCCGAAGGTCGGCGCGATTACGCCAGCAGCGGCCCCCACCGCCATCAGGAGCATCGCACCGAGCATCATGCGCTTGCGTCCAAATCGGTCGGAGAGGACACCGAAGAACGGGCTGCTGACTCCCATCCCTGCCTGAAGCGCGGTCACATTCTGGACGGTCTCAATCGAGACACCGAGTTCGCGGCTGATAGCCGGCTGAAACGGGTACGCAAAGCGCCGCGCCGCATTCACGCCCAGGCGCGCAGCGGTCAGCAGGAGGATGTCGATCATCGGATTACGCGGGACAGTCTCAGCCTCGCGAGCAGTGTTGGCGGGACTTGTACTCATCGTCACGTCACTTTACAGCGTTGGTTTCGGGATGGGTTTCAACAGGGTTGAGCAGGCAGGTGGATAATCATAAACGATTTCATAACGGTTTCCAGAGGTGATTTTCACGTTATAGGGGTGCAGGAAGGACAAGACCTTAGATGCACCAGGTTAAGGGATTTTGGATCGGAAACGCCCCCATCCCCTACCCCCTTTCCCTCTAAGCGAACGCAGTGAGCGGAATGGGGGAAAGGAAAGACGAACTTGTTCGTCACGGATAGTGGGCATATAGGGATACAGTGCAGAGCATCGATACAGAATTCCCCATAGCGAAGCGCTGACAAAGCGCTAAACTCATCCGCTATCAGTACGCGGATGGACGCGTCGATTCACCTTTTTACGTGGAGTGATCCCCCCATGATCAACCTTGAGCCTGTCAGCTATAACGGATGGGAAAACTGCTATCGTCTGTCCAATGACGAGATTGAACTTATCTTCCCCACCGAGATCGGAATCCGCATTTTGCACTTCGGCTTCATCGGCGGTGACAACGTGTTTGCCTCGGTCGAAGCAGATCGGGGAAAGACCGGCGGTGACGACTTCCGCCTGTACGGGGGACACCGCTTCTGGATCGCGCCAGAGCATTCATACCTGACCTATGAGCCGGATAACGCGCCGGTGAACGTCCAGCCGTTTGATACGTTTGTGCGCCTGACGCAGCCGGTGGGCAGCCACTCTCATATGCAGAAGGAAGTCGATATTTATCTGATCCCACGCAAGAACCGTATCTCGATTGTGCATCGTCTGGTGAATCATGGGACAGATGCAGTCGAGCGTGGCTTATGGGCGCTCTCGGTGATGGCTCCGGGCGGGATGGGCATTCTGCCGCTGCCCCCGCGTGGGACGCATCCTGAAGATCTCCTGCCGACCAGTACGCTGACGCTGTGGTCATACACCGATCTCATCGACCCGCGCTGGACCTTCGGAGAGCGCTTCATCCGTCTGCAGCAGGACCCTGCCAGCACCAAACCGCAGAAGATCGGGGCCAGTGTGCCCGATGGCTGGGCGGCATACCAGCTTGGCGACACGGTATTTCTGAAGGCGTTCCGTCCGCATACCGGCAGCAATTATCCTGATAAAAACTGCTCGGTGGAGCTGTTCACCAATAACGAAATGCTGGAACTGGAGACACTGTCCAGACTGTATACACTCCAGCCCGGTCAGATCTACGAACACGTCGAGCACTGGTCGCTGTACCGTGACATCCCCGCGCTGAAAACTGACGAGGATATTGCGAAACACGTCGAGAGCCAGGTGGATTAAAAGCGTAATGTGAGGCGTGCGGAATTGAATCCCGCCCCTACCGGTACGCGTCGATTTAACAGGCCGTTGTCCATACATGTCCCAAGGATCGCACACAAAACGGTTAGATTTCTGTTACAGAAGTCTAACCGTTTTCCGTGTTGTGATGGAGAACACATGAACTATACTGGCTGATGATGCCGTATCTGGCAGCCCTTTTGACTGATTCACTTATCCTGAACGAGCAGATGATGAAAGATTTATTCGTAGCCGTGACCGGCAATATTGGCGCGGGCAAAAGCACCCTGACCAGCATGCTGGCGAACTCTTTCGGCTGGCAGCCCTTTTACGAAGCCAATGCCGAAAACCCGTATCTCGCCGATTTTTATGAAGACATGCCGCGCTGGAGCTTCCAGTCGCAGATCTTCTTTCTCAGCAAACGGCTGGAGCATCACCGGCAGCTCGTCGATTATCCCGGCAGTGTGGTGCAGGATCGCACCGTGTACGAAGACGCGCAGATCTTCGCCCGCAACCTGTACAAACAGGGCCGCATGACCGACCGCGACTTCGAAACCTACTGCCGGTTATACGAGGCCATCGCATCATTTCTGCCACCGCCGGACCTGATTATCTATCTGCAGGCCAGCACGCCGAAGCTGCTTCAGCATATCGAACAGCGCGGACGTGACTACGAGCAGAACATTGAAGCGGAATACGTCGAGCAGCTCAACACCCTGTACGATGAGTGGATCAGTGACTGGACTTACTGCCCGGTGCTGTACGTACCGATGGACGAGGTCAATTTTCAGCATAACGTCAGTGACTATATGAAAATTGTCGCACAGATCGAGGAAAAGACCGGTCTCCGGGTTTAAACCGGGTTTGCTGGATTTGGATTTGTCAGGCTTTGACAATTGCTGTCACAGCCGTTATAGTTACCTTCACAACTGAACACCTAAAATGAAGGTGTACCCTTGACCCGGATGTCAGGTGTACACAAGCGGGGAAGACCGGTGGGAGTCGGTGATGTTATACCATCATCCACTCGAGTCCGGCGCTGTCGCGCAACGGTAATAACATCTGAAGCGATGTTTAAGCCCGAATACCCACCTTCGTTTTAGCTCGTCTTTTACCTTCGCGCCAAAGGGGAACGAGCGTAGACCATGAGTCACTGCATTCGTCTAACGTTCATACCCGCCGCAAGGCGGGTTTTGTTTTTCACCATCACCCCATACTTCATCACCACGACGGCGGCTGTGCGCTTGGCGCATCGTCCGTTCCCTGATGGCGCACCTGTTCATCATGGAATGGAGATCGTTAAATGAATAACCTGCACCGCCCTGCCCGCTTCGTATCTGGGCTGATACTGATTGTGGTCAGCCTGTTCGCCACCCTGACACCACTGGCCGCGCAATCCGCCGAGGTACTGGAAGCCAATCCGCAGGAATGTGTGACCGAAGGTGCTTACGACGAAAGCGTCGATTATTTCCCGGAAAAAGCGGAACTGACTCACGCCGAAGTCTTCAGCATTGAGTATTTCAACAACTACAAGGTTGTCACCGTACATACGCCGTGGGCGGGTGCAACGGAAGATGATGCTTTCCAGTATGTGCTGGTACAGTGCGGCACCCCGACACCAGACGGCTTCGAAAATGCGCTGGTGCTGGAAGTCCCGACAGGCACGATCATCTCGATGTCCACGGCCCAGCTTTCACAGATCGTTGAACTCGGCCTGATCGACCACCTGATCGCTGTGGATGCGATTGACTTTGTCAACACACCGGAAGTGCTGGAAAAATCCGAAGCGGGTGAACTGATCGCCGTCGGCAACGGCGCGAGTGTCAATGTCGAGCTGGTGCTGGACGCTGATCCGGGAATGGTGATGACCAACGGTAACGGTATCCCCGAATATGACGCGCATCCCGCCCTGCTGGAGGCGGGTATCCCGGTGGTCATCAATGCGGACTGGGTAGAACCAACACTGCTTGGCCGTGCCGAATGGGTCAAATTTCTGGGGGCCTTCTATAACGTGGAAGCCGAGGCCAATGTGATCTTCGACGGCATCGTCGAGGAATACGAGGCAGCGAAGGCGCTGGTCGCTGAGCTGCCGGAAGACGAGCGCGTGACCGTGCTGTGGAACAAGTACGAGACCTTCACCGAGTCATGGTCGATTCCCGGACAGCAGACATGGCTGGGCGAACTGCTGACCGACGCCGGAATCAACTGGGTGATGATGGAAGAAGCGCCGGAAGGCAGCGCACAGTTGAGCTTCGAACAGGTCTATGACGCCGGGCTGGATGCACCGATCTGGATACTGAATACCTACGCGGTCGCGGATCTCGAAACCCTGCTGGCTGATGATGAGCGTAATGGGGACTTCGCCGCCGTCGCTGCTGGTCAGGTCTATAACAACGAAGCACGAGTCAATGCCAACGGCGGCAACGATTACTGGGAAACCGGCGTGACACATCCGCATCTGCTGCTTCAGGATCTGATCGCGCTGACCTACCCCGATCTCCTGCCCGACCATGAAATCCTGTTCTACAACCGGCTGGACCAGTAAAGAAACACAGCACCCGGAGAGGGCCTGTCGCCAGGTTCCTCTCCGGTCATCACGTTGAGTTATTCTGAAAGTGTGACTTCCCATGACCCAATCGGTGCTTGAACCTGTCAGGCGGACGACATCCAGTGCAGACCGGCGAACATCATTTACCGGATCTGCCAGCGCTTACCGGGCGCGTGCCGGATCGAAGCGCACAGCGCTGATTCTCGGCGGGATGCTGGCGCTGATGGCCGTGCTGTTTATGCTGGTACTGGCGCTCGGATCAGTCAATATCCCACTGTCGCAGATCATCACCGTGCTGCTCGGCGGTGAGGCCGAAAAAGTGTCTTGGACCAATATCGTGCTGAAGTTCCGGCTGCCTAAGGCGATCACGGCGGCGCTGGCCGGGGCGGCACTGAGCGTCAGCGGGCTGGTGATGCAGACTTTCTTCCGCAATCCACTCGCAGACCCGTTCACACTCGGCATCAGTTCCGGTGCGAGTCTGGGAGTCGCGCTGGCTGTCATGGTGACAGGTTCCATCGGTGGCACCCTGCTGACAGGCTTGAGCCTCGCCAGTGACCTGGGCATGGTCGGTGCTGCCAGTCTGGGGGCAAGTGCGACCCTGCTGATGATCCTGCTGCTGGCTCGCCGCACACGCGGGACGGCCACCCTGCTGATTATGGGCCTGATGTTCAGTGCCCTGACCTCGGCTATCGTCAGCCTGCTGATGTACTTCAGCGTGCCGGAGCGTATCCAGCAGTTCATTAGCTGGGGCTTCGGGAGCTTCGGCAGTGTCACGTGGAGCCAGCTCAGCCTGTTTGCACCGGTGCTGATGATCGGGCTGGCAGGTTCGTTTGCGCTCGTCAAAACCCTGAATGCACTGCTGCTCGGTGAACAGTATGCCCGCAGCATGGGGGTCGATATTCAATCGTCGCGCCTGCTGATTATTGCGATCGTCGGCCTGATGGCGGGAACCGTCACGGCGTTCTGCGGCCCCATCGGATTCTTAGGAGTAGCGGTACCGCATCTGGCACGCGGCCTGCTGCGCACGACTAATCACCGCCTTCTGATTCCGGCCAGTCTGCTGCTGGGAAGTGTGGCGGCACTGGCCGCTGCGCTGATCGCGGAGATGCCGGGGAGTGATCTGGTGCTGCCGATTAACGCGGTCACTGCCTTGTTCGGCGCACCTGTGGTGATGGCAATCGTCCTGCGGCGCTCAAACAGTGCGCAGATGTCGTGATCGCTGAAGCGCGTCACAATCTGCTTATTCTGAAATCCGTTTCCACATGATGCAAAATGAACTGAAAACCAACGTCGTGCTCGAAGCGCAGGATCTCACGCTCGGATACAGCACGACTCATCCACCGACCGTGATCGCTGAAGGCGTCAATCTGACGCTGCGGCGGGGTGAACTGGTCGCGCTACTTGGTCCAAACGGAGCCGGCAAAACCACCCTGCTGCGCACGCTGGCCGCGATGCAGCCGCCGCTGTCTGGAGAGGTGATGATCGACGGCGATGCGCTTCACAGGCTAAAACCGCGCACACTGGCACAGCGCCTCAGCATCGTGCTGACGGATCGCCCGCCGCTGGAGATGATGACCGGCTATGAACTGGTCGCGCTGGGACGGCACCCGTACACCGACTGGTCCGGAATGCTGCGACCGGAAGATCATGAGCGCATCGAGTGGGCCATTGACGCTGTCGGAGCGGGTTCGCTGGCAGCACATCGCATGAGCGAGATGAGCGACGGCCAGCGTCAGAAGCTGATGATCGCACGGGCGCTGGCACAGGATACACCGGTGTTGCTGCTGGATGAGCCAACGGCGTTCCTTGATCTGCCGCGACGGGTGGAGCTGATGCGACTGCTGCGGGATTGTGCCCGGGATTTTCAGCGGGCGGTGCTGCTCTCGACGCATGACCTCGATCTGGCGCTGCGGACTGCGGACCGTCTGCTGCTGTTTTCGGACCGGGGCAGGTTGTACGACGGCGCGCCGGAAGATCTGATTCTGTCTGGTGCATTTGCGGAGATCTTTCTGGATGCCGGGGTCGATGGGGTTGAGTTCGATGCGGCCTCCGGCACTTTTCAGCTTACGCAGCCGTCACGAGGAGTCATCGCGCTTTTACCGTCGGACGCCGATCTGCATCTGAAAGCGGCATGGACACGGCGCGCCCTCGAACGGGCCGGGTACACCGTCGTTGTCCTGTCCGGGATCGATATTATACAACCGGGTACATGTGAAATCCGCCTGACTACCGACGCCTGGCAGGTCCACACAGCCGATCAGCAGACGATTCCCTGTGCCAGCCTGTATGACCTGATCCGCACGGTATCGCTGGTCTGCACACTTCCCGCGTGAGCTGTGTGAGGCCCAACCTGTAAAAAACTTATATAAATCAGAGTCTCCGGTTAGAATTTCCAGTATAATCGTATGCGATGTAACAATTCCGATACATCGGCAAACTAACAGATACCGCCTCTCATCACAGCCTGGAAGGACAATTCAATGCAAGCTCGTTTGGCCCGAATATCCTCTCATGTCTTCTCTGGAAAGAAATTACAGACCGCCTTATTCATCACGCTTACCGTGTTACTCTCCGGCCTGTCCGGTATCACGCTGACACCCGCCGCCGCGCAGGCAAACCAGGTCACTGGCCTGTGTACGGCGACCATCGATCAACTCAATGGACAGGGACGCTTTTCGCTCAACGGCCTCAGCCGCTTCTCGCTGAATGGTCTGGAAGGTGCAAATGCCGAGCTTGATGCGGCAGATGGCATCCCACAGGAACTGATCGACGAGGTCCTGAAGAACACCATCGACAGCACATGGATTCAGCAGTACATCGACGGCTGGACCAGCGGCAATAAGCCCTCGGTTGCATCAGAACGCACCGCCATCCTGATCGTGGACGATTTCGGATCTGGTCTGATCGATACATCCACCCTCCCGGCGGCACAGCGAGAGGAATGGAACGAGCAGCACGAGGCAGTCTACGGCGCTCCCCTGCCGGATTTTGTGGACCAGGTCGCTCATGGTGATCTGGTGGCTGAAGTCGCCAGAAATCTGGTCACCGCACTCCGCCACAGTGGTGACAGCGAACTGTTCGATCTGGCGAATAACCTGTGGGTGGTCGAAGTCGATATCAGCGACGCGGCAGGATACCAGTTATCGCTGGTGGCTGACGAAATCCGCAGCGAGATTTCCTATCTACAGACAAATTATGGCATCAACCGCTTCGTCATCAACATGAGCTTTGGTCTGGTCCCATGCGAAGTTCAGAATCTGGGATCACGTGCGGTTAATTTCAACTTTGAGCGTTATCAGGGACAGCGTAACGAAACCCCGCGCTTTGTCTTCGATGTCGATTTCGAATTCGATACCGGAGAACCTGCACCTGCGGCCTACAACGGATACAGCATCACTGACTTCTTCATGGATGGTTATGGCGGCACTGGATCGAACCCGGATCGCGCAGCACGCCTGCCCGAAGACGAAGCCCTGAAAGCAATCGGGGAACTGCTGAGCTACCCGTCCACGGATGTTGGCGGTGGCGAACCGGAAATGCTGCAACTGCGCAGTATGCTCTCCGCGTATCTGCAGGCATCAGCCAACGGCTCGATGTATGTCATCCCGATTGCGGCCTCCGGCAATTACGCCGATGTCATCCCTGATGCACCGCTGGCCCCGGCCAAATATCCTGAGGTGATATCCGCAGGCGCGACACTGGGCATGGAACCCACCAGCCCGGAATGGTTCTTCTCCCAGCCCGGACATCTGGTGGCACCGGGTGCATGGTACAACTTCTTTGCAGATGGTTCCTACTCCGCCGGGACTTCGTTCTCCGCACCCTACGCCAGCGTGCTGGCATCGATGTATCTGGCCTTCCCGGAGGTCTGCAAGTTCGAAAATGCCCGTCCTCCGCTGAAGAACTTCAATTACATCGAGACGACGCTGTCCTACGGGAATATGCCGTTCAACTGTTCCTATGATGATCTGATCGGTGATTTCGAGATGATCAACAACGGCGGTTTCGAAAATCGCAATCCAGATGGGTCGAATGATCTGCTGCCGTGGACGGCCAAACTGAATGCGAAGGACAAGATCCGCTGCAACAAGCCGAACAAACCGGCAACAGCCTATGGTGACCGCTGTGCGTACAGCTTCAAGGGCGGGCCGGGTGAAAACAGCAAACTGATCCAGACGGCATCTAACCCACAGGTGGTCTTCAACAAGGGCGGCAACCTGGATCTCAGCTTTTACGGTGGAGGCAGCTCTCCAGCGGCTGACCTGCGGGCCAAGCTGATCGTGAAGTACACCGATGGCACGAACAAGGGCAAGATTGACATCCGTTTCAGCCAGACCAGCGCCTATCAGTACTTCGATGGCAGCTATAAACTCGAAAGCAGTGCGGTTGATAAGGTCAAGCTCAAGATCATCAACAAGGGATGGTCGGGCAAGGTGTTTATCGACGATGTCAGCGTGAAGTACACGCCTGACCCATCCACCATGACCCTCGGCCTGCCGGGTGATCAGTCCGGCGCGCCGGTCGATCCGCTGCCGCTGCCATAAATCAGATTACCGATACGCGATAAGGTAAAAGAGGTCGAAGCCGACATGGTTTCGGCCTCTTTTGTATATTGGTGAGCATGCCACCTGATTTTCAGGTACATCTATGGGTCGGCGTGGTCCGGCCCCATATGCACACCTTAAGGGCGTTACAGACAACAGGCGTTTTCTGTCATGTGGCGCTTGTGGCGGCGGCGCGAAAAAAAGCCCCGCCCCAACTATTTTTCCCCTCAAAATCGGCGGCGTTGACGGAATTTGCGGCGCATTTACGCCACAAGATGCCACAAGACGCCGCAAAAGCGCCACAATTTGCTGCTGCTTGTAGCAGTTGCTGCTTGTAGCAGTTGCTGCTGCTGCTGCTGCCGCACAAAAATTTTGTGCGGCAACAACGGGATTCTTCCCTCAAACTGGCTGATGTACTGCTGCAATGACGGGTTTTGTTGCAGCAAATTGCAGCAAAGTGCCCCCCTATACCCGACCCTTTCCGCCAGTCGCTGCGCTCGGAGGGAAAGGGAGAAGAGCAGGTTATGGTGCGCGGCGCAATTTGTTGCGCGGCGGAGAGGGGTTACCTGATTAATTGTAGCACGAATGTTCGTATTCTGCGGTTCGAATTTTCAAACGAAGTGGACCAAAAGGCGGGGGGCTTTCCACCTTATGATCTTAAACGGCTATGCATGGGGCCGGATTGGTCCGGCCTCAAACACGGGGTACGACAGGGCATGGGTTATTCGGTCGCAGCATCACGGGTGATGACCGCTGCAACCTGCGTGATGGTGCTTTTCTGCCCCTGCTGAAGCAGATCCTCAAACGCTTCCGGTGGGAATTCGCTGCGAAGCTCCGCAAGTGCTGGCTCGGCCAGTTTGCGGGTATCCTCCACCGTCGCGGCGTGATTCAGGACCAGCCCCAGCCAGCGGACGGCCTCTTCCTTCTCGGTTGCGATCTGCGCCAGCCCGACCAGCACATCCATCATGATCGGCTGCGCGTCCAGTTCAGCGGCCAGTGCCATCGCCTTGCGATAGTAGTCACGGGCCAGTGCGGGATCTTCCATCAGACGGGCGACCGCACCCAGACCGGCCAGCGTGGTGGCACTGTTGAGCCGATTGCCGATCTGCTCACTGAGGCGATAGGCATTCTGGAGATAGCCCAGCGCCTGCGGAAAGTCCTCTTTCAGTTCGGCAATCGTGCCCAGATTGCTGAGCGCGAATGCCTCGCCCTGACGATTACCGAGCGTGCGGCACAGCTCAAGGCTTTCCTCGAAATAGCGCAATGCACTGTCGAAGTCGCTTTTACTGCCTGCGATGCCGCCGAGATTGCCGAGCACGACTGCTGTCTTGTAGCGATCACCGATTTCTCGACTGAGCGCCAGCGTGCGTTCCAGATGCTGCTCGGCGGCGTCATAATCCCCGCGTGCGAAGGCCACCACTGCCAGATTATTGACCGGGCTGATGGTCAGATTGGCATCGTCCAACTGCTGCGCGATCTGCACGCTGTTTTCCAGATGAGTCTGCGCGGCGGTGTAATCCCCCTGCTCGACATTGACCATACCGAGCCGGTTGAGCGCACGGGCTTCGCCTGCGAGGTCTTTAATGCGGCGGGCCAGCGTGAGGCTTTCATCGCAGTGCCTGAGGGCCTCGGCGTATTCACCCTGACGCCAGCGTACATCGGCCAGCGTGTTGAGCACCTGAACAATTCCGGCCTCGTCCTGCAAATCGCGATACAGATCCAGCGCCTTTTCCAGAAACCCGATGGCAGAGACATAATCGTCGAGATAGTAGGCGGTTTCCCCGGCTTTCGACAGCAGACGGGCTTCCACAATATCGCGCTGATCTTCTGGGAGCGACAGCGTCCGCACCAGTGACAGGCCGCGCTCGTAGGCGGATTTCGCCTCGCTGAAGACACCGATACGCAGGGCGTAAGCAGCGGCGCGTTCGAGTGCAGCAAATTCACGCTCGATGTCCCCGGCCTGACGCCAGTGATGGGCAATCACGGCGGCACGCTGTGGATCTTCGCCGTAAACGGTTTCCAGCGCCTGTGCGACCTGTCCGTGCAGCAAAGTGCGTTCATCTGTGCTGACGGTTTCGAGGATCGCGCCGCGCAGCTTCTCATGCGCAAACTGCCATGTCTCGTTGCGGACTTCCAGCACGGCACAGTTGAGGGCACGTGCCAGCCAGTCCTGCAGGCGGCGTCCGGCCCCCTGTTCAGACTGTTCCAGCACGCGCAGGTCGAGTTCACGTCCAAACACCGCCGCCAGCCGCAGCAGGGGCTGATCTTCTGGTGACAGGCTGGCGAGACGGCGCTGAAGCACGGCGCTGATCCCGCCGACGACCAGACTGGGCGGCAGGGACATCGCCGCGACTTTTTCCAGACGACCTGCTTCGTCCGCCAATGCGCGGATCATCTCGACCATGAAGAAGATATTGCCCTCGGTCTCGCGATGGAGATAGGTCACAATTTCCGGGCGGCTGCCTGCTTCACCTAAAATCGACTGGCTGAGCGCGGCCACATCCTCACGTGAGAGGCGGTCCAGTTTCATGGACTGCATGGCGGTGACTTCATCCGGCAGGGTTGGACGTTCGTCGTGGCGGTAGGTGCCGACGACCATCACCGGCAGATCCTGAATCAGCCCGGTGACATGATTGAGCAGCTTCAGGCTTTCGGATGCCCACTGTAAATCTTCCAGCAGCAGCAGTACCGGGGATTTCACGCCTTTAATCAGGTTGGAGATGATACCGAACAGCCGCTGCTGATACGCACCCGCATCCACCGCTGCACCCTTGCGCACTTTGCGGCGAAGCAGCGTCTCGATGTCTGGCACCAGATCACGCAGCACGGCGGCATCGCGGTCATCGATCTCGCTGACCAGCAGCAGACGGCGCAGCGGTTCCCGCCAGAGCTGATACGGCATGCCGCCGCCTTCGGTCATCTGACCGCGCAGCACCTGCACGTTGCGCACCAGCGCTCGTGTTCGCAGCTCGTCCAGCAGGCGCGATTTCCCAACACCGCTTTCGCCGCCAATCAGCCATGCCGTGCCTTTTCCGGCAATCGTCCCGACAAGGCTTTCTTCCAATGCGTTGAGTTCGGTCTCGCGGCCAACAAAACGCGCGGCCTGCAGATAGCTCTCGCGGATTTCGCTCGACTCGACCGAGGGCGGACGCCCCATCACCCGTTCCAGCAGGCTGATGACCTGCTGGGCATGGTCGTAACGCTGTTCCGGCTTTTTCGCCAGCAGATGCGCCAGTACGTCCGCAAGGATACCGCGCTCGGACGATTTCACCGTTCGCGCTGTGCCGGTGCTTTCTGCCTGCGATGGTGTAAGGTCCAGATCGCCTAAGGCCAGTGTGCGCTCATAATCGACCAGCGGCGCACGGCGGGTGACTTCACCCTTACTGTCGGTGGTTTCGGTCTCTGCGGGGGTTTCAGGCGCATCGGGTGACGGACGCGTGACGGCGGGCACCATCCCGGGGGTGATGGTGCGATCCAGATCGGCGACATCCGCTGACGGAGGTTTCGGGATGTCGGCTCCAACCAGTGTTGCCTGATCGCCGTCGTCCACCACTCTGGGCACTTCAACCGCACGCTGACGGTCGAAGGCGGCGGTGGTTTCAATGGTCTCGATGACCTTCAGATCGGGTTCTTCGTTCAGTACCGCGTTGATCGTTTCCCAACTGGCATCACGGACAAACGGGTGGCGGCCAATCAGCAGTTCATAGAGCATGACACCGACCGCGTACAGATCGCTGGCCCGCTGCGGCGGCTCACCGGCCAGTACTTCCGGGGCCATATAGAGCAGCGTCCCGGCGGCGGCTTCTTCCTGCCCGACTTCCGCCGCGATACCGAAATCCAGCACTTTCAGCCGACCATCCGGCAGTACCAGTACATTGGCTGGTTTGAGGTCACGATGCAGGATGCCGCGCCGGTGGAGATACGAAAGCGCTTCCAGAAGCTGTGTCGTAAGCGACAGTTTACCTTCAAGGTCGGGGATACGATCGCCGTGCTGAAGAAAGTGATCGCCAGCAGACAGCAGCTCCATCGTCAGATAGGGCTGGTGCTGCTGATAGCCACCGATCGCGCCAAAGCCGTAATCCAGCACGCTGATGATATTCGGGTGGCGAAGGGATGCCAGCACCTGAAATTCACGGGCAAGGGCGACACGGCGCTGCACGGCTTCGGTGATGGTGGCGTTATCCAGCGCGGTGCGATCATCGGGCAGGGTATCATCGGCCTGCACCAGCTTCAGCGCGACCGTCGCACCGGTCAGGCGATCATAGGCACGGTAAACCTCACCCATCCCGCCTTCGCCGAGCTTGTCTTTCAATTCATAACGATTATTGACCAGAGTCGTCATCGACTGACTTGACCTGTTGTTATCCGTTCTGCACTCCATTCTAACGCAAGGCGAACTATTCCGCTTGGATAACAGTCAGCCGTCACAGGGTTACAGAAACGGAAAAGCACAGCCATGCTGTGCCTGTCGGGTGTTATTAAGAAGCGAGATTGGCGCTTGGTTCAGGAACTGGCCTGCTGAAAGCGAGAGACGTGTTCGCGTTCCTGCTCCGTTGAGGCGGTTGCCGCAGATGATGAAGGCGACGCTTCCTGCTCGTCACGACTGACGCGGCGCAGCAGTTCGAACACGCTCAGGGAGACGGTCATCATCATGATGGCTGTGAGTAAAACATGCATGGGCTAATCCAGATCAGTTTCAGCGGCGGTCGATTTCCTCTCATTGTGCTGAAAATCGGCCTGAGATTGCATAAAGGATTCGGAAGCGGGACCAAAGGCCCACTGATCGGTATTCAGCCAGCAATCTGGCGATCTGCTACTCGACAAACTGCTGACGCCGGAAGATCTCATCCGGGCGGCGATAGAGATGGCCGATGTGTTCACGCGATAAAAAGACCGGCTCGCCTACTGCACAGGCCCCGGCGAAGATCTCGGCAGATTTCACAGCCATCGCCGTCACGTTAACGATCTCGCTGGCGGTCTGCCCTAGTACGATCAGCCCGTGATTCTGCATCAGGATGACCTTCGGCGCTTCGAGATACGTGTCCATATACTGGCGCACCCGTTCGCGGATCGTCAGCGCCAGCGGCAGACCGGGATCGACATACGGCACATAGACCGACTCCGGGCCGCAGAGGACGACTTCATCCGGGAACAGGCGGTTGGCAGCGAACTGCTCTGCCCGGGTGCTGCACATAATGCGATTGATGGCGACGGGATGGGTATGCCCGACGAAGTTCACGCCACAGTCCGCCAGCAGCAGCGCGTGAAAGCTGACCTCAATGGACGGCAGACGCATGGACGGATTGACCCGCGCCGCGTTGACAATCGCCTTCTGCGCATCGGCGGTCAGGTCTGGCTGCTGAAGCATCTCCAGAATCGGCTCGAAGTGGACGGCCGCAAAGCCATCTGGCTCGATGGTGTTCATCTGCTGGCCGCTGGCCTTGATCCAGAACTGGCGGTCATCGACGCGGCACGACGTATTGCCTTCACCGATGATGACGTAATTCAGCGTTGGCTGTCCGAGCTGGCGGGTGAGCTGATGCAGCGTCTGTAAGGTCGAGTCTGTGGAGGCGGCAGGGTCGGCCATCGGCTGGAAATATCCTTGTGTTCAGTTGATTCATGTTTCTGAGGTTGCAGTTGGATTTTTAAAGAGCGGGCGGTGTGATTCAAACCTGCCCTTCATGCACTGATGGGCCATCGTTTCCATATCGTCCAACCCATGAGGCAGCGGAACGCATCCCACTGCCTCACGGTTTCACGAATGCTCAGCGCCGAGCGAGAGATGCCGGCCTAGAAGTCGAAGTCGAAGATGTTCTCTTCGGTATAGACAAACGGGTCACCGAGCAGGATCTGGCTGCCCTTGAC
>JAEZAF010000163.1 GCA_023430545.1 Chloroflexota bacterium
AAAGCGGTAATGGCCGGTTATTTTCCCTGAAGGCGGTGGTACCAGTCCCGTGCATCGGGTGCCCAGATGGCCGCCTTGCCCGCCATATCTTTTGCAGGCAGCAGCCCTTCGACGATTTCTTCGAGGACGAACTCATAGTCACAGCCCATACGCTCGACGATGTCATACGGTGACAGATACTGATCCTCGTGCGTCAGCCATTTGGAATCGCGCACGCCCTGATCCCAGTAGGCGAAGGCTTCATCGGTATCGGGGAAATTCGCATCCAGCGCCCACTGCTGAAAGGCGGCGCGGCTGTTGGGCTGGGTATAATCGATCAGAAAGGGCTGATAAAGCGCCCACGCATAGCCTGCGATCCTGACGTCCTGCTGGTTCATCGCTCTCACCTGAAGCTCTACAGATCCGACGGGGGCCGGATCATATCGAACCGGTCGGTTGTGCGGGTATAGGATGTGCCCGCCATACGACCGACAGCCTTTAATCGGTCTGGGTCTATTTTATCACCGCCGACCAGCACCGAATCATTGACGTGGATATGCAGCACTTCACCGATCACGATGCTGCCGCCACCGGGCTGGTCGCTGATCTCGATGATCTGGGTCACCCTGCATTCAAAATGCACCAGACTTTCGGCCACACGCGGCGGACGCACCACCAGCGACGGCACTGGCGTGAGTCCGGCCAGCGTGAATTCATCGACCTCTGGACGGACTTCGGCGGAGGTCTGGTTCATCGCTTCGGCAGTCGCCTCGCTGACGATATTGACCACGAACTCGCCGGTGGCGCGGACGTTGTGCAGTGTGTCCTTCTGGCTGATGTCCGTGCCGCGCACACTGGGGCAGAACAGCAGTGTCGGCGGCTTCGGGCAGACCATATTGAAGAACGAGAACGGTGCGAGGTTGGGCCGCCCTTCCGCGTCCACGCTGGACACCCAGCCAATCGGTCGCGGCTGGATGGAGCCGGTCATCAGCTTGTAAATCGACTGGTGCGGCCAATCCGACGGGTTAATCTCCATGCCTTACTTCTCCTGTGTTGTGAGCAGGCCGCGTTCACGCAGCCAGTCCGACGTGCCTGTGATGCCCTGTTCCAGCGTGATTTTCGGCGTCCAACCCAACAACCGCCGCGCCTTGTCGGTTTTATAGGTGATGTAGCCCTGACTGAACGGCAGCAGTTCGCGCAGATCGGTCATGGGGGATGAGGCCGGGGCGAAGCGCCCGATCAACTGGACAAACGGCCACAGCAGTCCCGGCGGCACACCGAGCCATGTCTGATGCCCCGCCAGACGCGCAAATCCGCCGAGGTATTCACGCCATGTGGGGGATGGGTCCGGCGTGCAGTTGAAGGTCTCGCCAAGTGCGTTGGGATGGACCGCCGCGATCAGCAGCAGGTCGATCAGATCCTCGACATGAATGGGATAGGTGCTGCCGCTGCCGTCACCGATGAAAATCGTCGGCCTGCGCCGCGCCACTTTGAACATCTGTCCGGTCCACATCCCCGAATACGGCCCATAGATCATGCCGGGTCGGATGATGGTATAGGGCAGATGACGTTCAGCCGCGACTGCTTTCAGCGCGTTTTCCGCTGCCAGCTTGCTGATGGGATACGGGTCGCGTCCGGGCTTAGGCGGCGTTTCTTCGGTGACATCCTGTCGATTGCCATATCCGTAGAGCGAGATGGTGCTGACATGCACGAACCGCTCGACTCCGGCATCCGCCGCTGCGGTGGCAAGGGCGCGGGTCCCGCCTTCGTTGACGGCCATCTGAAGCGCGAGGTTTCCGCCCAGTGCCGCGCCGCTGTGGAAGAGGATATCTGTCCCCTGAACGGCGGCGGGAAGGGTGTCTGGCTCGGTCAGATCGCCTTTGATGATGTTCACGCATGGCAGATCCTGAATGCGCTCGGCACGCTGAAGGCTGCGCACCAGCACGCGGATCTCACGCGCATCGGTCTGAGCGGACAGCCGCCGCACCAGTGCCTGACCGAGAAATCCGGTCCCGCCGGTGACGAGTACCGTCTTGCCGCTGAGGTTGGGTAAAGGGGTTGTCCGGGTTTGAGTTTCGGTTGTGTTTTCCATGCACATCAGTCTACCATCTGCGGCATGGTGAGACGAGGTGATGTGCAAAGGCGTTTGCAGGTTGCAGCGGCAGGAAAAAAGCCCCCATCCTAAATCCATCCCGGCATTGCCTGCAATGCTACCCACTCGCTCGCAAGCTCACTCCGAGGGAAGGACTTTTTTGTGTATGAGTGGGTTGTTTCCCCTGGGGTGAGGTACGTGTTTTTCCTGCCAGGTGATCGCTACGACACCCGTATCTGATGCTGAAGCATTGGCAGCAGGCCGCCCGCATCCAGAATCGCCCGCACGGATTCCGGCAGCGGTGGGATGGGATATTCACGTCCGGCGGCGATGATGACCTGACGCGCTTCGTCGATTTCAATCAGGTCACCGGTGCGAAGCTGTGCCGCCAGTCCCGGGCAGACGATCGGATGCACGCCCTGATTGACGCAGTTACGGAAATACAATCCGCCGAACGACTCCGCGATGATGATGCGCACACCGGCGTATTTGAGCGCGGTCACGGCCTGTTCACGGCTGCTGCCGACGCCCCAACTGCGACCGGCCACGATCACATCTCCGGGCTGGGCACTGGCAGCGAAGGTCGGGTCGAGGTCTTCCAGTGCGTGCGCGGCGATCTCCGATGGTTCACGCAGGGTATAGGTATATTTGCCGGGGAAGATCACATCGGTGTTGACACCGTCACCATATACCCAGACACGATGCTGTGTTGTCATGTTTTGTTCTGCTCCGAGATTTGTATTCGAGGATTTCGTGTGATTACATGCGATGGCCGCCGCCGACGTGGATCAACTGCCCGGTGACCCAACGCGCCTGATGCGATGCCAGAAACACAACGACATCAGCGACATCATCGGGATAGCCGATGCGCCTCATAGGGGTTGACTGACCGATGTGGCTGGCGGTGTCGTCATCGAGATAGCCGGTCTGGATGGGGCCGGGTGCCACGATATTGACGGTGATGCCGAACTGACCGAGTTCTGTGGCAGCGGCGCGGCTGTAGCTTTCCATCGCGTATTTGCTGGCTCCGTAGGCCGCTTCCGAGGGGAAGTTATCGGCGGCACCGGTACTGATATTGATGATACGTCCCCATCGGTCACCGGACTGACCACCCTCACGCTGAACGCGCCGTTTTGCAAATTCCAGCATCATCAGCGATGTCGCACGGGTATTGACGGCAAAGGCCTTGTCGTGGCCTTCCGTCGAGAACAGCGGGATGGTCACGCCCTGCGCATCCATCCACGTGCTGCCGGAAGCGTCCTCACGCTGCGGGATAAAGGTCGCAGGTTCCCAATGCGCGGCGTTATTGACCAGAATATCCACCCCGCCGAATACGCTCTCGACCTGATCAAACAATGCCGGTACAGTTTCCGGAAGGCTCAGATTGGCCTCGGCTGCATGGGCGATCCCGCCGGATGCCTGAATTGCCGCCACGACTTCGGAAGCATCTTTGGTGCGATTCAGTCGGTAGGCATTATCGTCATCAAAGCCGTGCGTCTCGACACGGTAGTAGGTGATGAAAACTTTCACGCCCTGTGCGGCCAGCGCGGTGGCAATCGCCGCGCCGATGCCGTGATTGGCACCAGTCACCAGCGCGACTTTGCCCTGAAGCTGTGGATTAATCATGACGACTCTCTTCTGTGAATGCGTTATCAAGGTTTATGTGCGGCGGCCAGAATTGTACAGGCATAGCTCCAGAATGTCCCCTGTGCGGCAGCCTGTGAACAGATCGCGTCTACACGGTCGAGTTCTTCCGGTGACATCCCTGCACCCGATTCGGCATAAGTCCGCAGTTTATCCCAACGGGTGATCATGCGGACAATATTCCAGTCCACCATCGGGACCGAGACCACATCGGCATAGACATCGGCCAGATGCTGCTGCTTCAGCAGGGTGTAAAGCTGGCGTCCGGCGAAACCGTTATAGCGCAGATCCACCAGCAGACGGCGCAGCTTCCACGTCAGCTCCGGGTCAAGCCCCGGTGCATGCAGGCTGACCGAGGACCAGTCGGTATCCATCAGCAGGATGACACCGCCTGATCTGGTGACGCGCACCATCTCGGCTAACACCGTCTCCGGCGCGGTCAGATGCTGAAAGACGCGCTCGGCACGCACAGCGTCAAAGCTGTTGTCGGCAAAGGGAAGCGCGGCAGCATCCACGGTGTGATGCTCCACCCATCCGGCGACGCCTTCGGTCGCGGCACGCTGATCTGCCAGCATGATCATTTCGGCGTCATTATCAACACCGACGACTTTTCCACGCTCGCCGACGATGTGACCGAGTGCGACGGTATCAATGCCGGGGCCGCAGCCGATGTCCAGCACCTGACTGCCTTCACTGGCGTCAATAATCGCATAGCTGCGCTGTTTGAGCGGCAGCATCCACTGTGCGGCCTGCATCAGATAATGTGCATCGACGTAGCCGGGATTCTGGTGTGGGTCTTGTGGTTGTATCAAACTGACTCCAGTCATACATAGCGGCAATGCTATATCACTGTAAGGCGTGAATGTCACTTCTTACATGATGCTTCGGATAGGGATCGCAAGACCCTCACCTAAATCCTCCCCGTTGACAGGGGAGGACTTTTAACCTCTTCCGCCGCCTGCTTTCTCCTTTTCCCTCGCAGCATGAGCAGCGCAACCTGTTGCGCCAGGATAGGGGATTTTATCCTTGTGACCTACAGCATCATCTCGATCACTTCGGCAGAGGCGATTTCACCTGCCAGAGCGCTGGCCGCCACCACATACGGATTCGCCAGATACGACGGCGCATTCGGTGTCCCCATACGACCGTTAAAGTTACGGCTGCCGGTGCTGATGGTGGACTCCGCCGGTGCGGGGATGCCCATGTGATTACCCATGCAGGGGCCGCATCCTGGGGTGCTGATGGCGGCACCGGCAGCCAGCAGATCATCCAGTACGCCGCTGGCCGATGCCTGACGCAGCACCTCACGGCTGGCCGGGATGACGATCAGACGGGCGCGTACCTGTTTGCCACGCACGACCGAGGCGGCAGCGGCGAGATCCTCGTAGCGTCCGCCAGTGCAGGTGCCGATAAACGCCTGCTGGATCGGTGTGCCGAGCGCGGCATCCAGATCGACGACATTATCGGGCTGATGCGGCAGCGCGACCTGCGGCTGAAGCGTCGAGGCGTCGAGCATGAAGGTGTCGTCATAGATGGCGTCAGCGTCGGGGTACAGCGGTGTATAATCCCGGATGCGCCGTGCTTCCAGTGCCGCGAAGGTGAGGTCATCGGGTGGGATGAAGGCGCTCATCGCGCCGAATTCGGCCATCATATTCGGCAGGACAGGCCGCTCGTCAAGCGAGAGCGACATGACCGCCTCACCACTGAACTCGATGGCACGGTACGCGCCCCCACCGAGGCCGAGATCGCGCAGAATTCGGAGCGCCAGATCCTTGGCGGTGACTCCCGGCTGAAGACGGCCATTGATCACAATGCGCAGCGTCTCCGGCACGCGCACCCACAGCTTGCCGGTGGCCCACAGCGCTGCGACTTCCGTCCGACCGACGCCCATACCGAACGCACCGAGCCAGCCGAAATGGGTGGTGTGGCTGTCTGATCCGAAGATGGTCTCCCCGGGCAGGACGAGCGCTTCTTCGCTCAACACCTGATGGCAGATGCCGCGCCCGATCTCGAAGAAGTGCCGGATGCCCTGCTGCCGGACGAACTCGCGGATCTCGGCGTGATTCTGGGCGTGCTGGGTGGTTGGCGCTGGCACGGCATGATCGAGTGTGATCGTCAGCCGGTTTGGATCATGGACACGTTCGACCCCAATCTGCTCGAAGATGCGGCGGATGGCGGCGGTGTTATCGTGGCTGAGGATGACATCCGGCTGCACGTCCAGCACATCCCCGGCACGGGCGGAGGTGACTCCGGCGGCGCGGGCCAGTGCTTTTTCGGCAAAGGTGAACCCTTCGTTGCGGCCTGAGAACGATCTGTTCTGAGGTACATCAATGTCATGTGTCATCGTTACAGACCCCACCCTAGTCCTCCCGGCGAAACAAGTTTCGCATGACGGGGAGGGAACTGGTTGTGATCGTTGTGGGATTTTGATTCAGACCTGTATTTCCCTAAACGGTCTGATGACGTTATCTGTAAGCCAGAAAGAAGCAGTTTAGGCAGATCTGTCCCTCCCCTGTCTACGGGGGAGTTTAGGAGGGGGTTTGGTATTCTCACTGAAGCACCAGTGCTTTCTCGCGCAGCAGGGCGTCGATCTCGATCAGAGACATGGGCTGCTCGTCGGCGCGGGCTTTGATGGTCCGCGTGATGTCCTGCAGGATTCTGTCATCCAATGTCAGGCCGAGGCTCTGGGCGCGGCTGCGGACGGCATTCCAGCCGGTCAGACGGTGGCCTATGGCGATCTCACGGGTAATGCCGAAGTCCTCCGGATTGATCGCTTCATAGGTTGAAGGATCAGCCAGCACCGCTTTGGCGTGGATACCGGCCTTGTGGATGAACGCACTCGCGCCGGTCACATAATTGCTGAAGGGGATCTCGATCTGGCAGTGCTGGGCGATGGTGCGGTCCAGTTCCGGCAGCAGACGCAGATTGTATTTCGCGACATAGTCACGGTTCAGCGTGTAGAGCCGCGCCACCAGTCCGCCGAGCGGGGTGATGCCGTTGCGCTCGCCGATGCCGAGAATGGTGGTGTCAATGTGTGTTGCACCCGCTTCAAGCGCGGCGCAGGCATTGGCAATGGCACAGCCGCTGTCATTGTGGCCATGAAACTCGACATCCAGCCCGGTGAGCCGCACCAGTTGATGCACGAGCTGCGATACCATCGCCGGGGTCGCCACGCCGACCGTATCCGCCACACCGAGCCGGTTGACATAGCCAAGATCGGCCACGGCCAGATACACGCGCAGGAGATCGCTTTCCCGGCTGCGGAAGCTGTCCTCTGTACTGAAGCGCAGGATGACATCCGGGGCCTGTTCGCGGATAAAGGACAGCACTTCAGCGGCGGTGTCGATGATCTGATTGATGGTCTTGCCGTGGCTGTGCCGCATCAACTGCGGGGATGTGCCAATCACGACATCAATGCCCTGGACACCGGTTTCGAGCGCACTGATCGCGTCCTCACGCTTGCAGCGGATATGCGTCAGGATGCGGGCGTTCAGGCCGGAATCGACCACAGCGCGGATGTCGGCCTCACTCTGTGGAGAGGCACAGGGCGAGGTCATCTCGATCATCTCGACGCCGAACTGGTCGAGCATCCCGGCGATTTCGAGCTTCTGGCCGGTGGTAAAGGTCGCGGTGCTGAACTGCTCGCCCTCGCGCAGTGTGCTTTCGATAATGGAATAGTGATCCAGTGGCATTGTGTCGTTGGCTCCGTGATAAATGATTAGAGTAGCTTGTTGAACTTTTGACCCCTCCCTAACCCTCCCCGTTGACAGGGAGGGGACCGGTATGCGCCGGTCCAGATCGAGGTCTGAAATAACCGCATCCTTATTTCCCCTTCCCCGATTGTCGATGCTGCGCATCGCAGGCAATATAGAGAAGGGGAAACTCCGTAGTCAGATGCTGTTTGATCGGTCCATATCAAACGTGATGTCGTGATGGTGTTTCACATTTAAACGAATTCTGCTGTAGAGACGTGCAACGGCGCGTCCGACTTTAATAAGATGCTTTCTGGCGGACACCCCGTCGGGTGTCGCTACACAGTGTGAATGCGGCAGTGTCTGTGAGGACAGCCTATACCTCTGAAAGCGCCCTCGTCAGTACGCGGATGGCACGCAGATATTCGTCGAGGTCGATACACTCGTCCGGGGTGTGATCCAGCGCCGAGTCACCGGGGCCATATGCCGCCATCGGACAGTTCCAGCCGCGTGCGACGATGTTCATATCCGAGGTGCCGGTCTTGTGGACAAAGGCGGGACGTCCGCCTTCCGCACGGATCGCGCCACGCAGCGCCCGACTGAGCGCGGTGTCACGCTCGGCGACATGCGCCACTTCCCGCGCTTCATATCGGATGGAGACTTCAGCATCTGCAAGCAGGGTTTCGAGGCGTTCCGCCAGGGCATCCGGCTCGATGGACGGCGGCAGGCGGAAGCCAACCGTCAGCCGTGCCCAGCCGTGGACGCCATCATCGCCGGTATTGAAGGCCTGAAGCGCGGTGTCCAGCCGGTCGAAGACACGATCACGGTCAGGGCCGGTATTGATCGCGGCGGCCTCGGCCTGAATGCGCGTCCAGACTTCGACCGCGCGTTCGGCGGGGGTGGCGTGCTGCCCGGCACTGTGAGACAGACCGCTGCGGATCTCGAGGTGCATCACCAACCGGCCTTTGTAACCGAGGGTGATGCGATCCCAGCGCGACGGCTCACCGATCAGGCAGATCGCAGGCTGATACTGAGTCAGGGCATAGCGTGCCCCGGCACTGGTAGGGGCTTCTTCTTCGACAGCGCCGATCACGATCAGGCGCGTGTCCGGCGGAAGCTGTGCCCGTGCATTGGCTGCTGCGACGGCAAAGGTGCAGAGCGCGCCTTTGGCATCGACTGCACCGCGTCCATACAGGGTACGGCCTTCAGTGCACACTGGCAGACTGCCGCCGAAGGTGTCGATGTGGCCGAGGAGGACCACATCGCGCTGGCCGGTGCCGATGATCCCGACCGCATTCCCGGCGGGATCGACAAAGGCCTGATCGTAACCGTGCGCCTGCATCCAGCCAACGAGATGGCGCACGGCCTCACCTTCCTGTCGGGAAGGGCTGGCGATGCTGACCAGCTCGGACAGCATCACCTCGGCCTCGGTATCACTGACAGGCTGATGAACGGGGGTCAGGGTTGTTGCGAGTTGAGTGAATGGCTCAGCAGCCACGTATAAACCTCCTGCTCGGAATACGGTTCACGTGCCTCGTGTCCCATATTCGGATAGATCGTCATGCGCGGCTGGATGCCGCACTCGGTCAGAATGTCGTTGTACTGATAAAGGTGGTCAATCGGGACTGCCGTGTCGCTGGTCCCGTGCATCAGCCAGATGGGTTTCCCGGCCAGATTGCAGGCCTTGTCTACAAAGGTGCCGGAGTTCTCCATGCGCAGCGGTGCAGCCACGGCCCACAGTGCGGCGAAGCGGTCGGGATGGGCTGCGCCGATGGTCATCGTGCCGTGCCCGCCCATGCTGAAGCCGGTCAGATAGACCCGCGCCGGATCGACGTTATAGGTGGCGATAAAGTGATCGATCAGCGCCAGCGTCTCGTCGATATAATCCGACCAGCGGCGATCCTCCGGACACTGCGGTGACAGCACGATGAACGGGAACGAGACAATCCCGGCTACGCGATCCCCGACCGAATCGACCGGATCTTCAGGTGCGTCCGGCTGGACGGCGCCGTAATCCATCCATTTCGACTGCGCTTCAGACGCCTCGATATCCGCCGATGGCGACCAGTACTCCTCACTGAGCAGCGCGGGCAGGCCGTGCTTCAGAATCAGGCTGGTATCCGTGCCGCGTTCGCCGATCCCGTGAAGGAAGACGATCAGCGGCAGCGGACTCTGCGCTTTCGAGTAGTGGTCCGGCAGATAGACGAGATAGGGCTGGTTGTTCCACTGGCTGGCGGTTTGCATCAGATTCTCTCCGTTAGGTGGTTGTTGATCGATTGATCATGTGATCGTTCGATCTGCGGTTCACTGCGGATGATCGTCGATCACCTCTGATCGACTGGATCATCGCTTAACGCAGTTTGTACCGAATCCACCAACTGACGCAACTCATGCTCAGCGATAGTTAAGGGTGGCAGCAGACGCAGCACGGTTTTCCCGGCGGGAAGCGCCAGCACGCCAAGTGATTGCAGCCGTTGTAAGACCGGCGTGACACGTCCACGAAGTTCTAATCCAATCATCAGGCCGATACCGCGAATCTCACGGACAGCGTGCAGTTGGCCGGTTTCGCGCCGCAGATGCAGATCGTCCAGCAGCCATTCCCCGGACTCGGCGGCGAGACGCGGTGCATCCAGATCACGCAGCGCGGTCAGACTGGCGACAGCGGCAGCACAGGCCAGTGGATTCCCGCCGAAGGTGCTGCCATGCGTCCCGGCAGGCAGTGTGCCGAGTACGGCACGCCACGTGACCGCGCCCATTGGCAGTCCACCGGCCAGCCCTTTGCCAAGCGCGATCACATCGGGGGTGATGCCGCTGTGCTGAAAGCCGAACCAGCAACCGGTACGGCCCAGCCCGGTCTGGATTTCGTCCAGTACCAGCAGCGCGCCGGTCTCGTCGCAGCGGCGGCGCAGCGCACGCAGCCAGTCGGCATCGGTGATGTGGACGCCGCCTTCACCCTGAACGGATTCGACCACGACCGCCGCTGTCTGATCGGTGATGACGGTCTCCAGCGCGGCATGATCTCCGGCGGTGAGATGTGTTACCGGCGCGGTCCATCCGGCGAATGGTTCGCGGTAGTCGCGGTTCCAGGTGAGGCCGAGTGCGCCGAGTGTCCGACCGTGGAAGCCGCGCCGTGCAGCGACAATCCCGGTGCGTCCGGTCAGCAGACGGGCGGCTTTCAGCGCGCCTTCGACCGCTTCCGCACCGCTGTTGCACAAAAAGAAGCGGCTGAAATCCTCCGGCAGAATGTCGGCCAGCAGTGTGTACAGTTCCGCACGGCGATCGTTGTAGAAGATCTCCGGGCAGGTGACCAGTGTGGCCGCCTGCTGTGCGATGGCTTCCGCCACTGCGAGATGACTGTGACCGAGCAGCGCCACGCCCTGTCCACTGGTGGCATCGAGATAGGCGCGGCCCTGATCGTCCCACAGTGTGCAGCCCGAGCCGCGCACGATGGTCAGCGGACGTTTGCTGTACGCGCCGGAGGTGTGCTGGTCTTCAGTCACCTGTGCCGTGAGAAGCAGTGAGTCGCTCATCGCTGTGCCTCGAAATGCGTGCCTGCGCCATCCAGTGCGCGGCTGACAGGATCACTCACACGGCCATCGGCGATGATGACACGGCGCACACCGCCATCCAGCGCTTCAGATGCACCGAGTACCTTGCGTTTCATGCGGCCTTCGGCCCACGCCTCGGCCTGTGAAAGCTGATCCCGTCCGATGCGTGTCATCAGCGAGGTTTCGTCCTGCGGATCACGGTACAGGCCGCGCACATTGCTCAGGATCAGCAGTGAGGCTTCGGTCTGATCAGGTGCAGTGAGCGCTGCTGCGACGGCTGCCGCTGCCCGGTCGCCGTCGATGTTCAGCAGACCATCCGGACTGGCTGCCAGCGGTGGGATGACCGGAATTGCAGCGGAGTCGATGACGCGCTGGACGGCGTCAGCCTCAACGCCGCTGATCGTGCCGGTGTAGTCATCACGCACAATACGCACGCGGCCATCGACCACCGCCCGCACTGCATCCTTGCGCTGGCCGGTCAGCGGGGCGTATTCCCCGGTCAGGCCGATGGCTTTGACGCCGCGTTCGCGCAGCAGATCCACCCACTGCGCGTTGACCTGCTCCGCCGCTTCGACAAACAGATCGCGGGTCTCGGCATCGGTATAACGCGAGCTGTGGCCGCTGGGTGAAGTCAGGGTGCGCACGGGGACGCCGCGTGACTCGCACAGGCGGTTAAGGGCATCACTGACACCGTGGACCAGCACCAGGCGAACCTCGCCGCGCTGCGCGATCCGTGCCAGATCATCGGCGCAGGCAGCCATGTTGACACCAGCACCGCCGCCGATCTTCACCACCAGCAGGGGCGCGACGCGGTCAAGGGTATTGGTTTGAGCAGATGATAAAGCGGTGTTCAGCATTGGGTTTCCTTTTGATCGCATTCAAGAATTGTTTATCAGGGCGGGCCAGAGAAGCATGTAGGGGCGACAAGAATGCCGTCCTCTCATCGCACAGGGCATCTGCCTGGCCCTACACGATTGGCAAATGCGTTTCGATGCTCACGGATAAATCCCCGGAAACATCAGGCCGGCGCATTCGTCAAAGCCGCGCATCAGATTCATGCACTGCACGGCAGACCCTGCCGCGCCTTTGCCGAGATTGTCCAGTGCGGCGACAACCACCACATGACGCGGATCGTTGGCATCGACCTCGAAGCCGATGTCGCAGAAGTTCGTCCCGGCGACGATGCGCGGCTCCGGCAGGCGGTGCATGCCGGTTTTGCTGCTCACCAGCCGGATGAACGGCTCGCCGCGATAGGCAGAGCGATAGCGCTTCCACAGGTCTTTCTCTGCGACCGGCTCGGTCAGCGTGCAGTGTGCCAGCACATGGATGCCGCGCACCATCTCGATAGCGGTGACCGAGAAGCGCACCCGTTCACCGATCTCACCGAGCATCATGCGGACTTCCGCTGCATGGCGGTGGCCGGTCGCCTGATAGGTGCGCACCGCACCGCTGCGGATCGGGTGATGCGATCCGGCGTTGGGCTGGTTGCCGCCTTCCGATGAGCCGACTTTGACCTCCGCGAAGACGCTGTCCAGCAGACCGGCACGCGCTAACGGCAGCAGCGCCAGATTGACTGCTGTCGCGTTGCAGCCGACGCCGCTGGCATAGGATGCGCCGCGCAGGGCATCGCGCTGCACTTCCGGCAGGCCGTAGACAAAGCGCGTCAGCCAGTCCGGACGAGGATGCGGTTCGTTATAGAAGCGTTCGTATTCGGAGGTGTCATTCAAACGGAAATCGGCGGAGAGGTCGATCAGGGTGGGGGCCAGCGCCGTATAATGATCGATCTGGCGCGAGGCGGTGCCGTGCGGCAGTGCGAGGAACAGCACATCGCACGGCTGGAGCGCATCCGGGTGGATGAACTGGAGATCGACCACACCGCGCAGATGCGGATGTACGCTGTGCACGTACTGTCCGGCGTATTCGCGGCTGGTGATCTGTGTCAGGCGTGCATTAGGATGGAAATGCAGCAGGCGCAGCAGTTCGCCGCCGGTGTAACCGCTTCCGCCGACAATGCCGATGCTTATAAACTCTGTCATGCCCATTACGCGATCACCTCAGCGATGGGTGTACGGGCGGCGGCGTGATCCATTGCATGTTGTATTGCAAAGGCGACGATTTCAGCGGGGATGTCCACGCCGGTCGGGGCGCTGCTGTTACGGAACTCCATCGTGTGGTTGATCTCGTTGATGATCAGATCGCCGTCCGAGGTTTCGAAGACATCCAGTGCCAGTACGCCGCCACCCACTGCCTGCGCCGCCCGCTGGCACAGGTCGTCCAGTGCGGGTGTCACCGGACAGTTAGCGGCAGTCCCGCCGCGTGCGGTGTTGGTGATCCAGTGCGGCGAAGTGCGGTAAATGGCGCAGATGGTGCGGTCTCCGATCACAAAGGCGCGGATGTCGCGTCCGCCTTTTTCGACATAATCCTGTACGTAATAGGTGTGATGCTGATAATCACCGAGTGTCTGACGGTGTTCCAGCAGGGCTTCGGCAGAATCGCGGTCATTGACCCGTGCCAGCAGCCGTCCCCATGAGCCGGTGACGGGTTTCAGCACTGCCGGATAGCCGATCTGCTCGATGGCATCCAATCCGCTTTCGGGTGTAAAGGCTACACGACTAGCTGGCTGTGGAATACCCGCCCACGCCAGTGCCAGCGTCGTCAGCAGTTTGTCCCCACAGGTGACGGCGGTCTGATAGCGGTTGATGGTCGGGATGCCCCATGCATCGAGGATCGCCAGCGCATAGGTCCCGCGTGAGGTGCTGACGCAGCGCTCAATAATCAGATCATAGGCAGACCATGACACACCGTTTGGGGCGGCCTGTTCCTGTCCGGCGGTCAGATCAAAGTTCAGGTCACGGTCGAGGATCACATCCGGGGCGATGCCCTGTGCCTGAAACGCTGCCAGCAGCAGCTTTTCTTCCGGTCGGATGTGCGTCACCAGCATGGCAATACGCAGGTCTGAGAGGGTGGTCACGGTTATTCGCCCCAGTCTTCTTCGGTTTCCGGCGCAAGTTCAAGCTGAAGCGGGTTGAGGCTGATGATCTCCAGTTCCGCGCCGCAGTCCGGGCAGGCCAGCAGTTCATTCTGGACGGCGTCGGCGGGAATACGCACATCGGCGTCGCATTCCGGGCAGAGGGTGGTCTGAGGAATCGTGCTGTTCATGGTGGTCGGTCTCCTGAGTGGTGCTATCGTGCTTTGCAATCGGTCAAATGGTTGTTGAGTCATTGACGGGAAATAAAAACCGCCGCCCAGAACCTCTGGACGGCGGCTGTTGACACCTGTTTTCTAGTGAAAAAGGCGCAGCGCAATCATCCAGAGGGGGTCTCCGGCTGCTTGGTCTGCTTCTGCTTTTTCTCGCTGTAGATGATGTTTGCTGCTGTGGTGCTCATGATACTGTCTTCTCTGTGATGGGCTTTAACGGAACGAAAACGGGAACAAAAAACCGCCCTTCCGGGCGGTTCGTCTGCGTATTTGATCGGCACTCGATCAGAAAGCAAAAAGCCCGGACTATGCGTCAGGTTCGGTCTTCTTACCCTTCTTGCTGTCGAATGCGTACATG
>JAEZAF010000287.1 GCA_023430545.1 Chloroflexota bacterium
TGCAGAGACACAGCGAGAGACCATCCAGCTTTCGGTCACGATCAGGTCTTCGCGGCTGTAGTGCCTGAACTCCGGTGCCAGCAGGATCTCATCGATCTGTGAGGTCTGTGTGGGCTGGCTGGCTTCATGGAGAATCTGCCAGCCTGCGCGCTGGTGAAGCGCACGGTAGTCTGAAACGCGCAGGCGGTTCTGATACTGTAACTGATTGTTGAACAGCCGCCATTTACTTTCTCCATACTGGAGGAAGTTATACGGCGTCAGCTTTTTGTCGAAGTGGGAATAGTGGTCGGAGAGGTCAATCAGATGGCTCATGATCCCGCCGAGGCGTAAAACACCGCAGAACTGTCTGAAAATCGCTTCGATGATGTCGCCGGGGATGTGTTCGAGCGTGCTGTTCGAGACCACCAGATCAATCCCGCTTAACTGGATCTGACGCGCATCCTGAATTTTGGTGATCAGGCCAAGCTGTTCGAGGGCCGCTTTTCCACCCTGAGTCGGCACTGCATTTAAGGCAGCTTCCAATGAGGCCAGCCGATCTTCTTTCAGATGGGGCAGATGCTGCGCAAGGCGACCTTCACCGGCATATTTCAGAAAGTGCTGCAAGGTCTCGGTGACCAGTTCATCGCGCAGCAGCGGGTTAATGTCCACCGAGATAATCTGGTTTACACCGCTGAGATACAGGCCAATCGGGACAATCGGAAGCCAGCCCGAACCCAATTCGAGCACCTGCGCGGGGATGGTGTCAGCGGCGGGGTGTTCGGCGTAGTTCCGATAATGGTCGAGGTGCTGATTACAGGTAGACAGTTTCCCCTCAAAATAGCGATCTTTCAGGCGCAGCCCTTTTGAGATGTTACGCTGGAAGATGTAGTTCCAGCGCTGGCTTTGCGGCAGCAGCGAAAGCACCCCCTGAATACCTGCTTTCAGATACCATGATGGCATGATTGAGACCCTGTCCTTATCGAATGTAAAGATCATCAGGCATGGCAGGTGGTCTGCCTGATGCCGTCTCAGGCCATCATATCACAAACATAAATTCACGTTCGATAAGGACAGGCGCACGATGGGCGATGTCAGACACCGCCCATGCTGATGTCGATGCGGGGATTAGCGGGGCAGGCGAAGTTTGATGCCAAGCCATACGCCAAAGAACATGGCAAATCCAAAGACCCAGCCGGAAATCGCAAAGGCCGAGATGCCCGAAAGCAGTGTGCCGACCGTGCAGCCGAGTGCCAGCATTGATCCCCAGCCCATGAGGACGCCGCCCAGCAGCGCGGTGAACGCACCGTCAAAGCTGAGTTTCGAAAAGCTGAAGCGATTCGCCAGCATCACGACGGCAAATGAACTGAGCACAATACCGCCGATCAGCCAGCCGTTTTCGGTGATGGTCTGTACGACGACTGCTGCGCAGCCTGCGAAGCCGTCCAGCCCATTGAGGCGATCAGCCAGCAGGTCGGCGCTGTCCATCATGGTGCGGGTGAGGCTGGAAAGCTGCGAGGTGACACCCAGCGGTTCGACGCGGAAATAGGCGAAGGTCCCGACAATGCCGACGATGCCGCCGGTCACCAGCGGGTTCCAGCGCTGATGGATGACGCGGTTCCAGATGCTGCCGAGGGTCAGCGTTTCTGCTTCACGGGCAGGCACGGCAGGCAGATAGCGCAGCAGGAAAATGGCGAAGATGCTTAATACGGTCAGATGCAGGGCCAGCGAACCGCCGTAGCCTAATGTCCCCGGCAGCCATGCGACCGGCGCATGAAAAATCGTGCCGACGTACACGCTCTGCCATGTGAAGAAGCCGAGGCCGAAGCCAATCACGGAGCCGAAAAGCGCGAATGGGGCGCGGGTATATCCTTCGCCCAGACGGTAAAGATGCCCGCTGATGCAGGCCCCTGAGAGTGCCATCCCGATACCGAAGGCGACACCGGCGGCCACCAGCACCCAGCTCACGGGGCCGATGTGGGCGTCGGGTGGCAGGCGTCCGGTGAAGGTGTTGGGCAGGAATGCGCCGAAGACGATGGCATAACCGATCCCGCCGACGGCCAGCGCTGCCAGAATCGCAAACAAACCACGGCTGTCGCGGTTCTCAATAAAATCACGCAGGATGCAGAAAAAACAGAAGCGCCCGCGCTGAAAGGTGATCCCCAGCACTGCGCCGATCAAGAGCGACAGTGATGCTCTGGCCCCCTGACCGGGTGTGTCGTGCAGGAGGTAAGCACCTGCGATCAGACCGATCAGGACGAGCAGGCCTACCCATCGGGCTGCCACCTGACGATCCAGTTGAAGGGGGGCAGTCCCCCGAAGAACACTGCCCCCGATAGTCGTTTCCGACATTGACTAGACTCCGCCCCAGATGGTGCCAGCGGGATTTTCGATCGGGACACCGACCGAGTTACCCCATTCGGTCCACGAACCGTCGTACAGCGCCACTTCGTAGCCGAGCAGCTTGTGCAGCACGAACCATGTCAGCGCGGCGCGTTCCCCAATGCGGCAGTAGGTGATGATCGGTGCGCTGCCATCAATGCCGACACCAGCGTACAGTTCGGTCAGTTCCTCGACCGATTTGAATGTGCCATCTTCGTTCACATTCTGCCCCCACGGGACATTGACTGCACCGGGGATGTGACCGGCACGCACGGACAGTTCCTGCACGCCTTCAGGGGCGAAGATCTCACCGTTGTATTCGGCTGCGCCGCGAATATCGACCAGCACGCCGGGGGTGGTGCCTTCGACCACGTCCAGCACTTCCGGCTGAAGGGCACGCAGGGCGTCATTGGCTTCGGTCACAGTGGCGTTGCCCGGTTCGAAGCTGGCAGTGGCGGTCGAAAGCGGACGGCCATCGGCTTCCCACTTCACACGGCCACCGTCCAGCAGGCGGACATCCTCGAAGCCGTAGATGTTGAAAATCCATGCGCCCCACGCGGCGAACCAGTTGTTGCTGTCGCCATAGAGGACCACTGTCGTATCCTCGTTGATGCCTGCGGCCTGTATCAGTTCCTGGAAGCGCTCAGCAGAGACGATGTCACGCTGAAGAGTATCGACAAAGTCGGTGTGCCAGACGAAGTTCACCGCACCTTCGATGTGACCGCGCTCGTACAGGCCGGGGTTTACGCTGACTTCGATCACACGCACCTGCGGATTGGCGAGGTTTTCTTCCAGCCAGTCAGCGGTCACGAGGGCGCTGGCAACTTCTTCTTCCTGTGCGGCGACACCGGCAAAGCCGAGAGCACTCACAAGGGCAATCAACAGCAGAAAAACGGGACGCAGTTTCATTGGGTATGGCTCCTCATTGATCGTGATGAATACAAAATAATGGTTGAGAGACAAATGCGAAATTCAGATCAGGCTGGCATACTGCAACAGGGTTTCATCGTAAACCTTTCTTTTATCTGCCAGTCGAGATAACAAAAACGCCTCGGTCCGTTTCGGGCCGAGGCGTACTCTGCTAGCTGGCAGAAATAAAACGCCCCGGCGCGAGCCAGGGCGTGTTGTTAGCGGTGCTGAAGGATGATCAGCGGTGCAGCACAAAACCCCGGCCGTGATGACAGGTCATACAACACATACAGCACATCATGTTGTTGGGGTTTGCGAAAACAGACTGCATTGCGATTAATCCTTGTGGCGAAAACTCATGCGAGAGCATAAACAGCTTTTTTGCTGATGTCAAGAAATTGGTGGAAATTGCTTCTGCTCAGGCACAAAACTGATCAAAAGCAGGGGGCGGGGTTTTGCGATGTTATCTGAGATTTTTAGTGGTTGATGGTATTTCATAGGTTCGAATGCGCTACAATACTGTCAGAACAGGTGAGGTTTACAGTGATGACTGACCAGATTATTCTGACGATTCCTGAGGAAATTTCCGAGCGGGCGCGGGCCATCGCCGAGCTAACGGCGCAGTCGGTTGAGGCGGTGCTGCTGGAACATCTCAAAACCCTTTCGACATCTCTGGCGTCACTTCCAGCGGAGCAGCAGGCCGAGCTGGATGCTTTATCTCAGCTTTCGGATGATACGCTGTGGACGATTGCACGTGAACAGATGCCTGATGCTGCACAGGCGCGTTATGAGACACTCACGGCACAGGTGTCAGGATCGACACTCACACCTGAAGAAACACGTGAACTGGATGCGCTGGTCGAACGCGCAGATCGCCTGATGCTGCGGAAGGCTGAAGCGTCTGCCATTTTAAGGTCACGAGGCTATGCTTTTAATCAGAGCG
>JAEZAF010000304.1 GCA_023430545.1 Chloroflexota bacterium
GGAAGCCGCGCCTTCTGGAAATCGACCACATCCAGCCGTGTCAGGCCGTTGCGATACGAGTATTCCCAGACATAATCGCCCACGATCTTCAGCACGATGCGCGGCTTTTGATTCCGTGCCAGCAGCCGCGCCAGCCGGATCAGCGGCAGCGGCTGTACATAGCCCAGCACCAGCAGCACATCGGCTTCGCGGCTGAAGCGCACCGCCTCGCGGATCATCCGCGAGACGCGCTGAAACAGCGTTGTGCCCTCGCGGGAAATCCGCGTGACCGGATAGCCGTATTCGTAGGGCTGCGGTTCGCCGAAGGTCAGCAGCGCGACATCATGCCCCTGTTCGACCAGCAGCGGCAGCAGGTGATAGAGATAGGTCGAGAAACCGCCGCTTTCAGGGTGAAAGACGCCGGACAGCACGCGGATTTTCATGGGATGCGCTACTTGATACTCTTCTGGAAGCGGATGTTGAGGATATCGCCATCCTTGACCACGTAGTCGCGCCCTTCCAGCCGGAATTTGCCGGACTGCTTCAGTGCGGCTTCGCTGCCCGCATCGATCAGGTCCTGATACGACATGACCTCGGCGCGGATGAAGCCTTTTTGCAGGTCACTGTGGATTGCGCCTGCCGCTTCCGGTGCGGTTGCGCCAACCGGGACGCTCCATGCGCGGACTTCGTCTTCGCCGACCGTGAAGAAGGCCTGAATCGCCATCAGATCATAGGACAGGCGGATCACCTTTGCGGCGCTGCGCTCGGTGATGCCGTATTCTTCCATGAACATCTCGGCCCCTTCGGCGTCAAGCTGCGCGATTTCCGCTTCCAGCTTGCCCTGAAGGGCGACGATCGCGCTCCTGGCGTAGTTGTAAGTCAGCAGATCTTCCGCGGGTTTGGCTTCATCGCCCATGTTGAGGACCACGATCACCGGCTTGAGGCTCAGGAAGCCGAAGCCGCGCATGTCCTTCAGCTCATCTTCGGTGAAGTCCAGTTCACGCAGCGGACGCTCCGACTCAAGCGCTTCCTTCAAACGGTTCATCAGATCGATCTGCGGCAGCACCACCGGCTCGGACTTCTTGCCTTTGATGCGCAGTTCGTCGTTGAGTTTTTCCAGCCGTGTTTCCACCGTCACCAGATCGCTCAGCAGGAATTCGCCATCAAGCATTTCAAGGTCGCGTTTGGGATCGACCGTCACATACGGATGCGGGACGGTGTCATCCTCAAAGGCGCGGATCACATGCACCAGCCCGTCAACCTGCTGAAGCTCGTTGCGGAACTGGCCCTTCAGCCCACCTTCGCTGATACCCTTGTCCAGCCCGCCGATGTCCACATACGTGATCGACGCGTAAATCGTCCGCTTCGGATGATACATTTCCGTCAGTGTGTCGATGCGCGGATCTGGCACATTGACCACAGCGGTATGCACTTCAAACTGGCCGCTGCTGACGGCTGCTGTTTCGATGTCGCTGCCTGTGAGCGCGTTAAAAATCGTCGTCTTGCCCGAGTTCGGCAAGCCAATAATGCCAAGTCGCATAGAACCTCGTTATTCCTCTTGATCGTGTTTTGTCGTGTTTTATCGTGTGCTTAAACGGCACGAGTTTACCATACAATCGAGGGACTTTGTGGGGTGTAGGGGAGGGATTCAATCCCTCCCGCCGTCCTACAGATAAATCACGTACTCACTCGGCGGCATTTCGGGATGCGCACAGAACTCCTGCACATTGATGTCGCCTTCAAACACCCGTGTGATCACCAGATGGCTCAGCTTGTTCAGGTTGGGCAGCTTCTCCATCTCTTCCCGTGTGAAGTACTTCGCCTCATCGACTTCGGTACCATCCGCTGTGGTCTGCTCGTTTTCAGCGTGCAGCAGAAAGACAAAGCAGACATCATTGTGCGCTTCATGAATCACATTGCGCACGGCGATCAGCCCATCCAGTTTAGCATCGACCCCGGCTTCTTCCTGAATTTCCCGTTTGACAGCGGTGTCAATCGTCTCGTCGGTTTCGACAAATCCACCGGGCATTTCCCATTCACCGGCATTGTCACCGGTCAGTGCGTGCACCAGCAGCACCTTATTCCCTGATAACACCACACCACTCACTGCGACGGAATAACCGTTGCGATAGTCGGACTCACCAAATTGCTGCGACACTGCAAACTCCATCATTCTGTGTCATGGCTTGAGAATCCGCATTTTAAGCGATTCGTTTCCAGAACTGCGACACCCTCATCAGATTTTTAATTGTCGATGCTCCACCACGCCAAAACAGGAACACAGTATATTTAAGTGATCGCATTCATTCACTCAGCCGGAGACTTCATCAATGCAGCCTGCCATCGTCCAACATCCCAGAACCGTGATTATCGTGCACCTTATCATGGGTGTGATATTCGGGTTTTCCACTTATGGGCTGGTTCGTCAGCTTCCCAACCGAGATTTAGGTGCGCTATTTCATCCTGACCTGATGGAACAGGCGCTCAACAGCGGACATGCCCATCTGCTCACCCTGACACTGGCGGCATTCGGGCTGGGGTTAGGCGGTAATCATCTGCTCACCGGGCTTGGCCGAACGCTGAATGCACCTGCACCTGGTAAACTCATCGTGGCGCTGGTCGGCCTTATGGTGATCGGCGGACTTGTCGTCGGGGTTGTGACGAATGCGCTCACCGGAATCAGCGTCCCTGTCGTGATGAACACCGGCATCGGCCTATGGGTAGGCAGTGGACTCGGCTGGTGGAGTGCCAGTGCGCATAGGCATTAAGCTAAAGTGTTTTGCGGCGAAAAAGCCCCCTATCCCCGGCCCTTTCCCCCGGTCATCTCCGCGCCGAAACGCCGCAACTGCGTTGCGCACATTTCGTCCGCTTCGTTCCGAGGGAAAGTGAGAACGACAGATCGACATAGATCAATTCCCTTCCCTCGGAGCGCACGACGGATGTTCTTCCCGTCGGCAGCGAGTGGGGGAAGGGAAAGCATGCGCAGCATGCCGGGATGGGGGGCAGCCGTGGCCCGATTTACATTTACTTTTTAACGTGAGAGTTGCTTAACTTAATGCGTATGTGCCAGTGCGCAGCCGCGTCCTTCATTCACTGCATGGGGCGTCGGCGCGATTGCCGCGCTGGTGACTTTCATCGCGCTGACGCTGCTGACGTGAAACAGGTCTGATAATCGCCTCTTTTCCCGAAATCATCACAGGACTCCAACGCAATCTTTACGTTGCTGCGGTACTCTTAACACTGGTTCGAATACCATTCGATATGTCTTATGCTGTGTAGTGCCAACAGTGCAGTGAAACCGGATTCTTATCTGATGTTCTATTCTCTGGACTGTGGACATTGTCTATAATCCTAGAACAACTGGTCGCACTACCGATGCTTCATCCCCCAACATTTCAGTCAAGTCTACGAGGTCTTCATGCAAGATAAGATCGTGGTTCGAGGTGCGCGCGAGCATAACCTCAAGAATATTGACGTCGAAATCCCACGAAACCAACTCGTCGTCCTCAGCGGCCTTTCCGGAAGCGGTAAGTCTTCTCTGGCGTTTGATACCATCTTTGCCGAGGGGCAGCGCCGTTACGTCGAAAGCCTGAGCGCTTATGCCCGTCAGTTCCTCGGCCAGATGGAGAAGCCCGATGTCGATCAGATCGAAGGGCTGAGTCCTGCCGTTTCCATTGACCAGAAGGGTGTGAGCCACAACCCGCGCTCCACCGTCGGCACTGTAACCGAAATTTACGACTACCTGCGTCTGCTCTATGCCCGCATCGGCGTGCCGCACTGTCCCGTCTGTGGTGCGGAAGTCAAGGCGCAGAGCGCCCAGCAGATTGTCGATGCCGTCCGCGCACTGGCCGACACCGCCGAAGATGATCGCGGTGTACGCACGCAGATCCTCGCGCCGGTCATCCGCGACAAAAAGGGCACCCACGAAAAAGTCTTCGAAGACATTCGCAAGGCTGGCTTCCAGCGTGTGCGCGTGGATGGTGAAGTCCGCGAGCTGGAAGAAGAGATCAAGCTCGACCGCTACGTTATCCACAATATCGAGATCGTGGTGGACCGTCTGGTCATCCGCCGCTTCGAAGATCCGAACTCCGAAGATGCCCGCAGCGCCGAGACCCGCCTGACCGATGCGGTCGAAACGGCGCTGGAACTCGGTGACGGTGTCGTATTCGTCAATAACCTGAGCGTCACGCCGCCCGAAGACATCCTCTTCAGCGAGCATCTGGCCTGCATCAACGGACACGGCAGTCTTCCGGACATCGAGCCGAGCACCTTCAGCTTCAATACGCCGCGTGGTGCCTGTCCGGTCTGTCAGGGACTCGGCTTCCGCATGGAGTTCGACCCCGAACGCGTGATCCCGAATGCCGATCTCAGCATTGCCGAAGGCGCGATTGATGCCAACGGCTGGAATATGGAAGACGGTAGCTGGGCACGCAGCATCATCAAGGCTGTCTGCGAGGCATACAAGATCCCATTTGAACGTCCGTGGCGCGACCTGACACAGAAGCAGAAGGACATCATCCTGCATGGTGTCAAGGACAAGGTCCGCATCCAGTACCTCAACCGTTTCGATCAGAAGCGTGTGTACGAGACCAAGTACGAAGGTGTACTGGCGAACCTTGAGCGCCGCTATCGTGAGACCAACTCAGACAGCATGCGCGAACAGCTCGAAGACTACATGACGCATGTCCCGTGCAGCGCCTGTAATGGCCGCCGTCTGCGTCCCGAAGCGCTGGCTGTCACCGTCGCGGACCAGTCGATTTATGATGTCACCATGCTGTCGATCAGCGAACTGAAGGCATGGACCGAATCCCTGCGTGATGACAGTGAAGCGACCGCCAACGCTGCTGATCAGAATGGTCACGACGGCCATTCCGGTCGCGACGACCAGAACGGTCGGCACAACGGTCACGAACACAGTCACATGGGTGCGCTCTCCAGACGCGATCAGGAGATCGGTTATCAGATCCTGAAGGAGATCGACTCTCGCGTCGGCTTCCTCAACAATGTCGGCCTGAACTATCTGTCGCTGGCACGTTCCGCTGGTTCGCTCTCCGGTGGAGAGGCACAGCGCATCCGCCTCGCGACTCAGATTGGCAGCCGCCTGACCGGTGTGCTGTATGTGCTGGACGAACCGTCCATCGGTCTGCATCAGCGCGACAACTCCAAGCTGATCCAGACCCTCATCGGCCTGCGCGATCTCGGCAACACCGTGCTGGTCGTCGAACATGACGAAGATACCATGCGCGCCGCCGATCATCTGATCGACCTCGGCCCCGGCGCAGGTGAGTTCGGCGGACACATCATCGCCCAGGGCAGCCCTGACGAAGTGATGGAAGTCGTCGGCAGCCCGACCGGGGATTATCTCTCTGGCCGTTTCCACATCCCGGTGCCGGAAGAACGCCGTGCCGGTAATGGCGACTCCATCACCATTCGCGGCGCACGCGAGAACAATCTGAAGAACATCGATGTCGAGATCCCGCTTGGCAAACTGGTCTGCGTGACCGGTGTCAGCGGCAGCGGTAAATCGACGCTGGTGGTCGATATCCTGCATACGAAGCTGGCGCAGGCCATCAATGGCAGTCGCGAACGTCCCGGCAAGCACGACGGCATCGACGGCATCGACAGGATCGACAAGATCATCAACATCGACCAGAGTCCGATTGGCCGTACCCCGCGCAGCAATCCGGGGACGTACACCAAGATGTTCGACGCCATCCGCGAACTGTTCGCCGAACTGCCGGAGAGTAAGATCCGTGGCTACACCGCTGGACGCTTCAGCTTCAATGTGAAGGGCGGACGCTGCGAGAATTGTCAGGGACAGGGGCAGATCAAGATTGAGATGCAGTTCCTGCCGGACATCTATGTGGACTGCGAAGTCTGCAAGGGCACCCGCTATAACCGTGAGACCTTACAGGTGCATTACAAGGGCAAGAGCATCGCCGATGTTTTGAGCCTGACCGTCCACGAAGGGCTGGAGTTCTTCCAGAATCACCCGACGATCTTCAACAAGCTGGAGACACTGGTCGCGGTTGGCCTCGGTTATGTGCGCATCGGTCAGCCCGCCACCACCCTGTCCGGTGGTGAGGCGCAGCGCGTCAAGCTCAGCCGTGAGCTGAGCAAGCGTGCCACCGGCCAGACCATGTACATCCTCGATGAGCCTTCGACCGGTCTGCACGCCGTCGATGTCAAGCGCCTGATCGATGTCATTCAGCAGCTCGTCGGTACGGGGAACACGGTCGTCGTGATCGAGCACAACCTCGACATCATCAAGGTCGCCGATCACATCATTGATCTGGGGCCGGAAGGCGGCGACGGCGGTGGTCTGGTCATCGCGCAGGGCACGCCGGAAGAAGTTGTCCAGTACGAGAACAGCTACACCGGCCGCTATCTCCGTCCGTATCTGACACAGCACCAGATGGTCTGATCCATCCGGTCACCAACAAATCACACCAGCGGGGCATGGACATCAACATCCATGTCCCGCTTTTTATTTCGCCACCTTTATAGGGACGCAAGACATACCTGAAAGACCAGCGTGTCCGCATTCGGTGTGCTTCATCCTCACCGACGCGTTTTCCCTCCCAGAAACCCATTTGTGAATTTTTTCTGAATCCATACAGGACAAACGTCCTATATTTCATTCCACATTTCGCAATCGTATTTATACTGATAAAACTTATTTACTGGCACCGCGCCAGATTGATTTTCAGGGGGCTTTTTATGCGTGGATTATCGGCACTGATCGTTGCTATCATCGTTGGGGTGATTGCCGGTAGCTTGTTATTTGTGGCGGAAGCCGTGATCGGGTTTTCGCTGATTATCGCGTTTCCGGCGATTGCAGGGTTTATCGTCGGCTATGCGGTGAAGCTGGTGTCAGGTCAGACACTCGGCAGTGGGGGCCGCATTCTCGCCGCGCTGGTGGGTGGACTGGTGGCACTGCTGGTCTACTGGGGCGGCACCTACGTTTACTATCAGTCAACCTTCGTCGATATTGTCCGGGCGGATGCTGAAGGCGTCACCTACGACGAGTCCTTCAATGCCGAGAGCTTCCTCACCACCCTGCGTGCAACCGCTGGGATGCCGGTAGAGGAAAATGAGGAATACTCGACTGAAGAGCTGATTTCACTGCTGCGCGAGACCGAAGAAGAAGAATATGGCACCACCGGCGTTCCGGCCATGTTCACGCTGTATGCCGAATCCGGTATCAGCATCAGCCGTTCCGGCAGCAGCGCCAATGGTCTGAATCTGACCGGCGCACTGGCCTATGGTCTGTGGGTGATCGAAGCCCTCATCCTGCTTGGCGTCGCCATCGGCACCAGCCTGCGCGATGAAGAGGAAACCGAGGAAACACCGGCCCTGCACACCGCCTGATGATCGGCTGATCCCGCTCATCAAAGCGATCATGTCCACAAAACGCACTCTGAATCATTCAGGGTGCGTTTTTTATTTGGCAGCAGCAGCAACCAACTGGCAGCGGCGCATGATTTCACGCCGCCGCCGCTATGCCTGACCGTGGATCATGAACATCGGGATTGTGCCGTCGTCGAGGTTGTATATCCACTCGACCACACACGCGCCCCCGTCTTCAACCATCATCAGCGTCTCACCCCATCCCGGAAACGTCTGGCAGAAGTACGTCCCGTAGATCTGGTGCTCGCCGTCCTGAATGAACCCGAAGTACTGACGGTAATACTCAGGGATCAGCTCCTGTACCTCTTCAATCGGTGTCTTTTGACCTTCCATTGGAGAAGTCGCTGCAAGCTGATGCACTACTTCTGTCTGAAACGCCTGCTCCGCCAGTTTGACATCAGCAGCGGTCGGTGTCCAGTAGGTGGCCGTGTCGCCGTTGTTCAGCAGATAGTGTGCGCCGCTGCTGGCCGCGGTACTGGCCGGGAAGATATACGCCGGATAACCGTCGCCCACTTCGACATAAATAGGCGCTTCATCCGCTGACATCAGGTTGAAGAGCATGTCAACCGCGCCGCAGCCGCTGATAGTGAGGACAAGCAGCAGTGCGGCCGCTCGTCCTGAGATGCTGAAAAGTAGGGTGCTCGGTTTCATGAGATTGCCTGTCATCGGTCATTGTATTGATGATCCCTGAGACGATCACCGATCATTAGATGTTCCCGACCGGAAAATCTCAGCAATCTTTTACGGAGTTCTTGTGCTGTCGGATGTAATGAAATGCGGCTAAATCCGTCAGTAAAGTAGAAACCTTGACCGAAAGGCAGTAATTGCATGTCCGAGAATAAGCAGCTTGAAACCGCCACACTCGCAGGCGGTTGTTTCTGGTGTCTGGAAGCCGTCTACGATGAGTTGCGGGGCGTTGTGGATGTCGTCTCCGGCTACTCCAATGGGAATACCCCGAACCCGACCTATGAGGCCGTCTGCTCTGGGCGTACTGGTTATGCCGAAGTCGTCCAGTTGAAGTATGATCCGAGCATCGTCAGCTTCCGCGATCTGCTGAACGTGTTCTTCACCATCCACGACCCGACCACGCTCAACCGTCAGGGCGCGGACATCGGCACGCAGTACCGCTCAGCCATCTTCTATCACACGCCGGAACAGAAGGCCATCGCCGAGCAGACCATCGCTGAACTGACACAGCAGGGCCTGTTCGACAACCGCATCGTGACCGAGATCACACCGATCGAGAATTACTATCCGGCAGAGGATTACCATCAGGAGTACTACGCCAAGAATCCCTACGCCGGCTACTGTCAGATGGTGGTCGCGCCAAAGGTCGCCAAGTTCC
>JAEZAF010000305.1 GCA_023430545.1 Chloroflexota bacterium
GTGGCGCTGGCGATTCAGGAGTTTGCGGCCAGTCACGGCTATGATGTCGTGCGCGATTATACCGGTCACGGTGTCGGGCGGAAGATGCATGAAGACCCGCAGGTGCCGAACTGGTGGCCGAAGGGCAAGCGTGATCGACCCGGATGGGAAAATGTCGCGCTGCGGCCCGGCATGACCTACGCCATCGAGCCCATGATCACAGCAGGACGGGCGGACACCAAAGAGTTGAGCGACAAATGGACCGTGGTCACGCGTGACCGTTCGCTCAGCGTCCACTTTGAACATACCATCGCCATTACCGAAGGCGAACCGATCATCCTGACGCTGCCCTGATTCATGTTCCGATCTGATTTCACCCTTACCAAGCGGCAGTTAGGCATCATCCTCTGTCTGATCGGTGGACTTGGCTTTATTGGCCTGCTGCTGCTGGACGTGATCTTCGGCGGTCGGGAAGGGGGGATTGGCCCCGCTCAGAGGCTGGCGATCATCGGTTCAGCCGGTCTGTTCCTGGTGGGGCTGACGCTGATTCCACTGAAGGATATCCCGGCGTGACACCAGCATGAACATGACTTCAAACACCTCGACTGACACCCGTCTGCCTGAAACTGAAACCCGTATGATCCATTGGTCGGCATCTATCAGCCGTATTCTGATGATCGCGGCGCTGGTTGTGCTGGGATTCTATTTTGTGGTCTATGTGGTCTATGCTTTCAGCCTGATGTCGTTTCCGTTCGACTATGATCAGGGTGAAGGGTTCGAGCTGGTCGATACGCTGATGTTTGCACGGGGTGAGTTCCCGTATCAGAGTGTGGAACCGTATCCATTTTATGCCAGCAATTATCCCCCCGTATTTCATCTGATGGCGGTGCCGTTCGCGTGGGTCTTCGGCGCGACGTACTGGTATGGCCGTCTGCTTGGCTTTCTGGGGACGCTGGTCACCGCGCTGACGATTGCCTACGCGGTGTTCAGCTTTGAGGCGCGAAAAGGCTATGGACGCGGTAGGACGCTGGTGGCGGTGGCGGCAGGGCTGGCGTTTCTGGCATCCAATATGATTTATCATGTCGGGCCACTGCTGCGCCAGCATCTGATGATGGTGACATTCGAGACACTGGCCGTTGTCATCCTGGTTTTTGCCAATGAAATCCCACAGACCCGCCGACGTCGTCTGATGTTCGCGCTCGGTCTGGGGCTGCTGATTGTCGCAGGCTATACCAAACAGCTTGCAGCCTTCAGCGCGATTGCCGTCTTCCTCTGGCTGATGATCCGCAGCCCGCGCCGTGCTGTTGTCGGCGTGGTAATCTTCGGGCTG
Source organism: Chloroflexota bacterium (assembly GCA_023430545.1). GTDB lineage: Bacteria > Chloroflexota > Anaerolineae > Aggregatilineales > Phototrophicaceae > JAEZAF01. The sequence continues at coordinate 1,310 of JAEZAF010000305.1, forward strand.
GTCGGTGTGGCGATTTTCGTCGGCCTGAATGTCGCGACCGGCGGTGAGTGGTGGAAGCAGGCGATCCTCGCCAATGTGAATGAAATTCGCTTAGATCAGGTGGAAGGACTGGTGCGTCTGTGGTTCGCGCTGCACGGCTTCCTGATTATTCCAGCGGTGCTGCTGGTGCTTTATGAACTGTATTTCGACCGTCTGTCGCTGTACAGCATCTGGTTTGTGGTCACAACGGTGCTGGGTGGTGTCTCATCCGGGACATGGGGTGGCGGCGACAGCTATTTCGCGACCTCTATTGCCGGGTTGTGCATCCTCAGCGGCATAACGATTACACGCACGCTGAATCGCGGCTGGCGCTTTCCGCCTGATCATCCTTACACTCGCTGGCTGATCCGTCCGCTGCGTCCCGCTGTGCCGGTGATGACGGCTGCTGCGCTGATTGCTGCGCCAATGCTGTATCTCGGCTATGGGCGGGCGGTGCTGCATCTGCCGACCACGCATCCCCTGTTCGCGCCGGTTGCGTCGGTGCTGAACCTTCAGCCGAACGCGCTCAACGGCCTGTATGACTCCGCCGGACGTGTCGCTGGGGGATATGCCAATGTCGGACATCTGCCGAGTGAACAGGACATCGCTGCCGGGTGGTCAATCGTAGAACTGGTGCGTCAATCGGACAAGCCAGTGCTGAGTGAAGAGGCGAGCTTCAATCTGCTGGCGGGACGCGAGGCGGTCACCAATCCGACGCAGCTTCTGAATGTCTGGCTGCGTGGGCTATACGATGGCACTGAGCTGATCAATATGATCGAAGCGCAGGAATTCGGGCTGATCATCCTGCGGGCACAGTTCTACCCTGAGCCGGTGCTGATCGCGATCCACACCTATTATGAGACCAGCCAGATTGTCCTGATGAACGGCTTCAATTACATGCTGCTGACGCCGATTGACTTTGACGATGCAAGCAGGGGTAACGCCGACTGAGAGCCACCGTTAAAAATCATGAAACGGTGAATTTGAGTTGTAGCGGCTGCGCTGGCTGTCGAGGCCTATAGGCCGACGCTGGACGAGGAAGTCTTTGTCCGCCTTGATCTGATACAGCAGGCTGTCCACTGAGTTTTGCAGCATCTCCAGCGTGATCTCTGTCTGATGTTCATGTGCCGCCAGCATCCGCGCCTGTAATGCGACTTCACGCACAAATGCCCCCGGCTGATCGACCAGACGTGGAAAGACCGCCGAAAATTCGTCCTGCCAGTAGGCGCTGAGGTAATAGCGCAGCATGCGCTCGGCCTGTATCTCATCCTGAATGGTGGGGATGACAAAGATGCGGTCCAGCCGCCCCGGCCGCCGCGAAATCCGCTCGTCGATGGCTTCAGGATAATTGGTGGTTGCCAGCAGCAGAGAGCCATTTGGATTATTTGGTGATTCGATGCCGTCGAGCACGTTCAGGATGCGTGCCTTGTCATCCCCATGCAGATAGGCGTCCAACTCTTCGACGATCAGCAGAGTCGGGTAGCGGGCTGCGGCCACCGCCTGAAATGCCCGCTGGATCTTCTCAAAGGATGCGCCTTCGCGATCAGATCCCGAGACATAGACGACGATCCGCTTTTTGCTCAGTGCATGTTTTGCCAGTGCTGCGCACAGCATGGTCTTGCCGGTTCCGGGGACACCTGCAAGCAGCAGTTTACGGAACGGGGCCAGCTTCAACTGCTGATAGATGGAAACGCCTTCGTCGAAAAAAGCCTCGATGTCCTGCATGATCTGGTTTTTTAGCTCATCGCGCAGGATGACATCCGACCATTCAACCGTCGGATCGAAGAAGGCATCGGTACCGCCGATGATGTAAACATCACGGCGACGGCGGATTCGAGGACGCACTGCACGGGCACAGGTCAGTTCAAAGGCCGCCCACGTATCGAGACGACCTTTTGGTACCAGTGCGATGGCCGTCAGATCATGGACATCGTCGTCCAGATAGGCGCTGGCGTAGATCACCTCAAATGGGCCAGAGTCTGCCTCAAATTTGAAGAGATATCCGCCGGAAGTGGTGGTCAGGGTCATCCGTTTGCCGCGCGCGCCGTAATCACTGATGGGGACAATCACGGGGCAGTCGATCTGTTCCAGACCTGTGTAAACTGCGTGCCCCCGAAAGCGCCTGCCGGGTTTGATCTGTTCCTGAGCGACCACGTTACTGCATTCAGCAGAAGCCCAGATGGTGACGTATTCTGCACTGCCGTGCCGTTCCTGCCAGACCTGCTTCGCCCACTCGACCAATGGCTTATACTGCATGAATATGCTTCCTCACGCTTGCTCAGCTTCTTCAATCGTCGTGAACGAATCACGCCAGACCCTGATCCATTACTGAACCCTGATTCGCAGAATAATCACAATCATACCGTTCAATTAATCAGCGAACCGAAATAACATTATACGAGACCACGCGGGTTTGTGTAATTGAAAAAACCTGTGATAATTTCGGACGGTACTGATTTACCGCGTACCGCTTTGCACTGGAGAAAACTGGACAGGTATGACCACAGCCTATATCACTCATCCCCGTGTGACTGAACACGATATCCCCGGACACCCCGAACACGCCGGTCGAATCCGTGCTGTGTGGCAGCGAATGGAAGCGGCAAAACTGCTCGGTCGGATGCTTCGCCCTGAACCGCAGCCTGTGACCGATGAACAGATCCTTTCGGTGCACACGCCGGAATATCTGGCGGCACTGAACTGGATTCCCTCACAGGACAAAGTCGTCCAGTTTGACGCGGATACCTATGCACTGCCTGTAACACCGGAGATCGCACGCCTGTCCGCCGGGGCAGTGGTCGCAGCAGTGGATGCCGTGCTCAGTGGCCGGGCAGAGAACGCACTGGCGGCCACACGTCCACCGGGGCATCATGCACTGGTGCAGCGAGGGATGGGCTTCTGCATTCTGGGGAACGTGCCGATTGCGGTGCGACATGCACAGGCGCAGTACGGTATCAAGCGTGTAATGATCGTCGATTTCGATGTGCATCATGGCAATGGCACGCAGGATATGTTTTACGATGACCCTGATGTGCTGTTTATCTCTACCCATCAGTATCCGTTTTATCCCGGCACCGGCGGTATCACCGAGACAGGTGAAGGGGCAGGGTTGGGGACGACGATTAATATCCCGCTTTCAAGCGGTAATGGGGATGGTAATTATCAACTGCTGTATAAACAGATCATCTGGCCGGCGGCGCGACGTTTTCAGCCGGAGCTGATCATCGTCTCCGCTGGGTTTGATGCGCACTGGAAGGACCCGCTGGCGATGATGCGGCTGAGCCTGACAGGATATGCCTATCTGACGCACGAGCTGATCGAAATGGCGCGTGAATTGTGTGGTGGTAAGATCGTATTCGCGATGGAAGGTGGCTATGAATTAGAGGCGCTTAGCTGTGGGATGACGAATGTCGCGCATGCCCTGTTAGGCGACGATGAGATTATTGATCCGATGGGTCAGCGAAACGGAAACGAACCAGACGTGCAGCCCTTAATCAGCCGTCTGCGTGAACTGCATCAACTTTAACGGATTTCTGCTTCACAGAGTGAGGAAACGGTATGATCTGGCACATTAATTCCATTTTTTATGAATTATATCCCCGCGCATTTATGGACGGTGATGGTGATGGTCATGGGGATTTTGAAGGCCTGCGCCAGCGTTTGGAATATCTGGAATGGCTGGGGGTCGACTGCATCTGGATCACACCCATCTATCCATCACCGCTGCGCGATGACGGTTATGACATTTCGAGCTTCTACGGGATTCATCCACGCTTCGGTGTGCTGGAAGACTTCCGCCTGACGGTCGAAGAGATTCACCGGCGCGGGATGCGCGTGGTGCTGGATCTGGTGGTCAATCACACTTCGGATGATCACCCGTGGTTTAAGGAAGCGCGGCGCAGCAAGGAGTCGCCGATGCGCGATTATTATGTCTGGAGCGATGATACCGAGAAGTATAAAGATACACGCATCATCTTCCTTGATACCGAGACCTCGAACTGGGCTTACGATGAGCGCTCCGGCCAGTATTACTGGCACCGGTTTTTCTCCTCTCAGCCGGACCTGAACTACGATAACCCTGCTGTACGGCAGGAAATGCTGAATATCATGAAGTTCTGGCTGGATCTCGGCATCGATGGTTTTCGTGTGGATGCTGTGCCTTACCTGATTGAGCGCGATGGAACTAATTCTGAAAATCTGCCGGAAACCCATGAATTTCTGCGGGAAATGCGCAGTTTCATTGATGCGAATTATCGCTCGCGTCTGCTGCTGGCTGAAGCCAATCAGTGGCCGCGCGATCTGATGCCGTATTTCGGCGATCCGGGCAAGGAAGAATTTCACATGTGCTTTAATTTCCCGATTATGCCACGCCTGTATATGGCGCTGGCACGTGGAGATCGCACCTCTGTGATCGATATTGTCAAGGACACACCGGAGATCCCTTCAGGGACGCAGTGGGCGATCTTCCTGCGTAATCACGATGAGCTGACGCTTGAAATGGTGACTGAGGAAGAACGTCAGTACATGTGGGAGACCTATGCGCCGGAAGCCCCGCAGCGTCTGAATCTTGGTATTCGCCGTCGGCTTGCCCCGCTGATGAATAATGACCGTCGCAAGATCGAACTGCTGAATTCGCTGCTGTTCACGCTGCCGGGTGCACCTGTGCTGTACTATGGCGACGAGATCGGCATGGGTGACAATGTCTCGCTGCCCGATCGCAACGGCGTTCGTACTCCGATGCAGTGGTCTGCAGAGGAAAACGGCGGCTTCTCGACGGCATCCCCCAACACGCTGTATTCACCGACCATCAGCGATCCCGTCTATGGGTATTCACATGTGAATGTTGAAGCACAGCGCAATGATCCTACCTCGCTGCTGAATACTATCCGCCGGATGATTCATGTACGCAAGGCGCATTCACTGTTCGCCAATGGCGATCTGATCTGGTGGGATGACCTGCCGAAGGAACTGTTGTGCTTTCGGCGTCACATGGGGGATGTGCGCGTGCTGGCCCTGCATAATCTCTCGGATGAACCCAAAACGATTCAGCTTGGGGAAGGCGAGATCTGGAAGGACATGCTTAGCGAGGATGGCCTGCGTGTCTCGGGTGAAGTTGAACTGCCAGCCTACGGTTATCGCTGGCTGATCACCATCTTTTAACGCAATTTTGCCTCATCTGATGGTTTCTGTCCCTCGTCGGTCTGTCGCTACAGGCTGGCGAGGGATCACTTATGATTTGGGCCGCTTGAGGTATACCAAGTGCCTCTCAAACTGGTTTTCTAAAGATTTACAAAGAATAGGTTTTATGTTGTGAGCGAGACATTACTGAATCCGCTTCTCGTGCTTTTGTGGGTGATCTGGGCGGCGCTGCTGTTTGGTGGATTGATTACAGGTACACCGGACACTGATCTCGCCTATCGGATGCCGCTCTGGATGCGGCTGGGGTCGTCGGTGACGCTGGTGGCAGCGGGATGGACATTCGCCCTGCTGCATCGTGGTACGCCGAACAGCGATCTGGCGCTGTTGATGGCTGTTGGCATGACGATGGGTTTTATCGGTGACCTGTTTATGGCCCGGCTGATCATCAAATCGGATCAGTCGGTGCTTGGCGGGATGGGATCGTTCGGGCTGGGACATGTGGCCTATATCGCGGCACTGGTGATTGCGGCGAATCGGTTCGGGCTGGATGCCGCAGCCCCGCGCTGGTCGGCGTTAGCACTTGCACTCGTGTTTGGAGCAGTCTGCTGGTACATCGTCGTGCTGCGCGGTGCAGAGACACCGTCTGTGACGCACTGGGTGGCGCTGCCATATGCACTTCTGCTGGCAGGCACCGCCGGACTTGCCGCTGGTCTGGCAGTGCAGGACGCACGTTTTATCCCTGTCGCAATCGGTGGACTGCTGTTCCTGACCAGTGATCTGATCCTCGCCGCGAGGCTGTTTAATCAGGCGTATTTCCAGTGGATTGGTGACTGGATATGGCTGACCTATGGGCCGGCACAGATGCTCATCGTCTATGGGATGGGACTGGCGCTGCGTGGCTTAACGCCGCGATAACAATGTCAGTGTGGTGGTGAGCTATTGGCTTAAAAAGAGAAAGCGGATCGAAATCCCGATCCGCTTTTGTATTGAGTGGTATTTATCGCACTGATGCGCTTCGTTTGAGCTGGTTAGTTTGAACCGCTCCACTTCAGGCTGATGGTGCGATACTGAAGCTGGATAATCTCCTCGACCAGTTCTGTGGATGCTGAATTGAAATCTGAATAGCTGACATTCACCAGGGACGCCTGTTCGATCACCCAGCGCCGCGTCTCGACACCGTCATCGACGGCGATCACTTCGATGGTGCGGCTGACGGATTGATCACTGCTTTTACCTTCGACGGTCTCGCGCAGCCATGCATTGAAGGCGCTTGAGGGATCGCGCTCTACCATTTTCGTGATGGTGAGCTGGCTGCGCTGTTCGGGTTTCGCATAATCAAAGGCACGCAGCCCGGAGACACGAAAGATGCCCGGGACATTTATACCGTTGATTTCTACCCGGAACTCGTTTGCCGACAGACTGTCTAACGCCACAATGGTGTTTTCTTCTGCTTCTGTCATTTTGCTGACATCCTTTCCATAATCAAAAGTCTGCAATTAAAGCTGAGCCTGTTTATGTCAGTATAGCAAATCTGTCCCTGCTGCGCTGTTGAGACAGCAGCAATTTTGCTATACTTGCAAAAGTGTAAAACAGAAGTTCTAGGGGATGAGTGAAAGGCGGACAGGTTGACGCTCACAAACAGACAGATTGCCGATGTCTTTGATATGGTAGCGGATATGCTCCAGCTTAAAGGCGAGATCATCCATCGTGTGCTGTCCTATCGCAGGGCGGCGGAGAGCATCCGTGAACTGCCACGTGATGTGAATGTCGTCGCGGCGGAAGGAAAGCTGACGGAAATCCCCGGAATTGGGAAAACACTGGAAGACAAGATCAATGAACTGATCGAAACCGGCGAGCTTGAATTCTACAACCGTCTGGCGGCTGAAATCCCGCCGGGTGTGGTTGAAATTATGCGCATCAATGGCGTGGGGCCGAAGAAGGCGCAGCTTTTCTGGAAGGAACTCCAGATTACCGATGTCGCCGCGCTGGAAACGGCGGCCAAAGAGCAGAAGCTGCGCGGCCTCAGTGGGATGGGCGCTAAAAGCGAACAGAAAGTTCTCGAAGGAATTGAGTCGCTCCGCCGCCAGACCGGACGGACTCCGCTGGGTGTAGCGCTGCCAGCGGCTGAATCCCTGCTGGAACCATTGCTGAAGCTGCCTGGGGTAGTTGATGGACAGATCGCCGGCAGTATCCGCCGTGCACGCCCCACCATCGGTGATATTGATCTGCTGATCGCGGTGGAAAATACGGACTCGGTCGCGCATATTATGGAGACGTTTGTCCAGCAGCCGATTGTCTCGCGTATCCTAGGGCAGGGGGAAAGCAAGAGTTCGGTCGAGCTGCACAATGGCGTACAGGTCGATCTGCGTGTGCTGCCGATTGAGCGCTGGGGGACGGCGCAGCAGTATTTTACCGGCAGCCAGATGCACAACATCCGCATTCGCGAGATTGCGCTTGAAAAAGGCTACAGTCTGAACGAACATGCCTTCAGCCCGGTTGATTCCTCTGGAAATATTATTGAGGACGCCGAGAAGATTACCTTCTCCACAGAAGAAGAGGTTTACAATTTCCTCGGTATGCAGTGGATTACGCCAGAGATCCGCGAGAATACCGGTGAAATTGAACGGGCGCAGGCGCACACGCTGCCAAAGTTTATCGAGCTTGAAGATATTCAGGCCGACCTTCACATGCATACGACATGGAGCGACGGCAAACTGTCGATCCGGGAGATGGCGGAGCTGGCCCGATCACACGGACGCAAGTACATCGTCATCACCGATCATTCGCGCAGTCTGGGGATTGCGGGCGGCCTGTCGATTGAACGTCTCCTGGAGCAGCAGGCCGAGATCCGTCAGGTCGATGCGGAGATGAACGGCACGATCCGTGTCTTTCATGGCACCGAGATGGAGATCACCGCCGATGGGCATCTCGATTTCCCGGATGATGTCCTCGCACAGCTTGATTTTGTCATCGCGTCGCTGCATGTCAGCCTGAGACAGGAACGCGACCAGATCACACGGCGGCTGCTGAGTGCAATCCAGAACCCGCACGTGGACCTGATCGGCCATCCACGCGGACAGATTATCCCGAGTCGGGATCCGGTAGACGCTGATATGGATGCGGTATTCGCCGCTGCCAAAGAATCGGGTATCGCGTTGGAGATTAACGCCAATCCCGCACGGCTTGATCTTGAAGCGCAGTATGCACGCCGTGCCGTAGAACTGGGCATTGTGCTGTCAATCAATACGGACGCACACAGTGCCGCTGATATGGAGCTGATGCACTACGGCATCCGCACCGCACGCCGTGGCTGGGTGCAGGCGGAGTCAGTAATCAATACGTGGCCGCTGGAACGGTTTCTGGCATGGATACAGCAGCGCGGCGCACCACGCGCCTGATGATTGTGTCTGATCATAAAACGCAGTAGATTGAAACGATGTCTGAGAATGTAAACCCTGAACCTCGCCACAAACCTCCTCGTCAGCAGACCGCCGACAGAGGAGGTAATGCGAGTCTTTTCCCTCCGCTGTGGTCGATTGCGGCGACGCTGCTGGGAGTCTTCATCGCGGTGGCCACACTGGTGATGATTCTGATTCTGATGGGTGGCAATGCTGCACCCGCACGTCCGCCGGAGCTGATAGTGCTCACCGCGCCTGCGCTGGAACGCGCCACCGCAGCGGTCGCTGATCTCAATGATGCAAACGACATGGTGACACCTGAGGCGGACAGTTCGCCAATCCAGATTCAGCCGCCAGTTGCGACGGTGGAATTCGTCATGCAGGGGCCGGTGCTGCCGACACCGTATCTGTCACCGACGCCGCTGAGCATTATGCTTGGCGTGACCATTCGTGTGATCGATGTCGGTGATAACCAGTTGAACGTGCGTGAAAGACCGGGTGTGATCGACGTCCCTGTGGCATTCCGCGCACCGGAGAATACACTGTTCACTGTGATCGAAGGCCCATCTCAGGCGGATGGCCTGACATGGTGGCGTCTTCAGGATGTGCAGAGCAGTCAGCGGGTAGGGTGGGCGGCCTCCAATTATCTCGAAGTTGTGCCTACAGATGTACCATAACAGTGCGCGTTTAACAGCCATCACAGCCGTTTTCTTTACAGCACCGCTTTTTGCAGAAGGTCTTTCAGATGAGCGACGCAAACGAAATTGAAGTGACAACCACTCCGTTGAGCGATGAGATCAGACAGCGTGCGCGGGAACTCCGCGAACAGCTTCACAAACACAGTTATGACTACTATGTGCGCAGCGAGCCTTCCATCTCGGATGCCGGATATGATGTGCTGTATAACGAGCTGGTTGCCCTGGAGACGGAATATCCTGAACTGATTACACCAGATTCCCCAACGCAGCGCACTGGCAATGACCTCAGCTCGGATTTTGCCAAAATCCAGCATCCTGCGCCGATCCTGAGCCTGTCCAATGGATATACGGGTGAAGACCTTGTCACATGGGAAGAGCGTAACCTGAGGCTGCTGCCTGCTGGAACCCAGTTGGATTACACACTGGAACCGAAGCTGGACGGACTCACAATTGTGATCACCTACGAGAACGGCCTCCTGACTCAGGCTGCGACCCGAGGGAACGGGCTGATCGGTGATGATGTGACAGCCAATGTCCGCACCATCCGCAGTGTGCCGCTTCGTATCCCACTTGATCCCAATGTGGGATTAACCCCACCTCAGAAGCTGGTGGTGCGCGGGGAAGTGATGTTCCTCAAGCATGATTTTATCGCACTCAATGAACGCCAGAAGGAAGCGGACCTGCCCCTGTATATCAATGCCCGCAATACCGCATCGGGGACACTGAAACAGAAGGACTCGCGCATGACGGCGTCGCGTCCGCTGACGGCCTATCTGTATGCGATTGTCGAGATGATAGGGGTGAAAATCGACAGCCAGTGGGAAATGTTGGAATATCTGCGAAAAATGGGCTTTCATATCCCACCTGATAGCCAGCACTATCCCACATTATCCGACATTATCCAACAATTACCCACATGGGAATCCCGCAGAAACCAACTTGACTTCGAGATTGACGGTCTTGTGGTTAAGGTCAATGATCTGCGCGTGGCGACTGAACTCGGGATTTCCGGCAAGGACCCACGCGGCGCGATTGCGTATAAATTCCCCGCGCAGGAAGCGACGACCAAGCTCATTGGTGTCACTCACAACATCGGGCGTACGGGTAAACTGACCCCGACGGCGCAGCTTGATCCGGTGTTTCTGTCCGGTGTAACAGTGGTGAATGCTACCCTGCACAATTATGACTTCATCAAAAATCTCGATATCCGACTGGGCGATGCGGTGTCGATCAAACGCTCTGGTGATGTTATCCCATATGTCATCGGGCCGCTGACGGGTGCACGCGATGGTGATGAGATCCCGGTTTTCCCACCGGAACAGTGCCCGATCTGCAATACGCCGATTATCCAGCCTGAAGGCGCTGTCGATTATTACTGCCCAAACCGTCACTGTCCCGAGCGTGTGTTCCGCAGTATCGAGTTCTTCGTGTCTCGCGGCGCGATGGATATTGAGGGTATGGGGCCGCAGACCGTGAAAACCCTGATCGAGCGTGAGCTGATTCAGGATGAGGCGGACATCTTCTATCTGAAGCCGGAGATGCTGCTGGATCTCGAAAAATTCGCTGAGAAGAAAGTCACCAATCTGCTGGCATCGATTGAAAAAGCCAAGAACCGTCCACTGACCAGGCTGATTGCTGCGCTGGGGATCGACGGGGTGGGCAGTACGGTGGCGGAACTGCTGGCCGCACAGTTCGGCTCAATTGATGCACTCCAGTCTGCAAGCGTTGAGGCGATCGACGATGTGGAGGGGATTGGACCGATTCTTGCACAGGGGATCGTGAACTGGTTTGCTGATCCCGGGCATCAGCAGATGCTGGATAAACTGCGTCAGGCCGGGGTCAACATGCAGATGCAGCAGGCCGCGCCTCAGAGTGATAAATTCGCTGGCCTGACGTTTGTGCTGACAGGCACACTGCCAACGATGACCCGTGAACAGGCTGGTGAACTGATCAAGACCAATGGTGGGAAGGTGTCGGGCAGCGTCACCAAAAAGACCAGCTATGTACTGGTTGGGGATTCACCCGGCAGCAAGGCAGAAAAGGCCGCGCAGTTGGGAGTCCCGATCCTCAGCGAAGAGGATTTCGTCAGGATGCTGGCGGATTAATCGCAGGCCGATACATAACGGGCAAAGCTGAAAACAGCAGGGGCAAATTCACCAAAATCTGTGAATTTGCCCCTGTTTTGTGAATACCGTGAAAGCTTGTGAAAGATTATACATTGTGAAGAGGGCGCTGATGGTTTATTGTTCTGTTCACAGACCGCGTGCGCAAACGAAACAGATCGCACGACATCGCGTTCACATGATCCCGGGACGAAATGGACTCACTCCTCACTTTTGTTATTGTCGGTTTCTTTGCTCAGATGATTGATGGCAGTCTGGGGATGGGTTATAAGGTCAGTTCCACGACCTTTCTGCTCAGCCTCGGGGTGCCGCCGGTGCTGGCGAGCGCCAGTGTACACACCGCCGGTATTGTGACCAGTGCTGTTTCCGGCTTTTCTCATTACTATTTCGGCAACTTCAAGCGTGATCTGATCGTCAGGCTGGCGTTACCAGGAGTTGTGGGGGGTGTGATTGGGGCGCTCATCCTGACCAATCTGCCGACCAGCCTTATTAAACCGATTGTGGCGCTGTATCTGGCGCTGATGGGACTGCGGATTATCCTGAAGTCACTCAGCCGGTCGGGTAACGTTGAACTTCCAGTGAACATCACCGTGCTTGGGCTGATCGGCGGCTTTTTCGATGCCATCGGCGGTGGGGGATGGGGGCCGATTGTGACTTCGACGCTGGTCGTCAATGGACACGAACCGCGCTTTGTCATCGGCTCTGTGAATATCGCGGAGTGGTTTGTCACCATGCTTCAGGCCACAACCTTTATCCTCACGATTGGTGAGTCCTATCGCTGGGAAATCATCATTGCGCTGATGGTTGGTGGGGTCATGGGGGCACCGCTGGCGGCGTGGGTATGTCAGCGTATCCCGACACAGCGCCTGATGCTGTTCGTGGGGATCATTATCGTCACGCTCAGTTTCCGAACCCTGTATCTGAATTTTTTCCCGGTCTGATCCGTCAAAATCACATCTGACGTCTGTAGAGGCGTTCAGCATAGAAAGTATGAATATGGCTTCTGTCATTATCGCTAAAGGGCGCGAGAAATCGATTCTGCGCCAGCATCCGTGGATCTTCTCCGGCGCGGTCAAGCGTGTTGAAGGTGATCCTCAGCCCGGAGAAATTGTCGATGTCCTGACGCATGAAGGACAGCCGTTGGGGCAGGGCTACTGGAACCCCAAATCGCAGATCAGTGTGCGCCTGCTGACATGGTCGGAAACGGTCGATGAGCGCTGGTGGCGCAGGCAGATTGAACGGGCGATCCACGGACGGATGGAACGTGGGGAAGTGCCCGCCGCCCGCCGTCTGGTGAACGCCGAGAATGATTACCTGCCCGGTCTGATTATCGACCGCTACGGGGACTGGCTGGTGCTTCAGGCACTGACACTGACCATCGACCAGCAGAAGGCAGCGCTGGCACAGATAGCGGTGGATGTCCTCGCGGGGCTTGATGTCCGCATTAAGGGCGTGTATGAGCGCAGTGATGTCGATGTGCGCCGTAAGGAAGGGATTTCGCAGCAGTCTGGTGTGCTGTGGGGCGAAGAACCTCCCGAATTCATTCATACACACCTCGGCCCGGATGGACAGGCGGAGATCTGGGTGGACGTGCGCGAAGGACATAAGACCGGCTACTATCTCGACCAGCGCGATAACTGGCGGGCGGTGGCGGAGCAGGTGCGGGCCTGTGTAGACAATACCGGCCAGTGCCGGGTGCTGAATCTGTTCAGCTATACCGGCGGATTTTCGCTGGTGGCGCTGGCAAACGGGGCAACCAGCGTGGTCAATGTGGACCGTTCGCACGATGCCCTAGAACTGGCTGAGAAAATGCATGAGGCCAACGGCTTTTCTGGCGCGTCGGTGGATGCTGTCGAGTTCATTCAGGCCGATGTCTTCGAATATCTGCGCGATCAGGTCGGGCAGGAATACGATATTGTGATTCTGGACCCGCCAAAATTTGCCCACAACCAGCAGCAGGTGGAGAAGGCCGCACGCGGTTACAAGGACATCAACCTCAATGCGCTGAAACTCATCCGCCCCGGTGGTTTCCTGTTCACTTTCTCCTGTTCCGGTGCGATCAGCCGTGATCTGTTTCAGAAGATCGTCTTTGGTGCACTGGATGACAGCAAGCGTCAGGCACAGATTCTACGGTGGCTGGCGGCGGCTGATGATCATCCGGTCGCGCTGACCTTCCCAGAAGGTGAGTACCTCAAGGGGCTGCTGCTGCGCGTGTACTAGCAGGCTGTTGCAGCAAATTGCCGCAGTTTGCTGCAATATAGTGCAGCAATCGGGCTGCATCATTGCGCTTTCAGGTTCAAAATCAGCTTGTTGCTGCTGCTGCTGCCGCACAAAAAATTTTGTGCTGCTAGTAGCAACTTACGGTTGCTGCAATTGGTGATACAGCGGGCGGCATTGCATGCCGCACCTACCGGTAGCTGGCGGCCAGAGATTTTAAGGTGCAGGAATTCTATAGTGTAGCACGAATGTTCGATGTGTGCGGTTAGAGTTTTCAAATTATTCCGATCTGGTGTGATGGAGTTGGAAAGCCTTGTTATGGCGTCATTTTAAGGTTTTGCAGATATGGCAGCGGATCAGCCTCGTGGGGCTGATCCCTGGAGTTTGGCAGTATTTGCAAAAAGAATGACCTTCGGTGCAAGCTTGAGTTACCACACAAAAGCGAACCGGAGGTCATTGTATATCCACTATGACACAAAACGCGGCACTACTCAAGCACGT
>JAEZAF010000046.1 GCA_023430545.1 Chloroflexota bacterium
TAGTTATAACCACCGTTAGCGTGTAGTAAGGTGTACCCTTAATGCCCTATATTCACACCAGCCGGTTCCAGGTCCGGCACTACGAATGCGATTACTTCGGACGGCTGCGTCCGGCAACACTGCTCGGCTATCTTCAGGAAGCAGCGTTCGATGCATCAGCGGCGGTCGGCTACAGCGCCACCCATTATGACGAGATCGGCTTCCAGTGGTTTGCCTATGAGACACAGCTTACCGTGCTGCGTCCGCTGCACTATGGGGATCAGGTCGAGGTCAGGACCTGGATTCACGACTTCCGCCGCGTGCGATCCCTGCGCCAGTATGAGGTCTATCTGAATAGCGAACTGGTGGCGCACGCCGAAACGGACTGGGTGTTTATCAATACGCAGACGCTGTATCCGACGACGATTCCGCCAGAGATCGTCGAAGCATATTCTCGCGGGGATGAAGTGCTGCCCGCGGAGCCGCGTCCGCCGTTTCCCTCATTTCCGCAGACACCAGCGCAGGCCAGCACTGTTCAGCGGACGGTCGAACTGCGCGACCTCGACCCGGCGAAGCACGTCAATAACGCGGTCTATCTTCAGATAGCGCTGGAAGCCGAACAGCAGACTCTCGCAGCACAGGGCTGGACGCTGCCGCGTTTTGACGACTCTGGTATCGTACTGACGGCGAAACAGGCGCGAATCGAGTACAAGCTGGCGGCGGTCTGGGGTGACAGGCTGGAGATCGTCACATGGGCCTATGATGTGACCGCTGAAGGCGGGATGCGTGCCTTCCTGATCAAACGGGCGTCCGATGGGAAAGTGCTGGCGCGTGTCCTGACGGCGTGGGGCTTTGTGGACGCGGCTTCTGGTCAGGCGGTGACAGGTCCAGCGGCATTTTTGCAGGCGATGCAATCTGGCGGCGCGGGATGAGCGACCGTTCGACCCGCTTTTTCGATGACGATCACTTCATGCGGCTGGCACTGGACGAAGCGCGTAAGGCACTGCCGTCGGGGGATGTGCCGGTCGGCGCGGTGGCGGTGCGTCAGGGCGAGGTGATCGGGCGCGGCTACAACCGGCGTGAGGCGGATGGTGATCCGACCGCCCATGCCGAGATGCTGGCGATCCGTGAGGCGGCGCAGGTGGTCGGGGAATGGCGGCTGGAAGGCGTCACGCTGTACTGTACGCTGGAGCCGTGTTGTATGTGTGCCGGGGCGATGGTGCTGGCGCGTATCCCCCGGCTGGTGTACGCGGTCATTGAGCCGAAGACCGGCTGCTGCGGCAGCATCGCGGATGTGCTGCGCCACCCGAAGCTGAATCACCGTGTGGATGTATTCGTCGGTGTGCAGGCAGAGGAGTCCGCTGCGCTGCTGCGGGAGTTCTTTGCAGGATTACGGAACGAATAAGGTTCGAATCAAAGTGTCGCACGGAGCTTCTGAAGCAGTCCACGATAGTCGAAACGGTCTGGTGTCGTGGTGTCGATTTCAAGCAGCGGACCGTCCAGCGCAAGCGGCTCCAGTACCCCCTGTAAGAGACGTTCGCGATTTGCTTGCAGCCAGACCAGATCCGCATCCGCGTGACTGGCGTGGCGCTCAGGACTGTTGGCACGGGCGAGGAAGCGCTCGACAAGGACAGCGCCATCTGCACGGCACAGGATCTGAAACGGCGTGAAATCAGACCGGCGCTGAAGCTCAAGAAATTCGGCGGTGCGCAGGTCAGGCCGTCCGAAAAAGCCTTCGACGATCACACTATGACCGGCGGCCAGCACCGAATCGGTGACCTCATACATCAGCCTGAAAGCGGCCAGTCCCATGCGTGAGGAAAGGCTGTCATCACCTTCAAGCGAGTCATGCAGGGTTTCGTACAGGTGATCTCTGGAGAAGAGCGGCAGGCGTATATCTTCTGCGAGACGCTTTGCCAGCGTGGTCTTCCCACTTCCCGGTAGTCCATTCACGATCATCAGTACCGGTTTTGACATCTCAACCTCCTTTCTCTACAGCGTGTCTGTTGCTGCAAACGCCGTTCGCGTAAAATGCGTACTCTCGGCCTCAGTATCTACCAGAACACAGGATTTTTACCCATCATGCCAAGACAATCTGCAAATCCACCCGAACTTTTTAACAGCGTTCAGTACGGCTTCTCACAGATCGCGTTCGCGGAAGGCCGCCGCATCGTGACCTTCTCCGGTCAGGTCGACTGGAACGAGAATCAGGAGAATGTGGCGGCAGATGACATCGGCGCACAGGCGACAAAAGCGTTCAGCAATCTGAAAATCGCCGTCGAGGCAGCAGGCGGCAGCATGGATGACATCCTCTCGCTGCGGATGTACATCGTCGGCGAGTATATCCCGAAGTGGGGGCCGGCACGCGAGGCAATGAAGGCAGCCTTTCCGCAGGACAATCCGCCAACCCTGACGCTGATTGGTGTCTCGTGTCTGGCGACACCAGACATCCTGATCGAGATCGAGGCGACGGCAGTGCTGGCGTAACTCAATCTCGTCGAGGGTAATGATCCAGTACCCAGCGGGCGAAGGTGTAATGGGCGGCTTCTCCGGCATAGGGGGCAAACTGCGCAAAGACCGCTTCTGTCTCCGCTGGTGTGAGTTTCCCCGTCACGCCGTTGAAGTAACGGTTGGCAGCGGCCTGTAAGGCGACATCGCCGCTGGGGACAAAGCGCATGGCACCGGTGGCACGGGTCACGACATTGGCCGCCGTCCACGGGCCGATGCCTTTCAGCGCCAGCAACCGCGTATAAAATTCGTCATGCGGCAGGCTGCGCCAGCCTTCGACATCGAGGCCGCCCGCGATCTGCTGCGCGAGGTCGATCAGCAGCGCCTTGCGCTTATGCGTGACTTTGACCTCGGCCAGATCCTCGACCGTCGCACTGGCAAGGCGTGTCACGGTCGGATAGAGATAGAAGCGCCGCCCGTCGTAGTCGATGGAATCCCCAAGCTGTGCCACCAGCGCCTGCTGACAGCGCTGCGCCGACACCCACGAGATATGCTGCTCGATTACGAGGCTGATGAGCGATTCAAAGACGGTCGGAGTCCGAAGCCAGCGCAGACCACGCAGAGAGGCGATTACGTTCCACAGGGAGGGTTGAGTCTGTGCGTATTCGAAAAAAGGGGCGGTATCGGTGTCGATGTTGCAGATCCAGCCGAGGACCGCTCCCGCTTCGTCCAGATCCAAGACATCGCCAGCCAGCCAGACAGCCTGCAATGCGTCATCCTGTGCGGTGACCTGCCACAATGAGACTCCGCCGGAGAGCCGCAGTGCGCGCAGATAACGCGGCTGACCATGCTGAACAGTTTCAGCATGGTCGAACTCGACGACATCACTGACCGGATGCGGCTGGCGGCTGATCAGGTCACAGATCAGATCAAACCGATAGGGCGCAGTCGGATGCAGGTTGATGGTTACGCCTGCTGGTCCGACTGGCTGTGCTGAGGATGCGGGTGGTTCGGAATGCATCGACACTAGACGCTGTTGACCGGGCGCGTAGGCAGCGGTGTCTCGGTCGGAGTCGGCTGCGGCGTTAGTGTGACACTGGGATCATCGGTTGCAGTCGGTGTGATGGTCGGCGTCAGTGATGGTGTGAGCGTTGGCAGATCGGTCACTGTGGGCGCGGGGGATACGGTATTGGATGGCGTCAGCGTTGGCTCCGCTGCCCGGATGACATCGCCGCGCATGTAGGCTTCGTCCAGACGCCGTGTCAGCGGATTGGTGTCGATAATATACCAGTCGGAGTTTTCCACCTGACCAACTACACACACACTATCCCCCTGATTCAGGGTGGCGAGGACCAACCCGCGTGTGGTGGGGGCGTTGCGTACAATGCCGGAACTCACACTGACGACGAATTCCATACAGGGCGGAAGTTCAGTTGCGCTCGGTATCGGTGTGATACCGAATACGGGCGCGTTGGCATCACGGGTGGGGGCAGCACGGGCCGTCGCGGTCCGCTCTGCGGCGGCCTGCTGCGTGGCCTGCTGGATACCCAGACCGCCTGTATTCAGGTAATCACGCACACCCAGCCACAGATAATAGCCACCAAACACGAACGCAACGGCCATCACAAAAATCAACCACGGCGGCATAGAGAATCCACGCTGCGATGGTACTGCACGCTTCGGGATCGTCGGTGGGCGTCTGCTAAAAGACATATCGCGTCGCCCTCTGCTGAAAGCAAAT
>JAEZAF010000065.1 GCA_023430545.1 Chloroflexota bacterium
GAGTGACGGGCAAAACGTGAAGGTGTGGTGCCGACGATCCGACTGAAGTGCCGTGTCATATGGCTCTGGTTGGCGAAGCCGCACATCCTCGCGACATCATGGAGTGTGAGGCAGTCACCGGTCAGCCTGCTGCTCAACAGCGACCTGGCCCGTTCGACACGTCGTTCGATCACATACTGATAGGGCGAACGTCCGAATGAGGCGCGGAACGTCCGCTCGAAGTGTGGGATGCTGAAGCCGATCAGCCCGGCCAGAACGGTCAGAGTCAGCTTCTGGTCCAGATGTACATTGATATAGTCGTCAATCAGGTGGATCTGCGCAGGGCTGAGGTGATAACCGTCTCTGTGACCGCCTGGACGGGTCAGGGTGGGGGAGGTGCTGTAGTGCCGCAGCAGATGCAGCGCTAAAGTGTTGGCAATCGAGTCCACATACAGCCGGCTGAGCGAATTCCACGCGTGCAGTTCATGGTACAGTATGTGAATAAGCGTGGACACCATCAGATCCTGAAAGTTGATATTCGGCGGGATCTGCACCCGATCCGGATCACCTCGCACCACATCGGCAGACAGTGATTTGACCAGCCTCTCCGCGATTTCGATGAAGAGCACGGTCGTCGGGCCGTTCCATGTGGCGGTGGCTTCGGTCTGTGGGGTGAGAAGCTGGACCGCCCCCGGAGACAGCACGCCCTCATAATTGCCTTCGGAGACAATATGCGCTCTCAGATGACTTGGCCGGTCGGTGACGGTCGCGAGGGTATAATTTGAAGTCTGCGGCGTGGGAAGCGCTTCAGGGGTGGTGGACAGTCGGGCGCGTGTCAGACGTAGAGATCCCCAGTCAAGCGGATGACTGCTGTCCAGTTTCTGCACGCTGGGGGTGGTAAACCATTCCTCGACACTAGGGCGCAGTGATGGATGTAATACTTTATTGTGCATCCCTTTAGACCATTGTTAATAGATCCGTTGAGATATTATATGCGCGTTTTTCCTGACATGATGAATTTTCTAATAATCACGGCCCGACCATGACCATAGCTGAACTGTGCCATCTTTCATCGCCAGCGCCAGAGAACGTCCGTCAGGACTCCAGACAGCGGTCTGGACCGGTGCGTCAGCCGTAAATTCGGCAATGCGCTTTTCAGAATCCAGCGGATCGAACAGGATGAGCTTCTGGCCGCTGCCATCTCCCCGGTCGCGCGCTACAGCCACTGGATAGACCGGATTCCAGTCCATGATCTCGGCCTGCATGCTGAAACGTTTTCCTGTCTGCAAATCGCAGAGGAAGAGAGGCCCCATCTCATCACTAACGATCAGGTAACGTCCATCAGGGCTTAGCTCCAGAGCGAAAAAATTGTCACGGGGGGCATTTTCACAATTGATAGGGACCGGTTTACCAGAGACGGTATCCCAGATCTCAGGCCCACGAGTACCGATCAGCAGACGCGTACCCTCCGGGAACCAGTGAAGTGAAAGGGCACTCCATACGCCCTGCCGCAATATGCTGACATCACCCGTTTCTCGCCATAGTTTGATGACTGAGTCAAAACCTGCGCTGGCGAGCATTTTGCCATCAGGGTTCCACTGAACGGCAGTAATCCCAAACGGCGTTCCTTCACCAGCGTTGAGACTTCGACCATGTTGATATTGGGCGCTGATGTACATTCCCTCTTCGTTCAGCCCCCAGATACGCACCCAGTCTTCGCCGCCTCCTGCCGCCAGATAACGCCCATCCGGAGAATAATCCAGTGCCTGAACACCGAAGAGATCTACCTGATAATCTGTTTCCACGACCTTGCCGGATACAACATCCCATACACGGATGCTGCCATCTTCGCTGCCAGTCGCGATCCGACGGCTGTCTGGCGTCCAATCCAGCGCGTTGACCTGATCCAGATGGCCGCGCAGAACGCGATATTCGCGTATCTGTTTCACCGGACCCTCCGGCTGTAACTGCCACAGATAAACATGATTGTCGTTTGCCGCTGAGAGCAGTTGTTCTCCATCCGGATGCCACTGCACACTGTGGGCTTCGCGAGTATGTGAGATCATCTCAGCAACCAGTGCGCCGGTCTGCGCATTCCAGACATTGATCGGCGTTCTGAGTCGACTGCCAAATGATGCGGTTGCGGTGGCGATCATTGTCCCGTTCGGACTCCAGGCCACGTCAGCGGCCAGACCTGCCTGCATCACCAGCGTAATTGCGCCAGTCGCAGCGTCAATGATCGATAGAGTATTGCTATGCTCTATATAGCCGTTATTGCTCCAGCCTTCAACCGCGGCAAGACGAGTTCCATCAGGGTTCCATGCCATGTAAACAGAGCGAGTACTACGTTCATGCTCACCCAGATCAATATCAAACAGCGGTTCACCACCCGGCACGTTCCATATCTGTACTTCACCCAACGCGGCCACCGCTAGACGCGTTCCATCCGGGTGCCATGCAAGATCGGTTTTATGATGCTCCGTTCGAATGGTGATCGGATCTTCAAAAATGCCGCGGTCCGTATTCCACAGCAGGATCTCATCATAATAGGCCATTGTCAGCACGTGGCTGTCCGGTTTCCATGTGATCGGCTCAATCCGCATGGAGGGTGGTGCGTTATCAGGGAACTTAATCTCGCTGTGAAGGCGATAATCCAGCATATCCCAGATGCTGACATAGCCACCCTCGGTCATGACCGCCAGATACAGATCATCGTCAGACCATGCGATCTGTTCAACCGGGCCTGTCTCAAGATGGGCAATATCCTCGAATTGGGTGTCATAGATCCACACGCCGCGAGTACCTGCCGCCGCGACCCGTTCGCCATCCGCACTCAGTACCGCCTGACGGACAGTGCCCCTGCCTAGTGTCCCGATCCATTCAATTGGCTTATCAGTTGCATCCTGTGGAGTAGCCTGAAATGCACAGGTCATCAGGATCAGCATGAACCCGGCCAGACAGCGCAGCTTTCGCATCGTTCCATCCAGAAATCATAGGAAGTGAGTTCAGGGGAGTATAACGCTTTGGTGAGGGTCGGCTCTGACGTTTGCCCTGCGACTTCCGTGCGCTGCGGTCACACAAAGTATGCTCGCCTGTCAGGGGCGTGTCCGCCTGACGACCCAACCCCATCCACCCGAATCTTCCTCACCCCGGTTTGAAAACTCTAACCGCGTGCTGCGAACATCTGTGCTATCATATGAACTCAGATAACCATGCACTTTAACAGCAGAACCCTTGTTGCCGCACAAAAATTTTTGTGCGGCAGCAGCAGCAGCAGCAGCAATTTCGCGCAGTTTGAGGCTGACTGCCACAAAAACTGCTGCAACTGCGGGCCGTCCGCCTCATAGCAAGCGACTTACTACTGCAATTTCATCACCGCTTGCAGCATGACCGCTGCTGCGTGGGTGCAGTCGTCCGGGCCGGTGTATTCCAGCGGATTGTGACTGATCCCGCCGACGCTGGGGACGAAGAACATCACACTCGGTGTCACCCGCGCCATCGACTGCGCATCGTGTCCGGCGAAGCTCATCAGACGGGTATACGACAGCCCGCAGGCCTCCGCCGCCCGCTCGACCGTCTGAATCAGCGGTTCGGCCATCGGCGCGGGTGGGCAGTCATCGACCTTCTGGACGGCAAGCGTCAGCCCGTTGTCCTGTGCGCACTGTTCAGCCAGCCCGATCAGTACAGCCTGCATCTCGTCCAGTGTATGCAGGTCGCCATGACGGAACTCCAGTGCCAGCCTCACCCGCCGTGGGACGATATTGAACGCCCCCGGCTCCAACTGAATATTCCCGAAGTTCACCACACCGGGGAAGTAATCACACATGATGCGCTCTCGTGCCTGCTGGACGAAGGCCGACGCGCCCCACAGCGCGTCCTTTCGGGCATCCATCGGCTTTGTCCCGGCGTGCGCGGCCTCTCCGGTGAACGTCAGCCAGAAGGATCGCACCCCGACGATGCTGGTCACGACGCCGATGTCGATCCCGGCATCTTCCAGCCGTGTGCCCTGCTCGATGTGGACTTCAAGATAGCCAAGCAGGGTGTCTGAGTCACGTCCGGCGTTGAGGACGCTGTCGAAGCTCAGCCCGACACTGTTGAGCGCCGCTTCCAGCCGGTCGGGGCCGCCGCGCACGTTCAGCAGATCATCCCGTGTGAGCTTGCCGACAAAGGCGGTGCTTCCGAGCAGGCCGCGCAGCGTGCCTTCCTCGTCGGTGAAGTTGACCACTTCGACATGAAAGGGCAGGTCCGCCTGTGCATCTTTGAGCGTTCGCACCACTTCCAGCCCGACGATCACGCCGAGCGCGCCGTCATAGCTTCCGCCGTTGGGCACGCTGTCCAGATGCGAACCGATCAACAGCGTCTTCGCGTCGGGTTGAGCGCTCCGCAGGATACCACTCTGGTTGCCTGCACCGTCGATATGATATTCCAGCCCGCTGTCACGGATCTGCGCCTCAAACCATTCGCGGATCTCGCGGTCGGTGTCCGAAAAGGTGACGCGGTTCATCCCGTGTTCAGGGTCGCCACCGATCCCGGCCTGCTGACGAAGCGACTCAAGGAAGCGTTCGCGGTTGATCTGTATCACAGCGTGTAAGTCCTTTTAACTTCCGCGATAGGTGCTGTAAGCCCACGGGGACACCAGCAGCGGGACGTGGTAATGCTGCCCAGCGTCGAACACCGTGAAGCGGATCGGGACCGTGTTCAGAAACGGTGATGCACCGGCGGCGTTCAGCCCTTCGAAGTAGGCGCGGACGTGAAACACCAGCTCGTATTCGCCTGCTTTCAGGGCGTCATCCGCCAGCAGTGGAGCCGATACCCGTCCGTCGTCGTTGGTCTGCACGGTCAGCAGATGCTCGCGGGATGTCCCGTCATCGCTCAAGCCTCCGCTCAAGCGCCACAGTTCAATCGTCAGATTGGCGGCGGGCTTCCCGTGAAAGATGTCGAGGACGTGCGTCGTGAGTTTACCTTTGGATAACTCAGCCATAAACCTGTTCGCCTCCTATCCATGTCCTGAGGACCTGTCCGCGCAGTTCCATGCCGATGTACGGGCTGATTTTGTGCCGATATTCGAGATCGTCCGCTGAGAGCGTGTAGGCCGCGTCCACATCGACCAGTGTCAGATCGGCATCCATGCCTTCTGCGATCCGGCCTTTGGACGCCAGCCCGAAGCGCTCGGCGATATTGCCGGAGGTGACCGCCGCGATCTGTGAGAGCGACATGCCGCGCTGGTGATAGCCGTAGGTCAGCATCAGCGACAGCGTGGACTGGCACGACGCGATCCCGCCCCAGATGGCGAAGAAATCCTCCCCCTGTTTGAGATCAGCCGGAGAGGGCGAATGATCCGAAGCGATCATTGGCACATCACCAGCCAGCAGACAGTCCCACAGCGCGTCCCGTTCCTGTGCGGAGCGTACCGGCGGGGCGCATTTGGCCGCCGCCCCGATGCGCTTCACGTCGTCCTCGGTCAGGACGAGATAGTGTGGACAGGTCTCGCAGGTGACATCAACGCCGCACTGCTGGGCTTCCTTCACCATCATCACGCCCTGCGGTGTGCTGACATGGACGATATGCAGCCGGCATCCGGTCTTCTCAGCCAGCACGACCGCCCGCGCAATCGCTTCAAGTTCCGCATGGGGCGGGCGTGAGGCCAGATAATCACTCACAGTGGTGCGCCCTTCACCGATGGCCGCCTGCGCAAGCTGTGAGGTCAGGGTATCGTCTTCGGCATGGACGGCGAGAATCGAACCCAGCCCGGCGATGATTTCCATCCCGCGTTCGAGCGTCGTTTCGTCCGCCGCGCTGAAGTCCGCAATGCCACTGTTGGACATAAACGCCTTGAATCCGATCACGCCGCGCTGCGCCAGCCCTTCAAGCTGATCGAGATTATCGGGGACCAGTCCGCCCCACAGGTAAGCATTGACCTTCGACTTCTCGTCCGCAATGCGGCGCTTGAGATCGAAGGCCTCGACTGTCGTGGTCGGTGGCGACGAGTTCAACGGCATATCGAAGAAGCTGGTCACGCCGCCTTTGGCAAGTGCGGTGGTACCCGTCTCAAAGCCTTCCCAATCGGCACGTCCCGGCTCATTGAAGTGGACATGTGGGTCGATCAGGCCGGGGAACAGCATCTGACCGCCTGCGTCGATCTCGACGCGGGCAGAGGCAGTGATACTCGGTTCGACCGCCGTAATCTTGCCATCTGTGATGCCGACATCGGCGGTTTCGTCGCGGGCGGCATCAACCACCCGCGCATTGCGAATCACCACATCCATCGCGGGTTTATCCGAGGTCAGCACGGGTGAGTTTCAGCGCGATCATGCCATAGGGCGGACGCGGGTCCATGTAGACCTTCACATCGGAGTCGTCAGCTTCGGCGGCGGTATCCCACAGGCGGTTCTGCGACCGGAACCAGACTTCGCCCATCTGTGGGAAGCGGTTCAGTAAACGGATGCCCATCTCGTACACCAGATGCTGAATCGACATGCTGACGAAATCGTGGAAGGTATTCTGAACGTGATCGTAAACCTGCTGCGGGGCGATGTACTTCGAGTGGTCATCGCTGACAGCGTCCTGTACATCGGTGTAGCGCCAGCCCATGTCGAGATAGATGTACAGCGGACGGTCGTTGCGCTCCGGCAGGGTGGTGAATTCGTCATGCGGGAAGTTGGCGAAGGCGCTGCCTGTCAGTTTGATCAGCTTGAGGTCCAGCCGACCGCATTCGTGCGCCGTGACCCTGATACCCTCACCGTCGCGTGTGACATCCAGTGAAGCGGTCGCGAAGCTGTCATGATTGGGGGCGAACAGCCGGTCGCTGGGTGTGATGGTCAGGCCGCCGTCGGTGGTAATCGGCGCGGGGATGAACGGCAGTTCCTTCCCGCTGATGCGGAGCGCTTCCATCTGCGGGTACTGCGCCAGCATCTGCTGGGCGAGGAAGTAGAGCAGGCCTTCCTGTGTTGCGCCGGGATATTCCCGTGCCTTACGAAGGATGAAGTTGGTCATGGTCGCGGTCGGCACCACCTGCGAGTTATCGCCGTGGGTGTAGGCTTCCATGAAGGTCTCGCCGAAGACCTCAACGGTGATGTCCGATGCGAGGATGCCGTTGGTCTGCCCGGTGTAGGCGGATTCGGGGATGGGTGTGATGCCGGTCAGCGGGGCGGCATAGCTGCGATAGAGGGCGATGTTGCCTTTGCCGTATGAGATTTTGTGTTCCACAGGGACTCCAATCAGTCGTGTTGTAATACATTTCCAGATTTTCAGTGCAGATCTTTGTATTTACCTCACCTCCTGCCCCTCTCCGGCAAAACAGGTTTTGCATGGAGAGGAGAGGAATTGCCGAAGGCAAGGAGGGGTGAGGTTTAAACTATGTGCCGGTTCTGAATACCAAACGAGAATATTTAATCAGTGATCAGATCCAGCAGGCGCAGGCGTAAAATCCTGAAGACCTGCGCCGCGCCGGTTTCGATTTCCTGATCGCGGGGCTGCTCCAGCCGCTGACGAAACTGCGTCAGGATGCTGTCTTTGGTATTCTCGCGGGCGCAGATCACAAAAGGAAAGCCAAAGCGGGTGCGATAGGCATTATTCAGGGCGCTGAACTCCGCGTGTTCTTTCGGCGTCAGGTGATTCAGACCGGCAGCGGCCTGCTCCTGTACGGACGCCGCACTGAGGGCGCGGTCCAGTGTCCCGGCCAGATCAGGATGCGACGTGATCAGCTTCACCTTCTCATCGGTCGATGCTGACTCAATCGCCTGCTCGAAGGCCGCGATCAGTGCCTCGACATCGGCAAACGGACGGCTGGCGATCACTTTGGCGGCCAGCCATGTCTCGCCTTCCAGCGGCCCGCCGATGCGTTCCAGAAACTGCGCTTC
>JAEZAF010000069.1 GCA_023430545.1 Chloroflexota bacterium
GCATAGCGCACGCAGCACTTCTGATGAATGTTGATCATCAAAATCGGTGACATGTCGTAGGGGAGGGCCTGCGTGCCCTCCCGCCCAGTTGAAAAGATTTCGCGGTAGAAAAGCCCACCCTGAGTAGGGACGTGATTCAGCGCGTCCGCCACATAGACATCACATCGCCTCCGTAGGGAGGGCCTGCGTGCCCTAATTCCAAACACTTCGCTCAAAACATCGACCCATTGCAGCATGCGTCGCTACTCACTCGAAGCGTCCGGCGGATGCTCTTCCCACCGGATGCGCGCTGGGGCCAGGGGATGGGTTTCAAAGGTAGGTATTTCCATCGGATCTTTAGTAATGGCGAACAATACGCCCTTGCCTCACAAAACACGCGGAAGGTAGGGACACGGCAATGCCGTGTCCGCTTGTAAACACCTGAACCGCGAATTAAATACCCACCTTTGTGAACCGGGGATAGGGGGAGGGGGCTTTTTGGTCCACTTCGTTTGAAAATTCGAACCGCACAATCCGAACATCCGTGCTACACTGTGAAATTCACTGCACCTTAACATGAACGCAAAATCTGCACGGTCTCTTGCTGCAAATTGCAGGAAATTGCAGCAGATTGCAGCCAAATCGTGCTGCAAATCTGCTGCCGCCGTTCATTTTGAGGGGAAAATCCGTTGTTGCCGCACAAAAATTTTGTGCGGCAGCAGCAGCAGCAAGTTGCTACAGGCAGCAACTGTGACTAATCGATGAAGGAATTGGTGTAGTAAACGGTATACAGCGCCGGATCACTCATATCGATCAGCACATCCATCCTGATCGCGCCGTCGCCATATTCACCGTACATTAGTTCTTCAGTATCCACTGACGCGCCGTCATAGCGATAATCCTCCGGCACAGCATCCACCCAGATCATGATCGGAGTACTTTCGATAAACCGACTCAGGTCATCCGGCGCGATTGTGAACTTCACCCGCAGCGTCGCATTTCCCGGCGCAAATCCGGGGACGCAGCTTTGTTCCACAACGGTCGCGCTGGCAGGCAGATCAGGAGAGAGCATCGCGACGATTTCATTGAGGTTCTCGCCGCAGCCAGCAAACGTACTGCCAAACAGCGCCGCACACCCGCTGACAATCAACGCACAGATCACGATCACGGGGGACAGAAATCGCAGCTTCAGGTTCAGTTTTAACATGAGAACATCCTTTCACTCGATAGCGTACACAACAGCGAAAGGACGCTGGAGCATCAGAACTTGTTCCGACTCACGGAGGAGTATGTCACTCAGGGGATCGAATCACCAAAGCTCAGGCGAACGCTCTGTTCGTCCCGCATTTCGTGGATCTCAGTCTCGCCCTGTGACTGCACCAGCAGCGACACCCGCCCGCCGACCGCACACCCATCCTTTTCGTCGCAGGTCGCACCCGGTAGTTGCAGCCGGTAAACCTGATCCTGTGGTCGCAGCAGCATCAGGCTGCCGACTTCATCCAGCAGATAGGCTTTCCCATCCGTCGCGCTGATTGTGACCGTCGTCGGCACTGCCGTTCTCGCCCACGCCGCGATCGTCAGCCGTCCGTCTGCGTGATACAGTTTGACGACATCGACCGTCTCTGTACTGACGACTTCCGCGTCTGCGATATTCGTCAGATGATGGGCGATCATCTTCCATGTGTAAAACGCCGGACGCGGCAGGCGGTCTTCCAGTCCCGGCGTCAGCAGACCAAAGGACTCCGCCCCTTCCGGCAGGCCCTGATCGACCAGCTTGTACACGGCGATCCGCTCAACACCGGAAGCCAGCGCCAGCGTCGTCGCCTGTATCAGAAAGCTCGACTGCTGTTCCAGCGTCACCTGATACTGTGGGCGCACCACCGGCCAGTTCGGGTCAAGGTTCGGAGAGGCGTTCAGCTCATTGATCCAGATCGCCTTATCCTCCATGCCGTTCTTGTCCAGCATCTCGCGCATCAGCCCGACGATCTGCGGGATGGTCTCGGTCCGAAAGTACAGATGCAGGCTGAACACGCTGAAGTACTCGTCGTGCTGTTCGGCGTCAGGGTCCTGCGCGATCCGTTCCAGCAAACGATCCATATACAGTCGCCGTCCGGTATTGGCATCATGCCAGTAGGTCGTCGCCGCCAGATGGATCACCGCGTTCGGGTTGCCCTGTTTCGCCGCAAGGTATCCGACCTTCAGCGCCAGAAAGTAATCTTCCAGTTCGCCTTCGAACTCGAAGCCGTAGGTCTCGCGGGTGATATCCGGCTCATTCAGGATGATAAAGCGCTGGACACCTCGGCTGGCGTAATATTCCGCCGTCTTCCGCATGAAGCCCGCCCACAGGTTGCCGGGATCGTCCACCGGCAGGTCCAGCCCACGCGGGACACCCGGACCGGGCGTGCCATCGGTCGCCCACGCCGGGACATTCTTGACAATCGCGATCACTTCACGGTTACAGGCGTTCGCCGCCTTCAGCCAGCGGTCATCCACACTGAGCGTAAACCAGTCATCCGGTCCATTCGGCTGATGCTGGGACCAGTCGAAGATGATGCGTTCCCATCCTACGCCGAGTTCGCATGTCAGATCCGGGAACCACATCCCCTCGACCACACCGTAGATATTGCCCGGTTCAGCGGGTGGAGTAGGTTCAGGTGTCATCTCCTGTGCATGACCAGCGCCCGTCATGACAGCAAGCACCATCAGGATGACCACCACCCGTGAAATCAGCATTCGCATCGTTAGAATGCCCCTTCCCCGGTCAGCACTACCTGTATCGTGCGAAACAGGATCTGAAGGTCCAGCAGTAAGGAGTAATTCTGGATATAGTACAGGTCATCTTCGGTATTCAGATGCATCGGGCGGTTCGCCCGCCCGTTGATCTGCCACCAGCCGGTCATCCCCTGTGGGACCTCAAAACGCTTCCACTGCCACCACTCGTATTCCTGCACCCGTGACGGAAGCTCAGGCCGTGGCCCGACGATGCTCATATCACCCTTGATGACGTTGAACAACTGTGGAAGCTCATCGAGGCTGGTACGGCGCAGCAGACGCCCCACACGGGTCACACGTGGGTCATTGGGCCGCTTGATCACATCCAGCTTGGTCTCATCAAACGTCTTCTGATCGATTTTGTTAAACATCGACCGGAACTTGTACATCATGAATTCGTTTCCGTGAATCCCCACGCGGCGCTGCCCGAACAGAATCGGGCCGGGGCTGTCCAGCCGGATTGCCAGCGCGATCAGCAGTAGGACCGGCATCCCCACCAGCACCACCGGGACCGCAATCGCCAGGTCAAGCAGGCGCTTGAGCAGGCGCTGTGTCGGTGTGAAGATCGAGGTCCGCAGCCCGATCAGGGGCAGCCCTTCGAAGTTCTCCGTCACCACCTGAAAGAAGCTGATCTCAGAGTAATCCGGCGCGAGTCGCACATTAACCGGAAAGCGCTGGACACGATAGACGATGTCGGAGATCAGGTCGCTGATCTGGCGCGAGTACCACTGCGGGACGATCACGATTTCGTCCACTCGATGCTGCTGGACGATCTCCACCAGATGATCGAGCGAGCCGAGGATCTGCCCTTCGATTTCAGGCCGGGGCTTGTCATCATCAAATGGGCCGCGCACAAATCCCACCAGACTCAGGTGATTGCGCGGGTTGCGCCGAATGCGTTCCTGAAGCTGGCAGGCATTGTTATTGACACCCACGATCAGCACGTGCACCCGCCTTACATCACGGTCATAGAACGTCCGCCAGAAGAGCTGATAGATCAGCCGAAAGCTGATCAGCCCCAGCCCGCTGACCACGATGAAATAAAAGGCCTGCAACCGCGAGAAATCGCGAAAGGTGAGGTACAGCACACCGAAGAACAGAAACGCCGCGATGATGTGACTCTTGATCAGGTTGAACAGCCGGAACCGGAACTTCTGTCCAAAGTGGTGAATATAGACATTGTTCTGCGCGAAGATCAGCATCCAGATCAGCAGGACGATCAGGTACAGCGCCGGATGCGGGATAAACGTCTCTTCCGGGGCAGGTAACCCGATATCAATCGCCCGTCGGATCACGCTCGAAAGGTAAAGCGCAGCCGCAATAATCAGAAGATCAGCAAGGATGTGCAGGGTTTCAACACGCGAGCGCAGCATAAGCGGTTCTTACAGATCACATGGTCAGAGCGCGCGTCGCAGATACAGGGAAATCACCTGTCGCACAAAGCGCGCATTGTAGATGAGATAGCGCCGCCACAGGCGTTGAGGTTCCTGAAGCAGTCGGAAGAACCATTCTAAACCACTTCGGCGCATCCATACAGGCGCTTGTTGTTTGGTCCCGCCAATAAAATCGAAGGCCGCCCCCACTGCAATCAGAAGCGGGGCATCCAGTGCCGGACGGTACACGTGCATCCAAAGGTCCTGCTTGGGCGATCCCAGCCCCACCCAGATGATGCTCGGCTTCGCCGCGTTGAGGAGTTCGACCATCTCAGGGTTAGGCGCGCTGCCAACCTCTTCAACCGGTGGTGAATACGCACCCGCGATCTGGATGCCAGGATAGCGCCGCTGAAGTTCCGCCACCAGCAGTTCCGGTACCCCCGGCAGACCACCGAAGAAGTAATGGGTGATACCGGGATCATTCGCCGTGCGTTCACACAGTGCCAGTGTGACATCCGGGCCGTAGACCCTTTCCGCAGGCTGCATCCCGCGCAGGCGCTGTAACCACACCAGCGGCAGCCCGTCTGCCGTGACCATATCGGCTGATTTCAGCGCTGTAAGAATGCGTGAATCTTCCAGCGCACGCATCATGGTATAGACCGTGCACGTGGATACATACCGCCGTCCGTCTGCATCCGCCGCCCATATGTGCAGGGTGTTCAGGGCATCATCAAACGTCTGTGCATTGACCGGCACATCGGTAATATTGGGAGAAGTCATATTCGTATCCGGGGATGATCAGAATACAGTCAGAACAGAAACGCAATACAGGCAGAAACCCGCTTATCTTACATCACGGGTTAATGGTAATCATCGTGATAGGTGCGGCAGCATCTTCAAGGATGGTATCCCCTTGCTGGACAGGGAATCGTTCATTCGTTTCCAGATCATAGAGCACGATCTGAAGTGTATACTCGCCCGCCGCCAGATCTTCCGGCAGCAGCAGGGCATGATGGTCGATCATCGGCGCACCCGGCGGCCAACTGATCGTCAGTCCAAAACTGCCCTGCGGGGCGCTGTCCCGCTGAAGCACCAGTTCACCCTCAGCATTCAGAAACTGTACACTCACCTGATAATTCACCATGATCTCCGCAGTCGGTGTCCAGTTGAGCGCAAGTGGAAGCAGTTCACCGGCCTGTGCCGCCCGCCCGGCTGGAAAATCCACGCTGACAAGCTGGAGTCGTTCATCGAACAACCGCGTGGGTGTCAGATCGAGATGCTCATTGAGCGCGGCGTCCTGAGGCGGTGCAGCAAACAGCACCGCACGCGCTTCCTGACTCATGGAAATCTCGTGCGCCGGATAGAGGGTCGTCGCCGCGTACTGCTCCAGCGGGCGCATTGCAAATGGCGTAAAGATGCCGGTCTGCATCACCAGCCACACACGATCAGAGGTACTCGCGCCCCAATCGACTGCCCGTGCTGTGGGTTCCCCCAGAATGCTGACAAGCTGCTCCAGCGTCGGCTTCGGTTCCCCCGGCTCATAATCCTCACGCAGTGGATACGGCAGCGCAGCGTAGTACGCCCCGGCTTTAAACCAGTTCATAAACTGCACCATATACTCACTGCCATTGATAAACAGCACATCATCAGGCTGGACTGTGTTGTTCAGATCATCAATCAGCAGACGCACATCCTGACGACTGCCAATATAACGGCCATCGGATCGCAGCGCCCACAGCATCACACCGCTGACGACGATCATCACAATCAGGCTGGCCCCCACCACAGCCAATGCGATAGGGTAACGTTTTCCACTATGTCCGCGCAGCACCCTGACCGCCAGCCCCACACCTGCCGCTGTAACACCGATCACCAGCAGCAGAGGCAGCCACACCCTCTCTGCAAAGCGCCACGCCGTGTCCAGTTCATCCAGTCTGAAGTTAATCAGATGATAGGGAATGGACGATGCATCCCATGACCAGTTTTCAGGCAGCCACGCCAGCACCTGACCGTTTTCCGGCGGCACAAAGGCTTCAATCGTCTGGGTTTGCAGTCGATCAAGCTCGTTATACAGATCCGTATATGGGATAACCAGCGCCAGAAGCTGTACCCCGACACTGACAGCGATCAGCAGGCCGACGATAGCGCGTTTAATGGCGAGATTCCGCGCATCCACACCCGGATGCAGCAGATGATCGAACACCGGCAGCACCAGCAGCAT
Source organism: Chloroflexota bacterium (assembly GCA_023430545.1). GTDB lineage: Bacteria > Chloroflexota > Anaerolineae > Aggregatilineales > Phototrophicaceae > JAEZAF01. The sequence goes on from JAEZAF010000069.1 coordinate 6,346, forward strand.
AAATGGACCAACCAGCGGCAGCATATAGCGCGGCCCCCAGCTCCAGCCGCCGTTCCAGTACGTCCCCAGACGCAGCGCACCATAGGCCGCCCCCGTACTGAGCAGGGCGAAGAACACCGCGACTGCCAGCCGCCACATCCCCCGCCGGATCAGTATCACACCGCCGACAAACGCCAGCAGCAGCACCGGTGAATACAGCCAGAAGCTGCGTGCCGGGCTGACCAGATAGCCGAGCGTGCTTTCCAGCATATATTCCCATGCGTAATTGGACGGGTTCAGCCAGCGTTCCAGCGAATATCGTCCATCACCGAAATCCGGACGCAGCACCAGCAGCCCAATTACGAGCACGGCGATCACCCCTGCCAGTGCCGCCGCAATTGGCAGTATACGCCGCAGGGTGGCACGCGTCGGAATCAGACAGATCACCAGCGCAGGCAGCAGCAGCACACTTACCTGTTTGGTGAAGATCATCCCCAAAACGGCAGCGATGAAGGGGATAATCAGAAGATAATAACGCTGGTTGTGCTGCATCTTCTGCTGGATGGCGACTGCCAGATAAAAAGCCCATAGGACAAACAGCCCCATCAGCGGCTCACGGAACATCCAGCGGCTGTACGGCAGCGCGATCGTCGCCAGCCCGAAGGTGAGCGCACCCAGCCATGCGACCTTCAGGCTGAAGCCCAACCGCAGTCCAATCACATACACACTGACACCAGTCAGCGCCGTGATGATCACATTGGTCAGATAGACCATGTGAAACTGTCCGACTTCCGGCAGACGCGACGCCAGCCAGTACAGCGGGCTGGAAACGATAATCTGAAGCGGTTCGTACAACGGTTGCAGCAGCGGCGGCTGTCCTGTGGGTGCGACATAAGGCGCACGGTAGAACTCAATCGTCCGCGCCAGCGTCCCGTGATGCACCAGACTCTCGATACTGTCGAAGATGCTGATTTCGTCGATACTCAGGGGATGGCCGCGATACACCAGCAGATACATGCCGGTCAGCACAAGCCACAAAGCCAGTCCACCATATACGACCGCGCTCAGCGTATGCCCATGTTCAGTCGGACGGGCAGTCGGACGGACACGCTCACGGCGCACCGTCTGCATAATATCCTGTGATGTATAAGGTCGGGAGTCGGTCACACGGTTCTGGTTTCAGCTTTTACTATCTGCGCTTATTATAAGAACTGCACTGCGATAAAATCAAAGTTCAAAAATACGGTTATCAGGGTTTTACCTGAATTCGCCCAGGACTGCATCGGTATTCATGACCCAGATCTCAGTAAATATTGTGACGTATAACCACGGAAGCGGCATTATCCCCTGCCTGGAAGCGCTGCTGCTCCAGCGGGAAGACTTCCCCGATCTCCAGATCTGTGTGGTCGATAATGCCTCCCAGGATGACACCATTATACAGATCCGGCAGTTTGCCGCAGCACAGCAGGTGGATATCCTCATCATCGCCAGCCAGATCAATACCGGCTACGCAGGCGGACATAACCTCGCGCTGAAAGCCACCGTCAGTGATTTCGTCCTCACCCTGAATCCCGATGTGCGGCTGCGCCCCGGTTACCTTGCGGCCATGCTGCGGACGATGCAGGCACATCCCGAGGTTGGCGCATGCGCCGGACGTCTGCTGCGCATCGAGTCGATGGACGCCACCAAGCCTCACGCTGTCGACGGTATCGGCATCTTCATGCGCCGCAATCGGCGTCAGGGCCTGCTGCTGGACGGCGCACCGCTGGATGCCGTACCGGAGACGTCGCGCCCCATCTTCGGGCCGGATGGCGCGGCAGCCTTTTACCGTCGCTCCATGCTGGACGACATCGCCGTTGAGGGCGAGATCTTCGACGAGGACTTTTTCATCCACAAGGAAGATGTCGATCTGTGCTGGCGTGCGCTGCTGCGAGGCTGGAAAGCCGTTTACGTGCCGGATGCCATCGCGGAGCATGTGCGCACCTTCCGCCCCGGCAAACGGGAACGCGCCACCCCCTTCCTGCGGATGTGTGCCGTCCGCAACCGCTATCTGCTGATGCTGAAAAACGAGATTCCGTCCCTGTTCTGGCGGGACTTCCTGCATATCGCCGTCTATGATACCGCCATTATCGGCTATCTGATCCTGCGCGAGCGCGAGTCCCTGTCCGCACTGCGCTCGGCATGGAGCCTGCGCAAAAAGATGCTCTCCAAGCGCCGGATCATTCAGTCCGGGCGAAAGATCAGCGCGGCAAAGATGCAGCCCTATTTTCGCGGAGAGGAAACCGTTTCACCATGACATCCGACCCGTTAAAGCACTACACCGAACTGTGGAAGCTGTCAGACCCGCAGCTATTGGCGGAGACGTTCACCAGCCAGATTTATACCGTCAGCTATCAGGGGGAGCGTGTCGTCCTGAAGCTGCTGACACCGCTCGGCGTACAGGATGAGCATCGTGGGGCAATTGCCCTGCATCACTGGGATGGCTTCGGCACCGTCTGTCTGCTGCGCGATGATGAACAGGCGCACCTGCTCGAATATGCCAGCGGCGAAGACCTTATACCAATGGTGCAGCGCGGTGACGATGACAGGGCGACCGCCATTATCGCCGATCTGCTCCACCAGCTCCACATGAAACCAGCAGCCACATCGAAACCGCTACCGGAGGGCCTTACCCCGCTGACGATCTGGTTTCGCGCCTTATTCGACAAAGCACAGGCTGATCGCGAAGCCGGACAGAACTCAATTTACGTCCGCGCCGCACGCAAAGCCGAGGAGTATCTCGCGAATCCGTTGGACACCCGCGTGCTGCATGGCGACATCCATCACGAGAATATCCGCTATCGCCCTCAGCGCGGCTGGCTGCTGTTTGATCCCAAAGGGCTGATCGGCGAGCGCACCTTCGATGCAGCCAACGTCCTGCGCAACCCACACAATATGCCCGAACTGGTGGAGGATGAAGCGCGGATGCTGAAGACCGCCGCGACGTTAGCCCGCGCCCTGAGGGTCGAGACCGCACGCGTGCTGGATTTCACCTATCTGCTTGCGTGCCTCAGTGCATGCTGGTACTTGCAGGACGGCGAAGACCCGCAGTTTGACCTGCGGATCGCCCGGATCGTCGAACCGCATCTTCAGGGCTGGTAAAAACACGCTCATTTTTCGGACGAATCACCGCTTTTCGGCAGTGCAGCCGGGGCATCCGTCGGGAGTTCACCATCAGACTCATCCCCGTTATACAGCTTGACCAGCATATTGGTCATCATGCTGGAGACGTACTGCACACTGCTGATCGCACGGCCGTAATTGAGATGCATCGGCCCGATCACGCCAATCGCCCCACTGAGCTTGCCGGGGATTCCATAGCGGCTCAGGACCATGCTCAACTGGCTGATCTCGTCACGGCGGCCTTCACCAGCAATCACGACCTGCACTTCACCGGACTGCGGCGCGAGATATTCTTCCAGCAGCATATTGAGAAAAGCGCGTTCTTCCAGCACCCGCACCGCCTGAGAAGCCAGCAGCGGCGCGTTTTCCTTATCGGAAAGCGCGGTCATCATATCGCTCAGCCCTTCGCGGTAGATCGTGCGCACCTGTCCACCGCCGGAATTCTCGACCAGTTCCGCAGCGATCTCCAGCACTTCCTGTTCCAGCAGATTCATCTGCCCACGCTTGAGCAGCATCTCATTCGCGGTCAGGTCAAGGCACAGCGCGTTGATATGATTGGCCGCGGTGCTCAGCGTTTCCTGCGGCACAGCATCCGCCAGATTGAGCATTCTTTGATGCACCGTCCCGCCTTGCAGCACCAGCACCAGCAGCGCCAGACGCCCCTGAATCGAGATCAGCTCCATATGCTTGAAGCGTCCGGTGGAAGGCGTCGGGGGCGTCACCAGTGAGGCGGTTTGCGCCGTGCGTGCCAATGCCGAAGCCGCAAAGCGCATCCACTGTTCGGTCGCCAGCGGCAGTGACTGGAAGCGGTGCGTGATCTGGTTCTGCTCTGCCGGTGTCAGCATCGACTCGGACGTCAGATTCCGCACGAAATAGCGATAGCCGCGTTCAGTAGGAATGCGCCCGGCAGATGTATGCGGCGCAGCGATAAAACCCAGATCTTCCAGCACAGCCATCTCATTACGGATCGTCGCGCTGCTGAAGCCCAGGCCGGAGTTTTCAGCCAGAAATTTTGAACTGACCGGCTCCTGTTTCTGCGTATAAACACGAACGATCAGCGAGAGTAACTCTTCCTGACGTTTCGTAAGTTCGGGGAGATGAGCAGCATCTGAATTCATAGAGCACTACTGTAAGACCTGGTTAACTTTTAACATCCTATTTTAACATGCGTATGTTAAGATACGCTGAAATTGAATCGAAATGCGTGTCGTAAGACCGCAGAGGAGCAGATAACGGTGAGTGAAAAGACCATTGAGGTGACCGCCTCGACCTTCGATAACGATGTCCTGAAGTCCGAACAGCCGGTGCTGGTGGATTTCTGGGCGGACTGGTGCCAGCCCTGCAAGATGCTGTCGCCGATCGTCGATCAGATTGCAGACGACTACGCTGGCAAGCTGTCAGTTGCCAAGCTGGATACCGACCAGTATCAGGAAATCGCCATCAAGTACGGCGTCATGGGCCTTCCCACCCTCATCCTCTTCAAGGATGGCGAGCCGGTAACCCGTGTCAGCGGATTCCAGGCCAAGGACAAGATCGTCAGCAAGCTGCTGCCGTATCTGGGCTAGGGCAGACAATCAATCAGATACATCATCAGAAGGCGGCCAGCAGGTCGCCTTTTGTGTTGCACTGGCATCGCACCCTAATGCGTTTTGATAATCAAAATCGGTAACATATCGTAGGTGAAGGCCTGTGTGCCCTCCCGCCGTGCTGAAGGTCACAGGCAGGGCTTACCTCCACATGACCGGATATGAACATCAAACGTCATCAGTCCCCTGAGTCCAATAGGTCCAATCCACCTTCACACCTGAAATGATAGTGCTATAGTGAAAAACAGTGTCAGGCGTTCGGCCAAACTCAACCACGCCGAAGCTGCTCCAACCTCCGTATGCTTACGATCCGAAAGTCAGAACCTCCATGACTCCGGCGCTCAATGCCAGTGCATCTCTCGACACTGCGGCCCAATCACAGGACATCACTACTTCAGCGGCCAACAGTCCCGCGCATATCCCGGCTTCAGACCGTCCGTCAGGGGCCTTTGCCGCGCTCCGCAACCCAAATTTCCGTCTCTATTTCATCGGACAGCTCATCTCGACTTCCGGTACATGGACTCAGAACGTCGCGCAGGGTTATCTCGTCTTCCAACTGACCAAATCAGAATGGTGGACCGGCGTGGTGGCCTGTGCCGTTGGACTGCCGATGCTGTTTGTTTCACCCTATGCCGGCGTGCTGATCGAACATATCCCACGCCGCAAAGTGCTGATGATCACGCAGACCATCCAGATGCTGCTGGCCTTCGCCCTTACCCTGCTGGTCGTGACCAATACCGTCCAGATCTGGCACATCATCACGCTGGCACTGCTGCTCGGAATCACCACCGCCTTTGATGCCCCGGCACGCCAGACCTTTATCAGCGATCTGGTACGCCGCGAACTGCTGCCCAGCGGCATCGCCATCAATTCGCTGATTGTCAACGGATCGCGGGTCTTCGGCCCGACGCTGGCCGGACTGCTGCTGGTCCTGCTCAACGTCGCGTGGTGTTTCTTTCTGAACGGCATCAGCTTTGTGTTTGTGATCTTCATGCTGGCGCTGGTCAAACCGCCGAAACTCATCAGACCAGACAAGCGCCCTGCCGCCTTCACCCAGATTCGCGAGGGGTTGGCCTATGTCCGCCACAACACGGTCGTACTGCCGCTGCTGCTGCTTTCGTCCATTGGTGGCATCTTCTGCTGGTCGATCATCTCACAGTTCCCGGCCTTTGCCGATGAGGTGCTGCATTCCCCCAAAGACGGATTAGCGCTTCTCAGCGCGGCCAACGGAGTCGGCGCGGTCATTACCGGCCTGTCGATCTCCACGCTGGCACGAAAAGTCGGCTATGGCCGCATCCTGACCGGCGTAACACTCGCCATGCCGATTTTCGTCATTCTGCTCTCGCAGTCCACGACGCTGTGGATGGGTGCGTTCGCCAGTGCAGTGGTCGGCTACTGCGTGATCTCCTTCTTCGTGACGATCAACACCACCATTCAGCTCAACATCCCCGATCACTATCGCGGACGCGTGCTCAGTCTCTACACGCTGACCATCATCGGCCTGAACCCCTTCGGGGCGCTGGCACTCGGCGCACTGGCAGAATGGATGGACACCCCCACCGCCCTGTTGATCTATGGCGTGCTGTTCGGTATCGCTGCCATCTGGGTGCTGATCCGCTTCCCGCAGGCCCGCCGGATCTAGACCAAAACAGGCGAGGGAAAGGGTGAAAAACAGGTCACGGTGGTAGTCAATTCCCTTCCCTCGGAATGCAAATCGAAGATTTGCCGAGTGGGGGAAGGGAAAGCATGCGCAGCATCCCGGGATGGGGGGCAGCCGCGGCCTGATTTACACCTGCTTCAACATGTAAAATGGCTTAACTTGGTACGCATGGGGCCCGATCTATCCCGCCCATCACAGTCGGTCACATCGTAGGGGAGGGCCTGCGTGCCCTCGCGCCATAGGCCTTTTGCACGTCCCCCACCTGTTTTCCCCTTCCCCTGAGAATGCAAACTGAGGTTGCGTAGCAAACTCCGGTTTGCCGAGTGGTTAGCATTGCTTGCAATGCCGGGAAGGTGAAAGCGGAATTTATTCCGCAGGGGTAGGCTGCCTTCATAACACCACATACGCCCCAATGTGGTACAATTCAGCCGGAAAATTTGCGGTAACCGAACAACACTGCCGCTGTAATCTCAAACCACAGGATGACCAAAATGAGTAGAAGCGATTGGACGCCGATTATCGGGCTGGAAGTCCATGCCGAACTGATGACCGAGAGCAAGATGTTCAGCGCCTGCCCGGTGGTGGACAGTGTGGAAGCGCCGCCCAACAGCGCGGTCGATCCGCTGTCGCTGGGGATGCCGGGGACGCTGCCCGTCGTCAACCAGCAGGCGATTGAATACGGCATGATGGTCGGGTTGGCGCTGCACTGCGACATCCCGGAGATCAACCAGTTCGCCCGCAAGAGCTATTTCTATCCCGACCTGCCCAAAGGCTACCAGATCAGCCAGTATGACCGTCCGCTGGCGGTGGATGGCTATCTGGACATCGACCTGCCGGACGGTAGCACCAAACGCATCGGCGTGCGCCGCGCTCATCTGGAAGAAGACACCGGCAAGCTGACGCATCTGGGCGACGGCAGCAGTCTGGTCGATTACAACCGTGCTGGCGTCCCACTGCTGGAGATCGTCTCCGAACCGGACCTGCGCAGCGCCGAAGAAACTGAAGCCTATGGCCGCAAACTCCGCGCCATTTTGCAGTATCTCGGTGTCAATCACGGCGATATGTCGAAGGGTGTGCTGCGCTTCGAGGCCAACGTCAGCGTGATGCACAGGGACGATAAGGAATTCCGCCAGCGTACGGAGATCAAGAACCTCAACAGTATCCGCAGCATGGTCCGCGCCATCGACTACGAGATCGACCGGCAGATCAAGCTGTACGAAGGCGGCGACACCGTGAAATCCGCGACCCTCGGCTGGGATGAGCAGAAGCAGCGCATTATCATCCAGCGCTACAAGGAACGCGCCGACGAATACCGCTACTTCCCGGAACCCGACCTGCCGATTCTGGAGATCAGCCGCGAATATGTCGAGCAGGTGAGGGCCAGACTTCCCGAACTGCCGGACGCCAAACGTCAGCGCCTGATCGAGCAGCTTGGCCTCTCCGAATATGATGCGCGGGTGCTGGTCATGGATCAGGATGTCTCGCACTACTACGAAGACGTGATCGGCGCTGGCGCTGATCCCAAGCAGGCCGCCAACTGGATTCTGACCAACCTGTTTGCACTGATGAACAAGGCCGGTGTCGAGCGTGAAGCGCTGGCCGAGGGCAAGATCCCGGCGGCGAATCTGGCCGAGCTGGTCAGCATGGTAGGGTCCGGCGCAATCAACAATAACACGGCGGTCAGCGTGCTGGCGACCATGTGGGAAAGCGGCGATAAGGCATCGGTGATTGTCGAGCGCGAAGGGCTGGCACAGGTCAGCGATACCAGCGCGATTGCGACCGTTGTTGATCAGGTGATCGCCGAGAACCCCGATCTGGTGCAGAAGTATCTGGACGGCAACGAGAAGATGTTTCAGGCACTGTTCGGCCCGGTCATGAAGGCGATGAAGGGCAAGGGTAATCCGCAGACCATCCGCGAGATCCTTCAGCAGCGCCTCGAAAGCAAACGGTAGAAGAGTCGGAATATTTTCGCAGCGGGCACGGCAGTACCGTCTCCCTGCGCCTGAATAACGATGCAGGGGCCGGATCTTTCCGGCCCAGTGCCATCCCTCTGAACAACGATTTCATCACATCTCACCAGGGCCGCTTTTATGATTCACATGCCGCGTATTTTCATCAGCTACAGCAAACAGGATGACGAGTTCGTGCGCTATCTGGCCGCACTGCTGCGGGATCAGGGCTTCGATGTCTGGTATGACGCGGAACTGAATCCCGGTGAGGACTGGTGGACGGTGCTGGAAAAGGAAATCCACGCCTGCGATGCCTTCCTCGTCATCATGACACCGCAGGCCCGACAGTCGCGCTGGGTGCTGCGCGAACTGCTGCTGGCTGAAAAACTGGGAAAGCCGGTCTATCCGGTGCTGGTGTCCGGGGATGTGTGGCCGAATCTGGCGGATTTGCAGTATGCCGAGATGCGAAGCGGCCTGCGTTCACCGCTTCCGGCGCGCCTGCTGGAACTGCTTCGTGGACTGAAGCCCATCCAGGCCGACAGCGTCCAGTTGATGCTGGCAAACGCCAACATCATGACATATCCGGCAGATGTGGTGGCCTTCAAGTACGCGCAGGCCTTCCATGGTGCAGACGGCCATGCGGCGGCGCTGCTGCGCAACGAGGGCATCGAAGAGAGCGAATACACGCCCTATGAAGGCGAATTCAGCCTGATTGACTCGCGAGGTGCGCTGGCATCCCCAAAGGTATTGTTCGTCGGTACATCGATTCTGCGCGGGATCGGCTACGAAGGCATCCATACGCTGGCGGTCAATGCCTTGAGAGCACTTCAAAAACAGGCCCCCGGCACCGAGCATCTGGTGATGACCTTTCACGGCGGTAACTTCGGACTGGATGAAACCGAAGCGGCGCTGTCACAGATTCGCGGGCTGATCGCGGCGATCGGGGCAGGACAGTATCCGCCGAAACTGAAGCGCATTACGATTGTGGAACGCACCGAGAAACGCTTCAACCGGCTCCGGCGCAGGCTGATAGAACCGCTGGCGGAACTCGGCGTCCAGGCGGTGAAAGATGAAGTGCACGGCGATCACTGGAGCATCCCCGGCCCGGTGACGAACACGATACAGAATATCGCCCCGGTTGACCTCAGGCCAGCACAGCGCACCCATACCCATGCCTTCGTCATCATGCCCGAAGACCCGTCACTCGATGACCTGTTCTATTACGCCATCCAGTCACCAGTCCACGCGCATGGTCTGCTGTGCGAGCGCATGGAGGGTGAGAATTACGACTCTCATCCGGTCAGTCCGGACCCTGCGGGTGCTGATCCGGGTGCAACTGATCTGGTGAATCAGATCAGGGCACGCATCGACAGTGCATCAGTCGTGATCGCCTTACTGCCGGAGCCTGACCCCATCCTGTACTGGCAGGTGGGCTATGCCTGCGGCGTGCAGTGTCCGGTGATTATCATCAGCAATGCAAAGGAGCAGTCCCCGATGATCGCAGGACTGCCCCATCTGAACTATCAGAAGCTGCGTGATGTCGAAACTGGTCTGGCGGCGCATCTGGAACAGTTGAAGCAGTCCGGCAGGATTTAGTCCTGTGAGCTGGAAGAATTCGCCCTGCATTTTGCGTGTTGTATAGACATGCATGGGAGCATACACGCACCAGGATTTATGCGAGATAGGGACACGTCACTGCCGTGTCCGCCGCTTCCGGAAGATTCAAACGTCCTTTATAACCCTGCCGAAATAAACGCCTCAAGATCACGCGCAAACGCTTCCGGCTGTTCCCAGTGCAGGGCGTGGCCGGTGTCGGGATAGAGCTTCAGTTCTGCGCGGGGGATGCGTGCCGCTAAAACATCCTGTTCTTCACGGGGCCAGACGCCGTCATTTTCCCCATACAGGATCAGTGTCGGGCACTGGATCTGCTCGACCGGGCTGGCCGCGCTGCTGGTGACAAGTTCGCCTAAAGTGCCCTGCCACACACGGGCGGACAGTTTCATCGTTTCCGCGATTACACCCGCGATAAACGTATCCGAAACCGGGCGGTGAATAGTGCTGGTCTGAAATTCGCGTGCGAATTCTTCCGGGACGGGGTCCGTCAGTTCGTTGACCACAGCCAGAAACTCGTTCTGCTCATCGCTGACGGTATTCGCCGCCGAGCCGATCAGCACAAGCCGCTTCACGCGCTCAGGTGCTCTAACAGCCACGCGCTGCGCGACCATGCTGCCCATCGAATGCCCGATCAGCGTCACCTGAGAGATGCTGAGTTGATCCAGCAGGGCAATCGCATCACGGGCGAATGCTTCCACGGAATAATCCGTATCCGGTGCACTGGAATTCCCGTGTCCGCGCTGATCCGGCATATACACGTGATATTTCGCCGCATCGAGATGCGCCAGTACCGGGCTGAACGAGAACCACGAGTCGGTAAAGCCGTGCAGAAAGAGGATGGATTCCCCCTGTGGATCACCGTATTCGGCATAACGCATGCGGACACCGGTGGGAAGCGCCACCTCAGCAAAATTCACTTTGGAGAGCACATCTGCACTGTACTGCGAAGAATTCATTTTCCACCTTCTTAAATGTTTGTTATGCCTGGGACAGAAATAGAGGATAAGTAATGTGTTCAGGCATCAACAGTCTATTACAGGATAGCGCGATCTGAGCGCCCCCAGTTTGAGGGGAATTATCAGGTGAGGAAAACAAAAGGACGCGATTTCTCGCGCCCCATATGCACCAAGTTAAGCCATTTTACACGTTGAAGCAGGTGTAAATCAGGCCACCGGTGCCCCCCATCCTAAATCCTTCCCCCACTCGGCAAAACTTCGTTTCGCATTCCGAGGGAAGGGGAATGAGTCAGCGCGATCTGTTTTTCACCCTTTCCCTCTGAGCATCCGACGAATGCTTTTCTCGTCGGATGTGGAATGGGGGAAAGGGCCGGGGATAGGGGGCTTTTTCTGCCTCAGAATACCTTAGCTTAACACGTATGCGAATCTCCGCGCCCTTTGACGGTGTCAGGATTTCAGACGAGGTTCTACCCCTGACCGCGCATCCGGGGATCGAGCACGTCACGCAGGCCGTCACCGAGCAGATTGAAGCCCAGCACGGTGATCGTAATCGCGATGCCGGGGAAGAAGACCATGTGCGGTGAGGTAAACACGTAATTGCGCGACTCCGCGAGGATCTGGCCCCATTCCGGCTCCGGCGGCTGTGCGCCCAGACCGAGAAATGACAGCGCCGCTGCTTCGATCACAGCGGTGCCAATCCCCAGCGTGGACTGCACGATCAGCGGCGTCAGCGTATTGGGGAAGATCTGTCCAAAGAGGATGCGAAACGGGTCCGCACCCAGCGCACGGGCCGCCGTAATGAATTCCTGTTCCTTGACGCCCAGCGTGCTGGCCCGTGCCAGACGCGCATAGACCGGGATCGAGACGATGCTGATTGCCAGCAGCGCATTCTGCAAACCAGGGCCGCGAATGGTCACAATCGTGATCGCCAGCAGCAGACCGGGGAAGGCCAGCAGCACGTCCATCACACGCATGATGATGTTATCCACCCAGCCGCCCGCGTAACCGGCGATCAGGCCGAGTGCCGTGCCCACACTGGCCGCGAACAGCACGACGGTGATCCCGACGAACAGCGAGGTCCGTGCGCCGTGGACAATACGGCTGAACAGGTCACGTCCGTTGAGGTCAAGGCCCATGATGTGAATCGGGTCCTCGCATCCCATCCACGGGACACAGGGTGGCTTGCGCGGCAGCGGCGGGACTTCGCCCGTGACGCCGATCATGGACTGAAGCGGATCGTGGGTGGCGATCACATTGGCGAAGAGGGCGACCAGCACCAGCACAGTGATGATGAACAGCCCGACCACCGCCGAGCGATTATGAAACAGCCGGATGAGCGTATCTCGCCACAGCGGACGCTGTGGTGCGAGAGGGTCATTCGTCTTCAGGGTGACGGGGACTGCTGCGGTTACTTTCTGTGTTTCTTCCATGATTTAACTCAGCCGAATACGCGGGTCGAGATACCCGTAAATGATGTCGATCAACAGGTTAATCAGGACGAACGCAATTGAAGTAACGAGTGTGACGCCCTGTACGATGCTGTAATCACGGGCTGTGATACCCTCAAATAAGGTTCTGCCGATCCCGGTCAGGCCGAAGACGGTTTCGGTCAATACTGCACCGCTGACCAGAAAGCCGAAATTCAGGCCGATAATGGTGACCACCGGCAGCAGCGAATTGCGCATGGCGTGGCCGAATACCACGACATGTTCCTGAAGCCCTTTAGCGCGGGCCGTGCGGATGTAATCCTGTCCGAGCGACTCCAGCAGACTGGAGCGCGTCATGCGGGCGATGATCGCCAGCGGAATCGTCCCGACGGTCATGGCGGGCAGAATCAGATGGCGGATGGCATCCCCCACCACATTCAAATCCCCGATCAGCAGACCATTCAGGATGTTGAAGTTGGAGAAGAAGATCATCGGCAGGGTGGCCGCCTGACGGGTTTCGACCCAGCCCCATGCCAGATAATACGGTTGCGGCGTGAATCCGGGCGTGAATGGGCCGGACGGCGGCAGCGCGAAGATCGTATCGCGCAGCGTGACGGAGAAAAAATACGACAGCATCAGCCCCAGCCAGAAGACCGGCATCGAGACGCCGATATTCGCGCCCATCATCGTCCCGACATCAATCGTCGAGTTATGTCGATAGGCCGAGATCACACCGAGCGGGATACCAATCGAAACGGCGAAAATCAACGCTGTTACGGTCAGTTCAATCGTCACCGGCAGGCGTTCCGCCAGCAGATAGCTGACCGGGCGGCTGAAGCGGAACGAGTCCCCCAGATCGCCGCGTGCGACATTGCCGAGATAAATCAGAAACTGGTTGGGGATCGGCTGATCCAGCCCGTAACGGGCGATGAAGGCATCACAGACTTCATCGGTTGCCCGTTCGCCGAGGACGGCGCGGCAGGGGTCTCCGGGGATAGAACGTGCAAGGGCAAAGGTAACCAGTAGAATACCAAGTAATACAGGGATTGCAGATAACAGACGACGTACCAGAAATGCTGCCATAAAGACTCACAGGATTCACTTACAAAATATGGGCAGACGACTTGAGTCGCCTGCCCATATAAAACGTTACAGGATCAGACTTATTCGCCTTCGGCGGGCTGTGCGTTCACAAAGCCACCGAACAGCGCGCTGAAGTAGTAGAACTCACCTGTACGGCCAACGTGCAGCGGGCTTGCAGCATCCCACTGGGCGACATAGGACGCAACAACGTCGTTGGCGTCGAATGCGCTGCCATCGTGGAAGACCACGCCTTCGCGCAGGGTGAAGGTCCACTCGGTCAGTTCTTCGTTGACTTCATAGCTTTCAGCCAGAACCGGGACCACCGAGGTGCCGCCGACTTCGTAGCCGAGCAGTGCTTCGTTGACCTGTTCGCAGACGCGCAGGGCTTCGCCGTCGGTTTCGTCGGCGCAGTACAGACCTGCCGGCTCACCGTTCTGGATCCAGACGAAGTTGTCGTCATCGGGGTCTTCCACCACTGCGAAGGATTCGTTGCTCAGCGGGCTGGCATGCGGGTTACCGGTGATGACGCCACGGTAAGCCACGCCTGAACCACCATGGGCAACCGGGACAACCGGGACCAGATCGCGGATGGCGGTATTGGCCTGCGCATAGATTTCATTGCGTGCTGCAATGTCTTCGAGCTGGGCAGCCTGTGCCAGCGGCTCGGTGATTTCCGGCCACTGTTCGCCGAACTGCGGGCTGGAACCAGCGCCGAAGTGGAAGTCGAGGAAGTTGGTAGCGTCAGGATAGTCTGCGCCCCAGCCCAGCAGGTGGAAGCCCAGTTCACCGGCGTTTGAAGCGTCGATGAAGGCACCGGATTCCATCACTTCGATGGTCACGTTGATGCCGATTTCAGCAAGCTGTGCCTGAATGTCAGTTGCGACGATACCCGGCTGCGGCAGGTAACCACGGACCACATCGCGATAGTTCAGGGTCACTTCCAGCGGCAGTTCGAGGCCGGATTCTTCCAGAAGCTGACGTGCGATTTCCGGATCATAGGGGAACGGCTCGACTTCAGGGGTGTAACCTGCTTCGATGGCCGACGGCATGAACTGGGTCGCGACACTGGAACCGGGCGGGTAGAAGTTGGCGACAATACGTTCCTTGTCGATTGCGTGTGCAATAGCCTGACGGACGTTCAGGTTATCGAACGGCGCGATGGTGTTGTTGAAGCCGATGTAGAAGACGTTGAGACCGTCACGCGGGAAGAGCTGGAGGTTCGGGTCAGCTTCGATCACTTCGAAGTCGCCGGGGCCAACGTTGTCGATACCATCAGCGGAACCGGCCTGAAGTTCGGTCAGGCGGGCGGTCGCATCGGCGTTCCAGCGGAAGATCACGGTCTGCTCGATGGCCGGATCACCCCAGTATTCGTCGTTGCGGGTGAGGACGATTTCCGTACCACGGGTCCAGTTTTCCAGCTTGTACGGGCCGGTACCAATCGGATTTTCGAACAGCGCGGGGCCACCGCCGCCGGTCGATTCAAGGTATTCGGACGGGTAGATCTGGAAAGCGGAGAAAGCAACCTTCGAGGGGAAAGCGGGATCGGGATTGCAGAGTGTGAACTTCACAGTAAGTTCATCGACTGCTTCGATCGACTGGAAGTTACCACCGTAACCTTCAGAACCGCACTCCGCCGTCTGCGACAGCAGTTCGTCCTGTGCGGCTGCGGGCAGGATGCTGGTCATCAGCAGTGCCATCAGCGCCAGGAGCTTCAATACGTGTTTCATATCTTTTCTCCTCGTAAAGCTCGTTAAGAATGCGTAATAAAGCACAGGCCGAAAAGCCCGCTCTTTGCCACGCGTCGCGCAAATTTAACATAAGACCTTAACGGATGCTACAACTTGTTTCAGACCATTACTACAGATTAAGCGGTCACAATTTTGTACAGACTGGACAGCGGCAGCACGCTAAGCGCAGAACCCATCCGCAAATCGTCGGGGACAATCACAGGGCAAACAAAACGCGGCACTCGAAGTGAGCGCCGCGTCGTACTGCCTGTGAATGACCGGTGTGGATTAGTCCTCGAAGGTCAGGACTTCCAGCGTGTATTCGACTTCTTCTTCATCGAAGGTGAAGGCAAACAGCGGTTCGCCGACACGGACGATATAGGTTTCATCTTCCTCGAAGAGGCCGAGGACGACTTCGGTGACGCCTTCACCCTCGACCAGCGCCAGTTCTTCCAGCGTGCCGATGCTGCTGTCAATGCTGTTGACAGTCAGTTCGACTTCCATATCGCCAGCGCCTCTTACATAGCTGACAGCCCACTCGCTGTCCGGGCGCACGGCGTAAAGGGCGACGCCGCCTTCGGTCGAAACGCTGTCCTCAATCACTTCGCCTGTGCCAATCACCGGCACGCTGATGATCTCCAGATTGAACACACCTTCGTCCGTGCCGTCTTCTTCATCCATACGGGTGACGGTCAGGGTGTAGGTGCCGCTGCTGTTGATCTCGGCGAACAGGGTCAGATCACCGAAGGTGAATGCATCCGAGGTATCGGCGATCACATCACCTGCCGGATTGGTCAGGATCAGGATCGGGCTGACCAGATTGCCGGTCTGTTCCGGGTCAGTGAACAGGGCGGCGATCACTTCACCGGCTTCGGCTTCGAACTGATACTCGAACTCGTATTCGTCGGCGGTCATCTCGCCTTCAATGACTTCACCCAGGGTCACGGTGTCCTGTGCCTGTACTGCGCTCAGGCCGACGACCAGCACCATCAAAAGGGCGATCAACACGCGAAAAAGCTTTAACATCATCCAACTCCTTTGCGCAACATAAAATATCAGCTTGCTACAGACATCTTACGCGAAGATGCGAAATTGCAACAACTGAAATCGCGCTCAACCTGTAAAAAAACAATAAAAAATTGATGAGGGGCGGAAAATCCCCCTCTCCCCCGGCCTTCAGAGGTTGAGGTTTCTGGCGGATTTTTTCCGCCTAATAATCTTCCTGCTTCAGGAAGGGCAGATCGATAGTGAACGTCGTCCCGTGATTTGGCTCACTCTCTGCACTGATGCGGCCCTGATGCGCCTCAATGATGGTTTTCGCAACCGTCAGTCCCAGCCCCATGCCACCGGTATCCAGTTGACGCGCCTGGTCCACGCGGTAAAACGGTTCGAAGATATGGCTGATGTGGTCAGGCGAGATGCCGATGCCGTTATCACGAACCGTGATTTTTACCCCCTGCTGGCTGACCGCGATCATCAGCAGGATATGCCCGTGTGACGGTGTATAGGTGATGGCATTTGTCAGTACATGGCGGAGGGCGCGGCGGATTTCCTCTTCCATGCCGTACATCATCACAGCGCTGTTGGGTGGCAGATACCGGATCTGCTGGCGGCGGCGCTGGATGGCCGGATACTGTTCATCGATCAGCCCCCGCAGCAGCGCCGTCAGATCATAATGTGAGAACACCAGATTGCGGCGGCGCAGGTGGATATCCGGGATGGTCAGCAGGTTGTTGAACTGATTGTTGAGATGCTGCACCTGTGTATCCACCATCGCCAGATGCGGCTCAACTTTCTCCAGCGAGACCTCATCCACCTTGCGGCGGATCAGATAGACGGCCGAGTTGATGACCGAAAGCGGCGTACGAATATCGTGTGAGACGTTGTGTATAAAGCGGTTGAGCATCTCCAGACGTTCGTATTCCAGCTCGACCTGTAACTCCTGCAGGACTTCCAGCTTGCGCTGGGTAATATCACGTGCCACACCGACACATGACGGCGGCATCTGCGCTTCGGGATCGCTGCTATCGGGATAGCGCGTATCACGCGGCATCACCATACGCGCCCGGATCTCAACGTTGATCTCGCGACCAGCCTGTGTCGACATCCGCACCTCGACCGTGCGAAGCGGGCCGCCGGTCTCCATGTGCTGCCATGCTTCCACCAGACGGTGACGGTCTTCCGCGCTGACGAGATCGAACAGCGGTTTGCCGATCCATTCCGCGCTGTCATAGCCGGTGACTGCCTTAAACGCCGGATTGAGCGCTGCAAATCGCCCGTTCTGGTCGGTGATAAAGACGATGTCACTCACCCGTTCGAAGATCATCTCGTACTGGATTTCGGCCTCACGCGCCAGTTGATAGGCGGCGGTCTGGTCGGTAATATCGACCGTCAGCCCCAGCACGCGGATCACGCGATCATCCAGATCGGTCACCGGATTGTAGTAGGTGATGAAATCGCGGTTATTGAGGCGGTGATACGAGGTGAAGCTGTGCCCGCCCATCACGAACGCCAGTTCGCCGCTCAGCTCCGGCAGGCGGTAGACATCCTGAAGCGGCTGGCCGATAATCGCGTCAGGGTCCTGCACCAGTTCCGACATCCCGCGCCCTTCGAAATGCTGAATGCGCCCCTCGACATCGATGGTGAACAGCACGACGCTGGTATTCTGAATGGCGAAGCGGAACAGGGTCTGCGCTTCGCTCAGATGCATCTGAGTCTGTCGGGGCTGTGTGATGTCTTCGAATGTCAGCAGCCGCAGGGGATCGGACTCGTCTGACAGGCCATCAGCCTGATCGAAGCGCTCCGCCGTCGCACGCAGCCAGATCGCGCTGCCGTGCCGGTCATCATACCGCCATTCCTCGCTGTTCGGCTGATCATTCGGACGGTCATTCGCTCCGGCGGATGTCTCCAGTAACGATGGGGGGATCAGCGGTATCACCTGCTGAATGCGATGGCCGATCATACGCTCTGCACGCAGGTGCAGCAGTTTGCTCAGCGGCAGGTTGACATACTGGATGATGTCGTGGCGGTCGATCACACACACTCCCATAGGCATCCGGTCCAGCAAACGCCGAAAATCGAACGTGCGGTGATCTGAGGGAGTCATAAAGGTGCCAGTACTCTTCTGAGAAATATTTTTTTATATTCTACATCAATTACACACAATTACGCTTTGTTACAGTCAAAACTGATGGAACGATCCGCACTGACATCAGATAGATACAGGACAGGGATGTGGAATACAGCGATCTGGAATTTCTGCAATCGACACGCGGCACCGCACTGCTGGACACACTGGCGCACGAGGATCTGAAAAATACCGGCAAAGGGGCCAGCACACTCACCCTGCTGACGCGGCTCCGCAAACAGTTTGCACCGGATGAAGCCTCGGCAGCGCTGGAATTAGCCACGCTCCGTCAGAAAGCCGTCGATAAATTCGGTGCGGATGCGGCCCGGATGTGGTTCACACGTGATGCGCTGGAACAGGCCAGCCATCCCCTCGTGCGACGTTACCGCGCTGAACGCTTCCTGCCATCCGATGCCAGCATATGGATCGACGCCTGCTGCGGCATCGGCACCGATACCCTGGCGCTGGCATCCGCCGGACTGCGCACCACCGGCGTCGATCTCGATCCCCTGCGGATTGCACTCGCACGACTGAATAACGACGCGCTCGGCCTGAGCGCACAGTTTGAAGTGG
Organism: Chloroflexota bacterium; assembly: GCA_023430545.1. Classification (GTDB taxonomy): domain Bacteria; phylum Chloroflexota; class Anaerolineae; order Aggregatilineales; family Phototrophicaceae; genus JAEZAF01. Next base: position 25,189 of record JAEZAF010000069.1, read on the forward strand.
GCGATGTGACACTGCTCGATCCGTCTGCCAACAGCGCGGTCTTCTTCGATCCGGCGCGGCGTACCGGTGACCGGCGTATCTTCGATGTTGAGGGCTATATCCCGCCGCTGTCCACCGTGCGTCGCTGGAGAGGGCATCCGGTCTATGTCAAGCTGTCACCGGGGGTGGATCTGTCGCAGCTTGCGGAATATGGCGGAGAGGTCGAGTTCATCTCGGTCGAAGGTGATCTGAAAGAGGCGCTGCTGCATCTGACCACCGAACCCACTCCACAGACGCTCTCCGCCACACTGCTGACCGCGGACGGACAGGTCCACCATTGGGCGCAGGCCGGTGACGCCGACGCGGACGCCGACCTTTCCGAGCCGCGTGGATACCTGATCGAGCCGGACGCGGCGCTGCTGCGTGGCAATCTGGTGCGCGCTGCCGCCGCCCGCTTTGGCGCGTTTCAGCTTGACGAGACCATCGCCTATCTGACCGCTGACAGCCCACCATCGACGCCGTGGGTGCGATCATGGCGCATTGTGGACTGGATGCCGTTCAATCTGAAAAAGCTGCGTGCCGCCCTGCGCGAACAGGATGTCAGCCGGGTGACGATCAAAAAGCGCGGTTCGCCGCTCACACCGGAGCAGCTCACCGCGCAGCTTAAACTCAAAGGGGGGTCGCAGGCCCGGACGCTGGCACTGACCCGTCTGCGCGGCCAGCCCATTGTCATCATCTGCGAAGAGCATCCGGTTTGATAACCCCTATCCCCGTTTACAAGGGCAGGTTTTATTCAGCGGCCATCGAAGAAGGTGTGATCCATTCTTTACCCCATCCTCCCGACGAAACAAGTTTCGCTTTCACTCCGTTCATGGAGAGGGCTTAAAAACAACGTAGCCTGTTCCCTCCCCGAAATCGGGGAGGGCTAGGGAGGGGTCAAAAAAGTGTTCACAAGCAGATAACGCCTAAACAACCTTGCTTGTCGTTGTCCCTACACAACCCATCGGATGTAGGGACACGGCATGCCGTGTCCGGCAGTTTCATAAGATCAATGGCCTGTCTCTGTAACGTGGGGGCAATCTCTAACTCAGACGGTCTTCACGACCCGCATCGCGGGACTGGGGCGCGCCAACCGCATCCTGCGCGGATGGATATCCGTTCTCATCAGGCTGTTCGCTCAGCATATAGCGGACAATCGCCAGCATCGTCACCGGGATCAGCGAGAGCAGGGCAAGTGCCGTATTCGGATCTTCTTCCGCCAGCTTCTGCGCCTGTTCGAGGAAGACTTCGATGATCTTGAGGATCAGCAGCACCAGCGCGACGATCTGCTGAAGTACCTGCGTCAGCAGCGCCGGGTCCGCCTGGGCATGGATCACCATCCATGTGGCAGCCACCAGCAGCGGCATGGTCGCGACGGTCACCAGATTGAGCGCAAGCGCGATCACTTCCCGCGAGATCAGCACCTGCTGCGCGGCTTCGGTATCCGCTGCTGTCTGTGGGCTGGCGTCCTGACTGACCTGCATCTCCAGCCCCTGTGCGAGTCGTGCCATAATCGTCGCCGCGAGACGGCGCGGTGCACGCTCGTGCGGGGCGTTTTGCAGCATGTTGTGGACGCGGTGCAGCTTATTGTATTCGGCGACAGTGTCCTGATCGGTGTCAAGCTGGGCAAAGAGTTCCTGCTGTGCTTCTTCCGATAAAATCTGGTCGAGTGATTCCTGCATCAACCGGCGATGCTTTTCACTTGCCATAACGTTAAATCCCTTCCAACAGCGGGTTTACCGTACCACTAGTGGACGACTGCCCGTTATCGAGTTTCTCGGCCAGCATCTGTCGCGCACGAAACAGGCGGCTTTTAATTGCACTTTCGGTCGTTTGCAGGATCTCTGCAATCTCGGCATACGAATAATCGTACCAGTAACGCAGCGTCACGGCTGCACGGTAATCCTCAGACAGCTCGTTGAGCAGCGCCTGAATCTGACGGCTGCGCTCATTACTCAGCGCGGCGTGTTCTGGCAGTGGATCACTGCTCGCCAGTGACAGCGTGGCTGGAATCGGCTCGTCGATCGAGACCTGTGTCATCCGGCGTTTACGCAGCCGGTCGATGCAGTGATTCGATGCGATCGTCAGCAGCCATGTCTTGAAGGCACGCTCCGAATCATAGCGGTTTAAATTGGAATACGCCTTCAGAAACGCTTCCTGCGCGGCGTCCTCAGCCTCGGTACGCTCACCCAGCAAACGATAGCACAGGTTATACACCGCATCCTGAAAAGTATAGACAATTTCGGCAAATGCATCCTGATCGCCTGCGATTGCCGCTTCAACCCATTGATTAATTATCGGATCGGACACGACGGCTCCCCCTCCCCCGATCAATTGCTATACGTACTTCGCAGTCGAAACGTTTCATCTGCCGGGTACATATCGCTCCACTGATCTTACCATATCCGCCGCCGGAAAGGGGTTTGAAAAGCGATCCAAGCGGGGCAATTGGTCAGGGGAAGGGTTCCCCTATCCCCGTTTACAAGGGTAGGTATTTCCATTCACTCTCACGAAAATCCCGGACAACGCAGGCGTTGTCCCTACTAAACACGCGGAATGTAGAGACGCCCGACGGGGCGTCCGCCCGAATACCCCGGGATCACCCCTACAAAATACGCGGCGGGTAGGGACACGGCACTGCCGTATCCGCTGTAAATATCTGACCAAAATAAAATACCTACCCTTAAAAGGATGAGGTCACCCCTGCGTATCTGGCGTGTATTCCGCGCTGTCCATGATGTCGAGGGCAAGCTGGCGCACGATGTCGATTTCATCCGGCGCGCCTGCCACCGCGACAAACAGGAAGAGGTTTTCCGGGACTTCAAACGTGGCTTCGATCTGATCCACCTGTTCGACCGCGATCACAAAGGCATAGCCCTCGCCATAGATCGTCGCCAGTTGGACTTCGCGCCCATCCACTTCGACAGCTTCGACCGGAGCAGCATCGCTGATCGTGTCCAGTTCCAGCAGTCCGATGCGTAAACCTTCAGCGAATTCGAGTGCGGTTGGCGTCGAGCCGGTGAGATTGAAGATCCCGAATTCACGCGGGGTATATAACGCGGTCATGCCGGTATACTCGCCTGTATTCAGCGCAGGTGGGTCGGTCTGATAGAAGAACTCGCTCTCGGCCAGCGCCTGTGTCGGGGCATAGGAGACGATGTATTCATCATTGGCCGGGAGTGCGGTCGCCCATCCTTCGGGATAGGAAAACCGGAAGCTGCGCCCGTCGCTATACTCGTAATTTTCGGAGAGCGCAAAGCGGGGGATATTCTCGCAGGCGGCAATAGCTTCCAGTTCGGCCTGCGCATCAGCAATCAGATCCTGTGCTTCTGCCATATTTCCACCAGACGCGGCAGCCTGCGCCTTGACCAGCAGGGCGACCGCTTCGCTTACGTCGATCTCGCAGGCGGGCGTGTCCTGCGCGTCATCCTGTGCGCTGACGCCGCCGCCTCTGACTGCCACCAGGCCAAGTGCCAGCACAAGTAAAATGCACACGGTAAATCGGCGGATTGCATATCGAACAAAACCCATGTCTGTCCTCCTGATGCGGTTCGCAAAGGGTGAAGATACTTCGGTTTGCTGACGCCGGAATGTCCGCTTATGTTCCGGCTGAATCGGTTGATCCTGCATAGATGGGGATATAGCGCAGGGCGTCCGGCACTGCGTCCATCGCTTCCTGATCGCCCGGATAAAGGCGCGCATTCGGATTGCGTTTGAGGCGGCTTTGTAACTGGTATGCATCGCGCAGTGCGACGTAATCCGGTGTGCGCCAGTGGGGGATATGCAGGGCCTCCATCAGCCGTGTGATCTGCTGACCGCCAGCCTGCGACCAGTCGATCTGTGTACCGGCCAGCAGATGTTGGGCGTCCTGCTGCTGCTGCGCGTTGAGCAGTTGGCCGGACATTCGATTCATCAGCTTCTGCATCTGTTTGCCGCTGAGTTTATCGGCCATCGCCCGCAGGTCGTCCGGCATCCCTTCCGTCGGGATGGCGGAAAGCGCATCTGACCCGGTAGGGCTGGACGGTAATGGCAGGACATTCGCAGCGGGACTCTGCTGTAACAGCGGTTTCAGCGCGGCGTTCCAATCCTCGACGGGACGGCCACCCTGATAGACGCGGATGCTGGCGGTTTGCTGATCCTCGATGGCCGCGATCAGGCACAGGCGATCATCCTGTGAGAGCAGCGCTGGCAGTGCATCTGGCAGCGCACTGTCCGGCGAGGTGATGAGCTTCAGCCAGCGCGGGTGATCATCCGGCGGGGCGATAAACAGTCGGATGACCTGCGCATAGGCGCGGGTCGCGGGCATCAGGCCGAAGGGATCATACCGTTTGAAACTGGCACTTTCGAGCGTGTCCGGGATCTGCTGCTGAAGCAGTTCGTAGAGTGCGGTGGTCGATGTGTTCGCTGATGAATTAGCTGGTGCGATATAAAGATGCTGCCAGAGAGTCATCACTGTTTCCACTGAACTGATTCGGGTTCGTGGCTTCAGCATAGCATACGACCCCGCCGCAGTCTACGAAACCATACGATTGTGACACCGTTTTTAGCAGCACATCGTCTTCAGCGAAGAACAGCAGCGAGGTTCCGGCGTTCTCTGCCTGTTGAAGGATTTCTTCAAGAAGCTGCACGGCATGCGGAAGGCTGCGCTTTTCGCGGGCCAGTGCAAACGCGCTGATCTGCGCACTGCTGCGGCTGCTGTTGAGCGTCAGGCTGGCGACACCGACCGGAATCCCACCGATGCGCATGATGATGTCGATCTGATGACCGCTCTGGATCTGTTCATAGGTGGCTTCGATAAAGCGCAGTTCCGCTGTCCGTGTGACGACATCGTAACGGGCATTGCGCCACAGATACCACCACAGCGCGACTTCTGCCCGTGAGGAGACACGGATAAAAGAGGCGGTACTGGTATTACCCGCAGCCAGCGTGCGATCCGGTTCCAGTTCATCGGATTCATCCGGAGAGCGCGTATCGATCTCGTCCGGACTCAACTCGACAGCCATCACCCGCGTCTCGGAGACACGCTCCAGCCCGATGCTGGCGAGGCGATCTCCAAAGGCCGGGATGAACAGCCCTTCGATGAACATCACGCGCAGGGGACGCTGGTAATTCTTCAGCACCTGAAGCCCGTTGATGACTTCCGGCATCGATACCCACGCGGTATTCTTGCGCGGTGTCACGTAATTCAGCTCGGCGTTGGCATTGTCAGGATGATACAGAACGTCCACCAGACCGGTGGGTTCCTGAACAGCGCCCTGATGCACATGCACATCGGTCAGGTGGGTTTGGACCTGACGCAGGATCTGGCGTATCTGCTTGACGGTGCTGTCATTCATGATGGAAACTCCGGACTGCTAACGCACTGTCACCACAGAATGGCCGCCAGTAGTCGTGTCTTGTCAGTGGTAGGTCAATTTATTAATAACGAGTTTGTTATACCATTGTCGTACAATACCACATTTGTGCAAGTCACTGGATTTGTATGACGTTTGTACTTGGATAGAATCCGAGCAGCGCCGGGTAAATTTTTACAAATGTGGCGTAACACTCACACTGCCCAGACGCCACGAGCCGTCATCTTCGACCAGGGTGGTGATCGACGTGTTGGAGATGTACACGCCGCCGTGTGTATCGAAATCACTGAACAGCTTGCGCAGCAGCAGGTTGATCCAGCCGCCGTGTGAGACGAAGGCGACATTGCCTTCGGTATTCGCCATTACCTCGAAAAAGGCTTCATGGGCGCGGGCCTGCACCTGAAGCCGTGATTCGCCGGTCGGGATGATGAAATCCATACTGCCGGTGCGGAACCGCATCAGTTCCTCCGGGTAGAGGTTGACCAGTTCGTCCCCGGTATACCCCTGAAACACCCCGACATGTGTTTCGCGCAGGCGGAGATCGATCACCGGTTCAAGCCCATAGGCGTCGGCAATCGCTTTGGCGGTGTCCAGCGCCCGTGAGAGATCGCTGCTGTAGATATGGCTTAGTGCATGGTTGAGGCGCATATATTTTGCCAGACGCTTGGCCTGACGCCGGCCTTCATCATTCAGCGCACAGTCATAGTGGCCCTGCCAGCGCTTCTGGACGTTCCACTCGGTCTCTCCATGTCGGATGATATAGGCTTCACGCGGGGGATGTGTATCGCTCATAGAATCAGATGACCTTTCCAAGATCGTCCTTCGGCTTTGCAGTGCTGTTGATCACCAGCCACCAGCCACCAGCCACCAGCCACCAGCGGCGGACAAGGGCTGCCCGTGTCCGGCTCACGGCTTGTATGCTTGACTTCACAGCATTCAACAGGCAGAATTTAAAGCAGATTTTGTAAGTAGACAACTGTGGAGTACGCGCATGGCGCATGATGTGGATATTGAACAACTGACGGAACCGCATATCGAACCCGTCTCGCATGATATCGGCCTGACACCCACCACGCTTGGCTTTTCATTTCTGGCCGGTCTGGGGATTGTGCTGATGATTATCGCGCTGGGAGTCGGTGTGATCGGTGGGAATACCGAGGCGGCTGCCAATAATTCGACGATCATCTCGCTGCTGTTCGTCGCCGGACTGCTGTTTTTCATTGCCGGTGCAGTCGCGTGGGTGGGTGTTACGCAGCCCTTCCGCAATTTCGATAATATCAACATCCCGGCGGATGATCCCGGTCACGGCCACGACGATCACAGCGACGAACACGCGCTGGCACTCTCCGACGAACACGGGATCTCGATCCCGGCCACCAGCGGACAGGCGCTGGTACAGTCTCACGATGCAGCAGGCCATGATGCCATGACCTCGCCAAGCACGGCCGGTTCACATCACTAGTCTGAGGTTCAGCGCACGATGCCTGTAATCCCCGAACGCGCACCCATCGGTGATGCGGTGCAGGGTGCGGTCATCCGCTGCGCGGCGGTCACGTCTGCCGCGCTGGTGGCAGATGCGAATCACGTGCTGTCTGCCGCTGACGCGGCGGTCGCGTCAGCCAATGACTGTACCGTGCTGGCACAGGGTTCGCTGATGATCCGCTACGGCGTGCGCTTCCTTGAAAAACCGGCCTTTTCGCTCGTCCCTGGACTGCTGGCGCTGGACTACGGCGAAATGCTGACCGGTGAGGATGCGTGGGATTTTCTGGTTCGTAAAAGCAACCTGTACCCACGTGCTGATGTGCTGGGTTTTCGCAATGACGGCGAGGACACCATGATGCCGGTCAAACGGCTGGATCTCGCGCTGCCCTTTGAAGTGCTGGCCTACACCGATGCGCAGGCGACCGTTCCCGTCGCGTCGGTCAGTGCCCTGATCGTGTCAGAAACGCTGGACACGACGCTGGCCGAGGCTCAGCGCCCTGTGCTGCCACCGCGCCTGCTTCAGGCGCTGCCCGTTTATCGCAGTGTCCGGGCATGGTTGGATTCACACCATGCATCCGATGATACCAGTGACTCGCATTCGTCCTGATGACGCACTGCCCGTCACGCTGCTCACCCCGTCCACCATTTGATCTGTCCATGATGGTCCATCACGATTACATAAGGAAAGCAGGAAAAGAATGAAAGGTGTTATTCTGGCAGGGGGCCTCGGCACCCGCCTTTACCCACTGACGCACGTCACCAACAAGCATCTTCTGCCCGTTTATGACAAGCCGATGATCTTTTACCCGATCAGCACGCTGGTCAGCGCAGGTATCACCGACATCCTGATTGTAACCAGTGGGCCGCATGTCGGGCATTTCCTCGGAACGCTGCGCAATGGCCGCGAACTCGGTGTGCGTCATCTGGAATACGCCTATCAGGAACGACCAGACGGCGGTATCGCGGATGCGCTGGCACTGGCCGAAGACTTTGCCGATAACGGCCCGATTGCCGTGATCCTCGGCGATAACACCACCGACGCCAATATCTCGGAGCCGGTGAAGAATTTCACCGATGGGGCGATGGTCTTCCTCAAGCAGGTGCACGATCCGCATCGCTTCGGTGTCGCCGTCTTCGATGAACAGGACCCGCAGAAGATCGTCCAGATCGAGGAAAAGCCGCGCAATCCGCGCTCCAACTTTGCCGTCACCGGGCTGTATATCTACGATCAGACGGTGTTCGACTTTATCCGCGAGTGTGATCCGGGCTACGCCGGACGCAACGAGCTGGAGATCACCCAGGTGAACAACTATTACCTTGACGCCGGAAAGCTGCGCTGGCACGAACTCAGCGGCTTCTGGAGTGACGCCGGGACGTTCCAGTCCCTGTTCCATGCCAGCCGCTATTGGGCGGAGCATGCTGCGCCGTCAGAAGAGGATGATGAATGAGTAATTCCCAACTGGACAGTGTGTTCGATGACGATTTTCCGGAGAATCACCGTTCCGGTGTAGTCGCCGTGGTCGGGCGCCCCAACGCGGGTAAATCGACCCTGATCAATGCCCTGTTGGGGCAGAAGGTCGCGATTGTCTCTCCGAAACCACAGACCACGCGCCGTCAGCAGCTTGGCATCTACACCCGCCGCGATGCGCAGCTTCTGTTCGTCGATACACCTGGTCTGCACAAGCCGCAGCACCGGCTCGGCGAGTTCATGGTGGAAGCGGCAGAACGCGCTCTGCATGATGCCGATGTCGTGCTGTGGATGATCGACGCCTCGATTCCGGTCCATGCCGGTGACCGCGCCACCGCTGAAACCCTTCAGAAGATCAGACGGCCCGTGGTACTGGTACTGAACAAGGTCGATCTTGCGCCCGATCATGATGTCACCGAACACACCAGTCTGGTGAATGCCGCCGAAGTCCACCGGATCAGTGCGCTGAAGGGGACCGGCGTGTCGGAACTGCTCGAAGCGCTGATCGCCCGGATGCCCGTCGGACCGCGCTACTATCCGGTGGATCAGGTCAGCGAAGTCAGCATGCGTTTTATCGCGGCGGAAGCCGTGCGCGAAAAAGTGCTGATGCATACCGAAGACGAAATCCCGCACGCGGTCGCCGTCGATGTGGACGAGTACCGTGAACGTGAGGACGGTACGCATTACATCAGCGCCACCATTTACGTCGAGCGTGATTCCCAGAAGGGGATCGTGATCGGCAAGCAGGGCGCGATGATCAAGCAGATCGGCAGTGAAGCCCGCGCCGACCTCGAAGATCAGCTCGACGCCAAAGTCTTCCTCGATCTGCACGTCAAGGTACTCAAGAACTGGCGCAGCGACGAGGGCTTCATGCAGCGCCTCGGCTACCGCATCCCGAAGGATGACAAGCGGTAGAGCATGAGCCTGTCCGCTGCTGAAGTATACAGATAGCATATCGATGGCACAGGCGTTGTCCCATAGCCACTAGTTAAGAGAAAATAAATCGTGAGCGTGCGAAAAGTCCTCCCCTGTCAACGGGGGAGGATTTAGGTGGGGGTTTATGGCGGACCTGTCTTAAACATGTAATTTGCTTGACTTGGTACGCATGGAACAACGCAGGTGTCGTCCGTACAATGCAGATAGCATGATGCGTACGTCCCGCCCATAATTTACGCGGCATCAACTCAAAACGCGGTACAATAGGCCACAAATCGTTGTTTGTGGCTTTTTGTTTTCCAGAGGTGTGAGCTTTGACGAAGATTATTGTTTCGCTGGCGCAGATGCGTATCGCGCTGGCCGACCCTAAACGCAACATCACGATGATGGAGAAACTCGCGGCGGAAGCTGCACGGCGTGGTTCGCATCTCGTCGTTTTCCCGGAGCTGTGGTCCACCGGTTACGCCCTCGACCGCAGCCGCGAATTCGCCGACCAGTTGAATTCCGGCATCTTCAACCAGCTTTCGACCGTCGCCACCCAGAACAAGATCAGCATCGTCGGCTCCGTCATGGAAAAGCGCGGCCAGACCGTCGCCAACAGCGCGACCTTCTTCGCGCCGAATGGCCGTATGATGGGCGTCTACCGCAAGGCCCATCTCTTCCGGCTGATGAAGGAAGATGTCTACCTTCAGGCAGGGGAGTCCACGCTGGCGATGGATCTGCCGTGGGGACGGACCGCGATGGCGATCTGTTATGACCTGCGCTTTCCGGAGCTGTTCCGCCGCTACGCGCTGGACGGCGCACAGATTGTGCTGCTGCCGTCGGAATGGCCGATGGAGCGCGTCGAGCACTGGCGCACACTGCTTCAGGCCCGCGCCATCGAGAATCAGCTTTATATGATCGCGACCAATACCTGCGGACAGATCGGTGACACCACCTTCGCCGGTCATTCGATGGTGGTCGATCCATGGGGCAAAATTCTGGTAGAGGCTGGCGAGGAACCGGGTCTGTTTACCGTCGAAATCGATCTGGATCGTACCGAGGAAGTGCGCAAGCGTATCCCGGTCTTTGAGGATCGCCGCCCGGAACTCTACGACTCACTCGATCTTCCGTTTAATCTGTCCACAGATTAACAATCTGCCCTTACAAAATACGCGAGGAGTAGGGACAGGGCCTGCCCTGTCCGGCCTTTCCCTGAGATTCAGAGCAGGTTTGCTGAATATTCAAAATAGTCTCCCCCTGACCATCAGCGGCGCTTCTTGGGATAGGGCCGCTTCGGGGAATGCTTTGGTGCTGACGGTCTGCGTTCCTGTGACCGCTGTTGCGACCGCTGCTGTGTCAGCTTCAGGATGGACTCAACCCGCGCTTCGGGCAGCAGTTCCCATTCCCCCGGCTGTAAGCCTTCCAGCGTGATGTCTCCGATGGCACAGCGTACCAGCCGCAGCGTGGGATAACCGACTGCCGCCGTCATGCGCCGCACCTGACGATTGCGCCCTTCGGTCAGGGTGAGTTCCAGCCACGCGGTCGGGATATTCTTCCGCTCGCGGATTGGCACGCTGCGTTCCGGCAGATCGGGCGCTGCATCCAGCAGGCGGACTTTCGCCGGTCGCGTGACGTAATCCTGAACGCGCACGCCTTCCGCCAGCGCCTTGAGTGCCACCGCATCCGGGATTCGCTCCACCTGCACCCAGTACGTGCGCGGATGCTCGAATGCCGGATCGGTCAGCCGTGTGCTCAGGCGGTTATGATCCGTCAGCAGCAGCAGACCTTCGCTGTCCATATCGAGGCGGCCAGCGGCGTAAACCTCCGGGATCGCGATGTAATCGGCCAGCGTCGGGCGGCCTTCGCTGTCGGTGAACTTCGTCAGGACGCCGTAGGGCTTCCAGAATCGCAGGACCTGCATCAGTACGGTGTCAGTCTTCCATTGTTTCTGTTAAAAACTGCATCAGATGCGCGTTGACCACCTCAGCACGTTCACTGTTGAGGCTGTGGCTGCACTCCGGCACGATCTCGATCTGTGCGTGTGGGATCAGACGGTGGGCACGCTTTGCAGTCGGATGCGCCTGATGCAGGATCTCGTGTTCGGCCAGCATAATCAGCGTCGGCACTTTCACCCGCTTCAGTTCCGCATCACGAAAGCGGCGCGGGATGCTGCTGTTCATGCGGACGTTGGTGAAAATCGTCGTAATCCAGTCGATGAATTCTGTATTCAGCGGGTTTTTCTTGTACGTCATCGCACGCAGGAAGTGTTCCGCTGTGGCGCGGGTCGGAAACATCGAGATCGGCGCGGCGTTCAGCAGAAAGCGCAGGCTGACGTGCGAAATCCCGGCGGGGCACAGCGCGATAATCCGGGAGACGCGCTCCGGTCTGCGGAAGCCCATCATCAGCGCCAGCCAGCCGCCAAGCGAGATCCCGCCAATCGCCGGACGTTCCAGCCGCAGCGCGTCCAGCACATCCACCAGCCACTTGACGTGATCGTCATTGCGTCGCGAAAGGTGAACCGGCTGGCTTTTGCCGCCTTCACCGGGGATGTCAGGAATATAGATGCGGTAATGTTCGGCCAGCGCTTCGACCTGCGGTGCCCACACCAGCGCGTTGATACTGGCCCCGTGAACCAGCACCAGCGGCGGTGCATCTTCCCGGCCACAGATCAGCATATGGGTATGTCCGTAGCGGGTAGCGACGAAACGGCTTTCATAGGCGACAGGGAAGCGCTGAAGCGCCATATCATAGAGTTCGGTGATCTGCTTGCGTCCGGTGCGCGTGCGGTACATCCGCGCATTGATGGCAATGCTCATAAACCTACCTCCTTATCTGACCATGCGCTTGATGAGGCGATGTAAGGCGGCGCTGACGGTACCAGCGCCGCAGGTGATATGTCTGGGCTGGAAGGGATCTGAATTTTCAGAAACCGGCGGATACAGCACACAGTGTGCTGTACGGGCCGGACCTGACTTTTCAAAGGTAGGTATTTCTATTCAATCTTTGGAGGTGCTGGACAACACACCCTTTAACACGCGGAAGGTAGGGGCACGGCATGTCGTGTCCGCTTGTAAACACCTGAACTGCGAATTAAATACCTACCCTTGTAAACCGATCCTGTCCCTGCATTCTCTGTGTTGTGTAGGGTCCGGATTCTTCCAGCCCACCACCCCTGCCCCTGCAAAACAGGTCTTATGTAGGGACAACGCAGGCGTTGTCCGGTGTTTCCATAAATTGCAGAACCGTTTTGTGAATATTCAAACGGCCCTACAGAATCTCCACCGTGAAGGTCTGCTTCTCACTCTTGGATTTATTCGGCAGCGGCGGCTGCTGGGCAGTCACTTTCCATGAATACGAGCCGGGTTCCAGTGTCTCTGGCAGGCTGACGGTGCAGATCCCGCTGGTGCAGACCGTAGTATCAACCGATACCTTGAACTTCTGCTTGGTATCGGTGTTCTTGACGACCAGCTTGTATGCTGTCGCCGCGACCACTTCTTCAAAACTGAAAGTGGTACTACCCGTGACGGTCGCACCGGGCAGCGGCGAAACCAGTGTTGGTGCGCCGGGGAAGTCGATAATGAAGGTCGCAGGTTCGCTCTTGGACTTGCCAAATTCGTTCTTGGCGACGATCTTCCAGGTGTACTCACCATTTTCGTCGAACGAGTCGCCGCTGGTGGCAAGCGAGTAGCTGCATTCGAGGAACTCGCTGCACACATCGGCATCATTGAGTTTGTATTTCAGATATTTGGTGCCATCCGCTTTCTTGATGACGATTTTGTAGGTATCGGCTTCGACATCTGTCCACTGAAGCAGCGGCGCGTGCGTATTATAGGTCTGTCCGTCTGCCGGGTTCACCAGCGTCGGGATGGCGGGTGCTTCCTGCGCCAGTGCGGTAGCAAACGGGACGAGCACAAGGACCAGCAGCAGCAGGGTGGCCGCAGCGCGGCGCGAAATAAGGGTGTATGAATTCATTGATAGTCATCCTTGGGTCAGCGAAATATCAGAATTAATGTACACCAGTTTTGGATTTCCTGTCTATCGGCGCAGCTTGGTACGTGCTGAGAACTCGCTGAGATCTTGAGGGCATGAGCGCGTAACGCCTGACTTTGCGCCACCAGCGCATGCATGGCCTGCTGGGTTTGCGCAATCAGGCGGTCAAAGTGGGCAATGAGCAGGCGGATCTGCTTGACCACAAAAGGATCTGTGAGACCCGCGTGGAGACGATTGGCTTCCTGCTCTTCCTGCTGGCGCATCTTTTGTAGTGCGTGCAGGCGACGCGAGCGCTGCTGTAACTGCCGCTGCAGTGGCGAAGTCGGTTGCCATACGGGCGGCTGATGCAGTTGACAATCACAGGCGATGAGCAGTGCATCCTGTTTATCGGTCTTGTTGTAGTGCAGATGCACCTCAGCAAAGGCGTGAATTTGCTTCGGGTTCAGGTAGCTGACCGGATAGCCCTGTTCCAGCAGAAAATACAGCAGTCCTTCCCCGTAACGCCCGCTCGCTTCCATCACTACACGCGTCATTGGGGGCTGCGTTTTCAGCCATTGGTGTAACTGCTCAAACCCAGCAACCGTGTTAGGAAACTGTTGGTGCTGGGTCCCACTGTCAGTCAGCAGGACCAGATCGAGTGTGGCTTTCGACACATCAATGCCAACAAAGACTGACATCATCCACATCTTTCGCTATACTCAGGACGTTGTTCGCGACAGGTCACGACCGAATTTGGGCTCACCTTGTGCAT